>NZ_JAKJSE010000035.1:0-62687 GCF_050336585.1 Enterovibrio makurazakiensis
ATATTAGGGTGGGTGAGAGGGGGCTTGGGCATGGCAACCATTGGTGCGTGTGGCATGTTCGCGGCCATTTCAGGCTCCAACGCGGGTACAACGGCAACGATCGGCTCCATCATGCAACCCGAAATGGCAAAGAACAATTACGATGAACGCTTCGCAGCTGCTACTGCAGCGGCAGGGGGAACGGTGGGGATCATTATCCCGCCGAGTATCATCTTTATCGTTTATGGCTTCTTATTGGATCTCTCCATCAGTGACTTGTTCGTCGGTGGCATGCTGCCGGGATTACTCATGGTGATCGCCATGCAGTTAGCGTGTTACGTGGTCTGTAAGAAAAACGGTTGGGGGAATTTAATCAAATTTGAACCCAAGCGTATTCTGAAAACTGGCTTGAAAGCCTACCTTGGCATCATTGCTATCGGTATCGTGATATACGGCATTTATTCGGGTGCGTTTTCTCCTACAGAAGCCGCAGGTGTAACTGTCGGGTTTTGTTTGATAGCCGGTGTGCTTATCACGCGCCAAATTAAGCTGCGTGAACTGCCGAACATCTTACTTCGCTCCGGGCAAATCACAGGCATGCTAGCGCCTTTGATTGCGGTGTCGGTGGTGATGCAGCAGTTGCTGTCATTGCTGGGGGCGGGCGAAGTGGTGCGAGGGTGGATGTCAGCGATTGGCGATCCCACTTTTGTGTTGATTGCCTGCATGATGTTGGTGCTGTTGGCGGGAACCGTGTTAGAAAGCCTGCCAAATACCATCATTCTTGCGCCCATCCTTGCGCCAATTGCTTACAGCGTGGGTGTCGATCCTATTCACTTTGCGGTGATCTTCTTGGTCGGTGATGCCATTGGCTTTATCACGCCGCCTTATGGGTTGAACCTGTACGTTGCCAGCGGAATAACAGGAATACCCTATTTCACCATTGTGAAATATGTACTGCCGTATCTGTTTGCACTCATGGTCGCGTGGATGATCATTGCCTTCTGGCCGCCACTTTCTACCTACTTGGTGCAGTTTTCGGCGGTAGGTTAGGTAACTTCGATAGGTGATTTGGCTTCCTGCATCATTGAGTATCACCACAATGAAAAACGGCGCTGTATGACAGCGCCGTTTTAGCTTTGAGGCTTAGCTTTGAGGTTTAGCTTCGAAGTGTTTCTCAAAGCGTTGCTGGAACCCTTGTTCGAAGCGATTTCTGCATTTTGCTTTTTCTTCTTTCTTCTTCTTTCTTCTGTCCCATGAGTGTTACCTGTCATCGCCCCAGCTTTCGTCTTCAATCTTTGCAAATGCGAGAGAAGCCCTTTGCAGTGCTGGCAAGAAATGTAATGCCTGATCGGCCTTGAGGCGCATGATAGGGGCCTGAATAGCAACAGCGAGGTTTGACCTTCCGCGTTTAGACGGCACCAGAACGGCTACACACAATAATCCAGGCAAGAATTCTTCATTGTCGATTCCATAGCCGCACGCTTTGACGTTTTCTAATTCTTTCTCCAGAGATGACATATCAATGATTGTTTTCTCGGTGAAAGCTGTCAGTTCTGCGTTACTAAGCAGTCTACGGCGCTGGGAAGGGGCCATATTTGCTAGAAACAATTTACCTGTTGCCGAACAGTGAACTGGTACCTTAGAGCCTGGATGCAAATGGAAACGCAAAGGTGCTTCTGTTTCTACACGGTCGACGTAAATGACTTCACCACCAGACAAAGAGGTGAGGTTGCAGCTTTCGCCAACCTCATCCCGCAATTGGCTTAACACTTGGTGTCTGGCGCTGTGAGTTGTTGAATTTAACAACACATCTTCAGCCAGATGACGTAATCTCGCGCCGCTTCCATAGTGGCGCTCGTCGCCGTCACGTTGAATGATACCTGCGCTTTCAAGCTGCTGAAGCATTCTATGCAGTGAAGGTTTGGGAATATTGGTTTCTTCGGTGAGATCTTGCAATGAGAAGAATTCGTCTTTTTTTGCAATAATTTCCAGCAAAGAGAATAATCGTAATGTTGGTGTATCACCGTCTAAAACGGCCAAATCGGATTTTTTACTGTTTGTCATGGTTATCCCTTCCTCCATACCCGCCATGTATATCAGAGTTTCGGAAAATGACAATAAATCATCTTGGAAAATGAAATCTGTTGCCATTTTTGCCATGTATTCACGTAGATATTCGCTGGTTAGCTTACTTTTGCGAATTCCGCCGTTTTACTCGTGTCTCCCTAACTGACGCCGTAATGTGCGTGATGACGTCGTTAAACGTTGCACTATCRGGCTCGAAATCAACATTTAAGGTTAAGTTTTTAGAGTAGAAGCGGCTAAGGTCTGTACCAACACCGATTGCAGCAATGATGTCACCCTGTTTTTCCCTTTGTGCGATGACCTGCCTGAGGTGGTTGTCTAAATAGAAATCATCATTGGTCAGGTTAGTCGCCGTATCCATGGGGCTGCCATCAGATATCACCAGCAATACATGTCTTGAGGCATCTATTTGATTCGACCTTGCCGATGCCCATTCAATCGCTTCGCCATCAATTCCTTCACGGAAAATGTCTCTCTTCATCAGTGCGGCAAGGTTTTTAGAGCCCTGACGCCAATGTGTTTTGGCATCTTTAAAGATCAAATGGCAAACTTCGTTCATTCTGCCTGGCATCGCCTGCCTGCTGGTCATTAACCATTGTTTGTAAGGTCGCCCACCATTCCATGCGTGGGTTGTGTATCCAAGAACCTCAGTAGCCACGCCAGCAATGCCAAGCGCCCTGACCAGCCCATCAACGAGATGGATAATATTTTCCATGTGCTGTTTCATGGAGCCTGAGCAGTCAATGAGTATGGTGACAGCGCTATCAGGACGTTCAACGAAGTGTTCTTTAATAAATACGCGCTTTTCCATAGGGGATGAGACAACCTGTGGAAGGCGACTGCCATCGATGTATCCTTCTTCTTCCTCGAATTGCCAACCGTCCCGTGTTTGTTGGTTTAAACAAAGCAGCAGTCTTCTAGCAATTTCCCGAAGGTTAAGTCCCAAATGAGCAAAACGTTTATCAAGGCGTGATCGAAATTCTGCAAGCTGTACTTTTCTCACCAAACTGCATGCTTCAACCTCGGAATCAAACTCGCGGCTAAATATTTGATATTGATGACGATGTGCCACAAAGGACTTGCTGTTTCCTCCTGTGGCTGAAGAGCAGGTGTTTTCAGTATCAATGTCTGCGTTGAGTAATAGCGGAAATGCGCTGAGTATTTGATGTGTTTTATTTTCGTCGTCCTCATCTCGCAGGCATTCGTTCACCATGTCGGACACTTTTTCGGCCAGTGATAATGCATGCCGCCCAAAGTCTCTTTGGTTGTATTTGTTGCGACGAAGACCGGATAATTCTGTACCTAGGCTGGTCACAATACCGGCGCGGGTCGCTTCAATTAAGTCTTCAATCTCTGGGTCGATAGGCATTGAAAAAAGGCGTGACCGAACAATTTGAATCACGGTGAATAGTAAGATACCGAGCTTTGACTCCATGAGGCTTGCATGCAATGCCAGTCTGCTCCATGTATCAAAACGATGGCGAATATTTTGTTGGGTACCCAACTGGCTGCCGTCGCTGAACAAAGCCTCGGTGCGAAATTGCTCCAGTAGGTCGAATAACATTCGCGCCAAAGATTCGGCTGGCATTGTTGATTGATAAAGATCTGCATCACTGAACAAAAGGCGTGATGAAATAGCGTCGGCCCGCCCGCGCTGTGCTTGCGCATCATGGGAAAGATCATCAGCCTGTAAGTGAGCGGCTGAGATCGGCATATACACCGCACCATTGTAAAACTGCTCACCACGAAGCTTGAGCTCCGAGTTGCCCGTTTCTGAGCGGATGGTCGCTAGCGTGAGCTCCCGTCTACGCTGTTGGGCGCGGGTAAAAGGTGCGGGTTCGGAGTGGTGAGCGCGACTCATCTTTCAGTGCCCGTTAAAGCAGAGTCTTCCTCTAAGATTTCCTCATTGAAACAACGTTGATAAAGCTCGTTGATGATTGGCCATTCGGCTTCATCACATTTGTTTAGGAAGGTAAGACGAAAGGCAACTTTCGGGTCTGTGAAGATTTCGCAATTCTCCGCCCATGTAATCACTGTTCGTGGCGACATTAACGTTGATGTATCACCGGTTGAAAACGCTTGGCGCGTGAGGTTCGCAAGTTCAACCATTTGTGCCACCAGCTTTCGTCCGCGCTCAGTATTGTTGGACGGAACACGAGCTAAAACTATTTTGGCTTCTGCTTTCGGTTTGAGGTAATTGAGTGTCACGACGAGGTTCCATCGGTCGATTTGCGCTTGATTTAATACCTGAGTGCCATGATAAAGGCCCTGCAAATTACCTAAACCGACAGTGTTGGCTGTGGCAAAAAGACGAAATGAAGGATGCGGCTCTATCACTCTGTTTTTATCTGTCATGACGAGCTTTCCATCTTTTTCAAGCAAGCGCTGAATGACAAACATCACGTCAGGCCTTCCGGCATCATACTCGTCGAGGATCAGCGCGATAGGTCGGCTCGCTGACCAAGGTAGAATGCCATCTTGGAATTCAGTGACCTGCTTTTCATCTCGAATAACCAAAGTATCTTTTCCTACCAAGTCCAATCGGCTGATATGCCCGTCAAGGTTGATTCTCATGCAAGGCCAGTTAAGCCGGGCTGCAATTTGCTCAATGTGGGTGGATTTACCCGTGCCATGTAGCCCTTGAATCAGTGTTCTTCGGTTGTGAGCGAAGCCCGCGAGAATAGCCGTGGTCACTTCTGGATTGAACACATAGTCAGGGTCAATTTTGGGTACCAATTCACTGGTATTAGAAAACGCGGGTACAAGTAAATGCGTATCGATACCGAATACTTCTTTGGCAGACACCAGAATATCGGGCCCTTGTAACATTGTGGTCTCCATTGCTCCTCCTTCAATAATCCTTTCAGCAAGCGTTTGTGCCTCCTGCTTTACCAACGACACCATTTCTCGGTGGTGAGACTTACGAAATAAAACATTCCGCTATTAAATTTATTTATTGACCAATCCCAAAACATGGCATTAACTGGATGTTAAATTCCGTATAACGAAACATTTAATTCCATTTTATGAAATTTGGCAAGGAGAACATAATGAGTGAATCATCAGGGCGTACTGTTGTTGAAGGTCCAACTAAGATGACGCCATCAGAAGCATTTGTGGAAACACTGGTCGCAAACAACGTCACAACGATGTTTGGCATCATGGGATCTGCGTTCATGGATGCGATGGATATCTTTGCGCCTGCTGGGATTCAGATGATCCCAGTGGTGCATGAGCAAGGTGCAGCACATATGGCAGATGGCTACTCACGTGTGTCTGGAAATCATGGGGTGGTGATTGGTCAGAATGGCCCAGGGATCAGTAACTGTGTTACCGCGATTGCGGCGGCTTACTGGGCGCACAGCCCTGTGGTGGTGATCACACCAGAAACAGGAACCACGACCATGGGGTTGGGAGGATTCCAAGAGTGTAACCAACTCCCGATGTTTCAGGAATTCACTAAATACCAAGGACATGTCACTCACCCAGCAAGAATGGCGGAGTACACAGGGCGTTGTTTTGATAGAGCCATGAGCGAAATGGGCCCTACGCAGTTGAATATTCCACGCGACTACTTTTATGGCGAAATTACCTGTGAAATTCCGAAACCAGCCCGCTTAGATCGGGGCGCTGGTGGCGAGAGTAGTTTGAATGAAGCAGCAGATATCCTTGCTGAAGCCAAGTTCCCTTTGATCATTTCTGGTGGCGGCGTCGTGATGGCAGATGCTGTTGAAGAATGTAAAGCACTGGCTGAGCGTTTGGGTGCACCAGTGGTAAATAGCTACCTGCACAATGATTCATTCCCCGCTTCACATCCGCAGTGGTGTGGCCCGTTGGGTTACCAAGGTTCAAAAGCAGCAATGAAATTGATCGCTCAAGCGGATGTTGTGATTGCGCTGGGCTCACGCCTTGGGCCATTTGGGACCTTGCCACAACACGGCCTTGATTACTGGCCGCAGAACGCCAAAATCATCCAGATTGATGCTGACAACAAAATGCTGGGATTGGTGAAGAAAATTTCAGTCGGTATCTGTGGTGATGCGAAAGCGGCTGCGGTGGCACTGACCGAGCGCTTAAGTAGCCGAGATCTGGCATGTGATAGCAATAAAGAAGAGCGACTTGGCATCATGAAACAGGAAAAAGATGCTTGGGAAAAAGAGCTGGACGAGTGGACGCATGAAAAAGACGCTTTCAGCCTCGACATGATTGAGCATAACGCAAATGAAACGCCATTTTCCGGTGGCGAATATCTCCACCCCCGCCAAGTTCTGCGTGAGCTAGAAAAAGCCATGCCTGAAGATGTCATGGTTTCTACAGATATTGGCAACATTAACTCCATTGCCAATAGCTACTTAAGATTCGAGAAGCCCCGCAGTTTCTTCGCGGCAATGAGTTTCGGTAATTGTGGGTACGCGTTCCCAACCATCATTGGCGCCAAAATGGCGGCGCCAGACAGACCTGCTATTTCTTACGCTGGTGATGGCGCTTGGGGAATGAGTCTGATTGAAACCATGACCTGTGTGCGACACCACATTCCCGTAACGGCAGTGGTTTTCCATAACCGTCAGTGGGGCGCAGAGAAAAAGAACCAAGTTGATTTCTACAACCGTCGCTTTGTTGCGGGTGAGTTGGATAACGAAAGCTTCGCAGAAATTGCACGCGCTATGGGGGCGGAAGGTGTCACTGTAGATCGTTTGGAAGATGTTGGCCCAGCACTTAAAACCGCGATCGACAAACAGATGAACGAAGGGAAAACCACCGTGATTGAGATCATGTGTACACAGGAGTTGGGAGACCCATTCCGTCGCGATGCGCTCTCTACCCCTGTTCGCTTCCTCGAAAAGTATCAGGATTACGTTTAACCGGATGTCGCGAAGTCGACAGCACCGAGAGAGAAAACTCATTAAATAGAGAGTGAATGTTTGGCCGAGTGCGCTCGGCCAGAGCTCTCTTAAAAATTAACCCGAGACAGATTTCAAATATAACAAGGTTCAGCTTAAAGCGCTGACCGCGGATGAAAAAGGAGTTTTAACGTGAACAATTCTATGACTCAGGGAAACCCTGATTCCATCACCACCGACTTTTTGGACGCATTTTCGAAAGCGTGGAATGACCATGATGTTGAAGCACTAATGACATTTATGACGGATGACTGTGTTTTTCTTACGGCCGCCGGTAGTGAACTGCAAGGCACCACTATTTCGGGGTTTGATGCCGTCCGCGATGCATTCGAACAAGTGTGGAAAACCTTTCCTGATGTGTGTTGGAAAGATGCAGAGCACACGATTTTATCCGGGGACAAAGCCATCACTGAGTCTACTTTTTGCGCGACAAAACCAGATGGCAGCCGGATAGAAGCGCGTATGGTGGATGTGTTTACTCTCCATGGCGGCAAGATTGCAGTAAAAAATGCCTTCCGCAAAGACAGACCTGCCTTAGTGGTTTGATTGTTGTTGGGATTCTTTAGCAATTGATATCGGAGCAAGCAATGGAATCAGCCACTCAAGAGATATCTGGTGTCGAAAATGAGCTCTCCCGTTCCCCGACTCCAGCAACTGATGCTTATGACCCAGCCTACGATCCCCTTGTGGATACGACGCCGGGCAAGGGTAGGGATTATTCTCCTTCATATTGGATTGGTACTGCCGGTGCGCCGCCGGAAGACGATGGCCCGCTCCCCGGTGATACTGATGCCGATGTGGTGATCGTCGGTTCGGGGTTTACCGGACTGACCGCAGCTATTTTTCTGGCAGAAAACTATGGCATTAAAGCGACTGTTTTAGAGGCGAACCGCACCAGTTGGGGATGTAGCACCAGAAATGGCGGACAGGCTCAATGCGCTTCTGGCCGGTTAAAGCGCTCACAGTGGATTGAGCGATGGGGGTTAGATACGGCGCTTCGCATGCATCAAGAGTGTGTAGATGGCATGGAAACGTTCAAATCGCTGATCAAAGACATCGATTGTGATCCCCAGCCGGGCGGACATCTCTATATTGCCCACCGTGCGAAGGTGATGCCAAGGCTAGTAAAAGAGGCTCAACTGCTTCGAAAAACGTTTAATTATGATGCTCAAATCTTTGATGCCCAGACGGTCAAAGAGCAATACGTCAACGATGTGGAAGCTGCAGGGGCGTTGCATGAACCTGAGGGGATTGGCATACATGCGGGAAAACTGGCCTTTGGTTATTTGAAAAAGGCACGTGCGTTAGGCGTGAAAGTGCACCCCGCCAGTCCAGTTACCGGGTGGGAGACACGAAAAGGCATCCACTACCTGCAAACACCGCATGGCACGGTAAAAGCGCAAAGCGTAGGGATTGCAACGGGGGGCTATACCTCTCAATCCCTGCACCCTCAGCTGAAAAACCGTCTGTTGCCCATACTGTCGAATTCCATGGTCACCCGGCCTTTAACACCGTCAGAAATAGAGGCGTGCAATTTCAGAACAACGCAGATCATCACAGACACTCGTATCCTTCGGCATTACTACCGGTTACTTCCGGATAACCGACTACAGATTGGCTCGCGTAGCGCCATTACCGGTTTCGAAGCGCCCAAGCAGAAGTACGAGAACAAGTTGTACGCGGATATGGTTCGAAAATTCCCCGCCTTGAAGGGTATCAGTATCGACTACTCATGGTGGGGCTGGGTTGATGTGAGCCATGACATGATGCCAAGAATCTTCCAGCCAAACGAATCCGAGACCCTCTATTACGCATTGGGTTATGGCGGCAATGGCGTGATGTACTCCGCGCAGGCGGGCAAGCGGCTAGCGCAGTGGATTGCGGGTGATACCAAAGATCTCAATCTTCCTATTTTCCAGTCAAAGTTACCTTATCCAAATGTGAGGGAGCTTGTTGAATCAGAACACTTCGCGCCGTTTCGACGGCTTGGGCAGCGATTCTTATACCGTTGGTATCACTTAAAAGACGAAGTGCTTTAGTGACATACGCAAATGCATTCGAATCGCAACTTGATAAGCGCTCGCTGCAGCGCACCTGCTTGATGGAGCCAAGCATGAAGCCAAACCCGCTGTAAACGGAGAATTCAGTTGGTTTGGGACAATAACACCGAAATCTAGCGCAACGTTTTGCCGCCTGCATTGGGTGGCTGGCACCCGAGGAAAGTCAGAACCAATACATTAATTAAAGAGGTTAAGAGCATGAAATTAATTCGTAGTAACGTCCTCGCTATTGTCACAGCTTTCAGCTTGGCGCTGACAGCCCCGCAGTTATACGCTCAAACATTTAAAATGGCGCTGGGTGATGGTGCTGGTGGTACACAGTGGGAATTGGGTAAAACGTTTGCTGAAAAACTTAGTGATAAAACGAATGGTAAAGCGAAGGTTGATCTTTTTCCCAATGGCCAATTAGGTACCGAGCAAGACACAGTTAACAATGCAGCTATCGGCTTGCTTGATTTCTCTGTATTAGCCATCAACAACGTGACGCCTTTTTCTCCAACCGTTGGCTTGTTGACGATGCCTTATGTGATTCAGTCAGCCGAAGAGGCGAGACTGCTGACACAAGGCGATATCGGCAAAGAGCTTGTGGAGAACACAATACGTGATGCAGGCGTCAGAATTATTGGTTGGGCTTATTCGGGTTTCCGCGTTCTCACTAACTCTAAACGGCCTGTCAAAACGCCTGAAGATCTAAAAGGTCTGGTGATCCGTGTTCCCCGCAATGAAATCATGATTGCTTCCTATCAGGCGCTGGGTATTAACCCTACACCCATGGCGTGGTCAGAAACCTTTACCGGCCTTCAACAAGGTGTGGTCGACGGTCAGGATAACCCTTACATCACTATTTCTGCTATGAAATTCAATGAAGTACAGAAGTATGTGACCAATATCCGTTATATCTTCTCGATGGAGCCTCTTATCATCAGTGAGTCGGTCTTCCAGGACCAATCACCTGAAATGCAAAAGGCGATTTTGGAAGCTGGTCAGGAATCCACGGTGCATAGCTTTGAGTTTCTTCAAAATACGGAAGATCGTATCAAGAATGAGTTGGTAGCAAAAGGCATGGAAATCGTCGAGCCGGCTAATAACGAAAAGGAATGGATTGAGAGCGTAACAACCGTTGTTTGGCCTAAGTTCTACAGCAGCATTGGTGGTAAAGAAAAACTGGATAACGCACTGAAACAGCTCGGTCGATAATGGAAATATCCGTCGGGCACGGAATGTGTCCGATGGGTTAACGATTGAACTCACCTTTGAAGCCTGAACGTTGAGAATAAGAGCATGTCGATATTGTTAACAGTGCGTCGTCACCTAAACAGAATTGAAGAATACATCTGCTGCTTGTTTCTAGCGGTGTTTGTCACGCTGTTGTTTACGCAGATTCTAGTACGACAGTTTTTTCAATACTCCATCCCTTGGGGAGATGAAGTCGCGACCTATTTGTTTGTTTGGTTTACCTATTTAGGTGCTGTTGTTGCAGCGAAAATGTCTGCTCATAACCGAGTCTCTTTTCACTTTAGCTACTTTCCACCCATTGTGAAAACCGTCTGCGAGACGATCGCCGATCTGCTCTGGATTGCCTTCAATCTGTATTTTGTTTACCTGAGTTATGACTTTGTTTTCAACAAGATGAACTTATTTTGGAAGTCTCAAACCACCGGTATCCCAATGAAGTATATCTACATGATTCTACCCATCGCGTTTTTACTGATGTCGATACGGATTCTATGGAATGTTATCGATCGTTTGAAAGGTATTGAACATGATGACCCAGAGGCAGAAGAGATCCGCAAGCTCAGCGAAGAAAAGATGGATAGTCCCAAGTAGCCATAGGCTCGGCAGTAACAAGATAGTGATAAGGGATTTGAACTTATGGAAGCTTATTTAACACTCATCTTATTTGGTGGTTTTTTAGTTCTGCTGGTGCTTGGTGCACCCATCACCGTTTCATTAGCCGGCGCGTCGATGGCAGCCTACCTGATTTTGGACAAAAACCCTATCGCACTGGTGCAAATCGCATTCACGTCTGTAGGGAACTTTCCACTGATGGCTCTGCCATCTTTTGTCTTGGCGGGAGCCTTGATGGAAGCGTCCGGTATATCACGCCGATTGGTCGATATTGCAGAAAACATGGCAGGCCCAGTGACTGGCGGGCTGGGAGCAGCAACGGTTTTTGCCTGTCTTTTCTTCGGCGCTATTTCCGGCTCAGGGCCAGCGACCACGGCAGCAGTGGGGATGCTGATGATACCTGCAATGGTAAAACGCGAATATGAAGCGAGCTACGCGTCAGCGGTGACAGCCGCAAGCGGCGGCTTGGGGATAATCATTCCTCCGTCCATTCCTATTGTCATTTTCGGTATCTCCGCGATGGGGCTGATGGCACCGCCAGAAGCGATATCCCTGCATGGCGAGTTCGATACTGTCTCCATTCCTAAGTTGTTTATTGCAGGTGTTATTCCCGGACTAATTATGGCAACAACCCTGATATTGACTAACTACTACATATCAAAACGTCGAGGCTACAAAGGGTTGATGGAATCCTGGTCTCTTCCTGATATCAACCAGTCGTTGCGTCGAGGTGTATGGTCCATCCTCGCGCCATTTCTGATATTGGGTGGCATCTATAGTGGTATTTTTACGCCAACTGAGTCGGCTGTGGTCGCGATTTTCTACTCGTTGTTTGTGGGGTTCTTTTTACATAAAGAACTGGAATTTAAGAATGTGCTTAAGTCTTTGACCACCACAACATGGATAACTGGCCGTGTTCTGTTGATTCTCTTCGCCGCCACGGTTTTTGGGCGTCTTCTTATCGAACAGCGAATTCCGGTTCATGTGGCTGATTCGCTATTGAGTGTGACTGACAACATGTACTTGGTTTGGGCCTTGACCATCATGCTACTGCTTTTTATTGGCATGTTTATGGAAACCCTGGCGGCCATCATGATCATTGTGCCCGTTCTACTGCCCATCATGTACATGCTGGGTGCAGATCCCACGCACGTTGGCATCGTAGTGATATGTACTTTGTCGATAGGATTTGCGACGCCGCCACTGGGAGAGAACATTTTTGTTGCGTCCGGTATCGGGGGAGCGAGTGTCGAGCAAATTACCTCAAAAATTCATCCCTTCGTTCTTGCCTCGGTGCTTGGTGTGTTTGTTATTGCCTTCTTCCCACAACTCACCCTATGGCTTCCTTCGCTAGTGGGGCCATAAAGAAGGGGCACATTGACATAAGCATTGTATAGAGATGTCTGGGCGTATGGATATTGGGGTTTGAAAAGTGATGTTAAGAGAGCTGTAAGCGATGAAAGCTTTAAACAATATTATTGAGAAAGCGAAGACGTTGGATTCAAAAATTGTGTTGTGTGAAGGCGATGATAAACGGATTCTCATCGCCGCCGCTCAGGCTCAACAAGGTGGAATTGCAAAGGTCGTTCTGGTCGGTGAAAGAGAGAAACTACAACTGGCCGCTGACGAGGCTAACGTTCAACTTGACGACTTTGAAGTCATTGACCCCCATTCTAGCCCACTCACCGCTTCGTTGTCTGAGCTGTATCTTACCCTTCGGGCAAAGAAAGGTGTGACGCCACAGCAAGCGTTGCAGGAAACGCTTAAGCCACTCAATTTTGCCAACCTCATGGTAGCCAAAGGGCTCGCTGACGGCTCAGTCGCTGGGGCAGTGCACACGACGAAAGATGTCGTTCGCAGCGCAATACAAATCATTGGATTGGATGGAACCAGCACGATTGTGTCGAGCTTCTTTCTCATGATGCTGTGCCAACCATTCCATACCATGAAAGGAGGATTGATTTTTTCAGACTGTGGGCTGGTGATTGACCCCTCTGATGAAGAACTGGCGAGCATTGCTATTGCAGCAGCGAAGAATGCAGAAACCTTACTTATGGAAAAACCGAAAGTCGCCATGYTGTCTTTTTCAACCAGCGGCAGTGCGCAGCACGAATCGGTCAGCAAGGTCGTCAGGGCTTCTCAACGGGTAAAGCAGCAGTTGCCGGACATTGCTATCGATGAGGATATCCAATTGGATGCGGCGATTGTCGCGGATATCGCGAAGAAGAAACTGCCTAACTCCAACGTGAAAGGGAAATCTAACGTCCTCATTTTCCCAAATCTAGAGGCGGGCAATATTTGCTACAAGCTGGCAGAGCGTGTCGGAGGAGCGGTTGCAATCGGCCCTTTGTTGCAAGGCTTGGCAAAACCAGCGAACGACTTATCAAGGGGCTGCAGCGTGGATGACATTGTTAACGTTATCGCGGTGACGGTCGTGCAAAAAGAGCTAAACAACTCAGTTGGCTACTCCAATGCGAGGGAATTATGAATCAGTTTAACTATATAGACTCACTATCTGCTTTTACGGCAGCGATTGAAGAGACTTCCGGCTCAAACGAAACAACGCTATTCAGAGGGCAGCCAAATATCCGCTGCAAATTGCTCCCCCAAGTGGCGCGCGGTCACACTAAAACCGCCGAAACAGAGGCCAAGATGCTCGCACATATCGCCAAGTATGGTTGCGACTATATCGATGTTGATAACCCTTCTACATGCCACCTGCTTATGAAAGCGCATAACGCGGGCTTGGAAACCCGTTTGTTGGACTGGACGATTAACCCTTATGAAGCGCTATGGTACGCCTGCCATAGCTCAGGCTCTCAGCCTCTTGTCTATGTGTTGAACACAGAAGATATTCCCCAGTTGGATATGGACGATGACCCCTTTGCGATTACACAAACACACATCATGCCTGTATACGGGAAAGCAGCAGACAAAAACAAAAGGCTAACTGTGCACGCCTCCACGCTTGTTCAGGGGCGCCCTCAATTCACTGCATTGGAGGAGGAAGAAGGAATGGCTGTCGCGTTGACTAAGCTCCCGATCATGCCAGACCTCAAAGTTAAGATTATTCAAGAGCTTAATGAGTTCGGTATCAATGAACATTCGATATACAACAACCTGTTCGGGCTTTGTCGCCATGTGAACTTAATGTACGACAATAATCCATTCGGTTGGATGCCGATGGATAACCGTTCTGCTGGCGCTGAGATGCAGGGCGAGGCAGCTGAGGATTTGCAGCAATTTGAGCAAAAGTACGTGTCCGATTTCGACTTTGATTGATGGGCAATACTGAGCCTTCTAAATGAGTTCCATACGAGTAGAAGCCCAACCAATGAAGAGTTTGTGATTGGTTCGCCAGCAGGAGAGTTTGCTAAGTAAGACGCGAACACCGATTTGAACTAGAAAAAGCCGCCGATGGAAGTCAGCGGCTTTTTTGTGCAAGTTGCCCCGTCCTAAATGAGGTCGGCATTTTTGCAACCAGAAACAGGAACTATGTTGCCGTCAGGCTTTTCCAAATTTTAGAAGTGATAGGCGATGGTTGCTCCAACCAGCCACTGGTTAGCGCTGTCAACAATAGGAGAGTCAGCAACGTCGCTGCCTAAACGTGTGTATAGCGTTGACTGTGTTAGGTTCCAGTTTTCACTGAGAGGGTAAATGAGCTTGTACCCTAACTCATAAGCCACACTGCTATCGCCTGTGTAGGCTGGGCGATTGGCTCGTGCTTCGTTTGGATTGACACCAAAGTAGTAGTCGACAAAATCTTTACTTTGCAGCATCACGCCGGCGAATGAGACCAAATCAGCATTACCGATGGTGACAATGTCAAAGTATCTTGCGCCGGCTATATATCCTTTATAGGCGCCCGACACATCGTGTTGGAAGTAGGTCGAAATCACGCCTGTCCCGAGTCTAAAGTCGACGTTTAAGCCGAGGTCGACACTTAAGTCTCGGTCATCCATGCCTTTTAGAAAGTCAGAGGTGTCATGGTCATATGCTATCCCGGGGCTGGTCAATAGGACTCCAACGTTTACCCGATCACTGTCTGTACCGTATACGCGATAGTTCGCGCCACTAAAGTCGACGTTAAAGTCTTCACCGTGGTAGCCAAAATTCAACACAGGAACAACTGAATCATCCTGTTCCTTGTAGAGGTCGCTGATGCCACCAATGCCTGCCTCCGCTATCCATGTGTTTTGTTTGGTGTATATATTGCCGTTCAATATATACGTGTCGCCCGCAGCCTGAACAGCAGAGGCTGCGGCAAGCGTTGAGAATAAAACTGCAATGTTTTTCATGATTCTGTCCTTGTTTGTGCGTCTAATGAACACCGTACAAAATCAATCAGACTGACAAAAGGATCAGTGTGTCATCAGTTGGTGATTACTTTGTGCTTACTTTGTCACTGATTGTCAGTGTCATGGTTTGGAATGGTAAGAACGAGTTTGGCACCGCCCGTGGAACCCTCTTCGAAGGTCGCCTTACCGTCATGTTTCTCAATGATCAGTTTAACGATTGCCAGCCCCAATCCGTGTCCCATGTTTGATTTGTTTCTTGAGGGGTCAATGCTAAAAAAGGGTTCAAAAAGGCGTTCTCGAAATTGTTCTGGAATACCGGGGCCATCGTCTTCGATGGTGATCTTAATGATTTGGGCATGCTGAGAACAACGCACTATCACGCTTGATACTGAGTAGCGCAGGGCATTGACTAGCACGTTTTCAATTGCTCGCTTTAGCAAGGTTTTGTCAGCCCAAAACGAGATGTCATGGTCAATCTTTGCGTCTATTTGGCGATTTTGAGGGTTAGGTAGGCGCTCAACCAAATGCGCTATAAATGGCTGGGCCGGAATATCCTCTTTGTTGATTGGTACGTCCTGACGACCCACTTTCGCGAAATATA
The DNA here is from genome assembly GCF_050336585.1 of Enterovibrio makurazakiensis. Taxonomy (NCBI): domain Bacteria; kingdom Pseudomonadati; phylum Pseudomonadota; class Gammaproteobacteria; order Vibrionales; family Vibrionaceae; genus Enterovibrio; species Enterovibrio makurazakiensis. The sequence goes on from NZ_JAKJSE010000035.1 coordinate 15,773, forward strand.
GCAGTGCGTCGACCAACTGCTCCATCTCTTCTGTGTCTTCGATAATGCTCGCGAGTTTTTGTTTTAGCGCGGGTGACGTGGCCTCTTCATGAAGAATTTCTGCTTGCCACTGAATGCGAAAAATCGGTGTTCGAAGGTCATGGGCGACGGCCTGGGTGAGAGAGCGATTGCTGGTAATGAGTTGGGATATTTTTTCCGCCATTTCATTAAAGCTTTCGTTCATTTTTCCCACTCTGCTACCGCTGTTGGTGGGTGCTCGAACGTTTAAGTTACCCTTGGCGAATTCTGCGGTTACGTGTTGCAGGGCGCGTGTTCTGCGACCGATAAACCAGATAAGCCAGCTTGAGTAAATTAAGAAACCGAACGCAGTGAAAACAAAAAACAGTGAATCACTAAATTCAATTTTTTGTCTGACTAGGTTTGTGTCATCGGGGGCAATATGAAAGAAAGTGTCCGAGTGAGCAAAGGTGAGCCAAAGTGCCCGATTGTCGTCATAAAAGGAATAAGGGTGAGGCGGTGGATCCTGTGCGAAGTAGTTTTGTACCTCTTTAGGCGCAACATCTGTAGCCACAATATTCAAAGTACTGGCGGTGGATTCGGCATAGTTGGCAAGCAGTTGCGCAGTAAACTCGCTGCCCTGCGGTTCAGACAAGGTACTGAGGACATGGTGAAGTGCTGCAGCCTGCATGTCCTCCAATATATAGTCATAATCCGGATTGAGCTGGTATACAAAGTAGTCAAAAGCAAACAGACTGACAATAAAGAGAAAAAACAGTCCGATAAATGATTCAATATAAATTCGCCACATAGTTAAACGTTGTCTTGAAAGTCGTGCCAAGCATCAGGCACAAAAAGGTAGCCTTTTCCCCTCACGGTAATGATGCGACACGGAGAGGAGGGGTTGTCTCCGAGTTTTTTGCGCAAACTGACCACTTTGTTGTCAACGGTGCGATCCAGTCCATCGTATTCAATGCCTCTCACCGCAAGGGTGAGAGTGTCTCTGGATAACACCTTATCCGCTGATTCAGCAAGCAACCATAAAAGGTCAAACTCACTGTCTGATAAGGGGATATGCTTCTCTGCCAAGGCACATCGTTTACGAGATTTATTCAGTGTTAAGCTGCCATAAACCAAAGTGTTGAGTGCGATTGATGGCGAGTGTTCTGCTGTTTGGGTTTGCGTGTCTGTTCGACGTATCAACGCGCGCAACCGAGCCAGTAACACTCTCGGCTTTATCGGCTTGGTAACAAAGTCATCCGCGCCGATTTCGAGTGCAGCCACATGGTCAAAATCATCATCACTGGCTGTTAACATGAGTACTTTGCCAGAAAAGTGCGGCCGGATCTGTCGGCAGATTGTCAGACCATCGATATCAGGCAACATGAGGTCCAACATCACGATGTCGGGTTGCTCCGATAAAATAGCTGCAATTGCTGTTTCTCCTTGATCAAATGCCTGAACCTCGAAGTCTTGTTCCCTGAAATAAGAGGACAGGAGCTGACGAAGCTTATCATCATCTTCAACAATAAAAAGACGGGGAGTAGGTGTCATTTGACGTCCTTAATGCGCATGTAAACAATATGATCTATAAACTGTTTTAGCACAGCCTCAGCCATAAAGGGGTTATGAATTTTGAATGAGTAGACTGAAAGTGTCAGCAGGCCTGCGGGAGCTTTGGGCTAGTTCACTGTATTGCTCAGTCGATTTCCGAGCTTTATTATCGAAGCGATTTTGTAAGTTTCAAAATGCCCATCATTGACTGCCAAGCATTGCTTTCCTGTAATCTCTGGGTGAGCAACCAAACTGGTCACGAAAGGTGCGTGAGAAGTGCTGGAGGTTATTCTGACCCCACTTAAATGCAATTTCACTGATTCCTACTTTGGAGAAACGTTCATCCAAAAGATCGCTGGCGATTTTTTGCATTCGGCTCTCCCGGATAAACCCACACACGGTTTCTTCATTTCTTGCAAATACCTCACTAAGGCGACGTACTGACAACCCAAGGCTTTTCGCGATGTCTTCGCGGTTAAGGCTGGCATCTTGCAGGTTTGCAAGAATAAAGGATTTGGCGCGAATAAGGAGTTGTTGCTCTGGGTGGGACAATTCAACGCGCGAACCTCGAAGAGGCGCCAATGAAGTGGCAACGAGGTCTATCAATGTCTCTTGTAACAAGCGTTTACAGTCAGTGGTTTGGCTGTCGATAAGGGATGATATATTCAATGCAGTATTGGCGACCAAACGACCTAACTCAGACGTGCCATTAACAGGGATTGCCGTTAGCATGTTGGCATCGGGCAATCGGCTTAACAGTGCCTTCTTGGGAAACTTAATGACCAGCTGTTTGAAGTCTTCTTCCAGATCAATCGAGTAAATTTCTGTACTGCTATATAAGGTGAAATCGTAGCGGGAAAGTGGGGCAGTGCGTCCACATTGTTCAATAACAGAACGGTTGTTAAGTTGGATGCTTAATAGAAACTCTGCGTCCGTCGCACGTCCAATATCTTCAGTGCGTCTGATAACTTTGTGCTTTGACCCAGACACAAAAGAGAGGTCAATAATATCATGGCGAGAGAGCTCAATTCGGCCTTTAAAGTGTTTTTGATAAAGGGTTTCGCAGCCTAAATTGACATAAGCATCACACACTGACTCTCGCCAAAAAGCGAATTTTTCACTTTGGTGACAAGCGTTTGTGTCATATGTAAACCTCTTGACGATACTACTCATCCATCATCTCTCTTTCTATCCCTACCTTTACGTTGTAACACTAAAATCAAAACTGACACTGTCTCAAATTTGAGCCAATTTGCTCGCTGCCCTTTACGACAAATAAGGCCGCCTTCCTGAGCAAGCAATCCTTATGTACGCCGTTTAGTGTTTAAAAGCCCCATCGTAAGGCTCTGGTTTTCACCACTCGCCAGATACCCCTTATTGATTTGATGGCGAAAAAACATCACTACACGCGAAGAAGGAGAATGCGCGATGTCGGAAGTATTTAAAGTTGCTGCAGTGCAGGCAGCACCGTCTTTTTTGAACCTTGCAGAGGGGATACAGCGAGCTGAAGCTTATATCGCATCAGCTGCATCCAAAGGATGCAAACTGGTCGTGTTCCCTGAGACTTGGCTTCCTGGATATCCCAATCATATCTGGTTAGGTCCAGTGGCGTGGCAGATGCAGTTTGTGGGTCGTTATTTTGACAGCAGCATTGAGGAGGGCAGTGAGGAAGACAAGGCAATTGCTGAAGCTGCACGCCAAAACAACATACAGGTTTCAATCGGTGTGAGTGAGCGCGACGGTGGCAGCCTTTATATTTCGCAATGGCACTATGGCGAAGACGGCGAAATTATCAGTCGTAGAAGAAAGCTGAAGCCAACCCATGTTGAACGCACAGTGTTTGGCGAAGGTGATGGCAGTGACCTATCGGTAAAGGAAACCTCGATTGGCCGAGTTGGACAACTTTCCTGTTGGGAGCACCTTCAGCCTCTCTCTAAGTATGCGATGTACGCACAGAACGAACAGATTCATTGCGCGGCGTGGCCAAATTTCTCCCTTTATCGCGGAATGGCCTATGCCCTTGGGGATGTGGTGAACAATGCAGCCAGTATGTTGTATGCCGTTGAAGGTGGTTGTTATGTTATCGCGCCTTGCGCCACCGTGAGTAGAGCGCAACAGGAGATGCTTTGTCAGGGGGATGCCGAGAAAGAAGCCATGTGTCAGGTCGGTGGTGGTCATACCAAAATTTATGCTCCAGATGGTCAGTCGATTGGTTCAGAGATTGGAGAAACGGAAGAAGGTTTGGTGCTCGCAGACATTGACCTCAGCATGATCCCTTATGCCAAAGCCGTCGCTGATCCTGCAGGTCACTATGCGAAGAAAGATGCCACTCAGTTGCTGATTGACCGTGAAAAACGAAGTGCTGTTGTGGAAGCAAAAGATTATAAGGCTTCAAAAACAACACAATCAGAGCAAGTAGATACGGGTGTTGATGGCCTCGTTGAAACGCGAAAAGAGACTTCGACGTTCCTGACCAAGCTGAAACCTTGGTAAAGCAATGACAGACAACGTTGTTTACGACACCGAAGCTTAGTGACGCAGAGGCTTAGTGATGCAGAGGCTTAGTGAAACAGAGATTTGGTGACACTGAAGTGATATGACAAAGCGGTTAGACGCCATGAAGAGTGACGTCATAACCATATAGAGGGAGTAGTGATCATGGCTATTAATACAACGGATAGAAAGCGACCACTGAAGATGCCACCGGGTTGGGAGCCGCCAGTGCCGGCTTGGAGCTCCGTATTTGCCGAAAACCATCAACAGGTAAGTATGTGTATTATCGGGTGCCAACATAGTTCGGATACCTACATCAATGAGTTTGTAGGTGCGTTGAATGGTCTAGCGAAAAATGCTGACGTGTGTGATTTCGCTACCTGCGAAGACAAAGACGGATACGACCAGACTATTGCTATTGTGTACTGGATGGACCCGCAAGCCTGTGCAAATTGGCTACAAAGTGATGCTTTTACCTTGTTCTGGGAACTGTATTCGGATGAGAAATGGGAGTTCGGCATTTTCAGAGAAGTGTTCAATGTGCCTTTTGAGCGGCTTGAGACCTTGTTCTCTGGCCCCGTTCATGACCATGGTATGAGTCAAACTCGCAAAGATATCGAAGGTCCCATTGAACACCATGGCTACTGGGGAGGCATGCGTGACCGCATTCCCCTTTCCTCTGAGAATGCATTTGAAACAGATCAGACGTTGGAAGTGATTGAGCAGCAGGGAAACCGTGTCGTGGTTCGTGCACACGAGAACCTTTGCATTATTCGTTCTGGTCAAGATTGGAGTCACACCTCGGGGACTCAACGGGAAGAGTACCTGACCCAGATCGAGCCTGTTCTAAAAGCGGGGATGAACTTTCTGCGGGATAAGGGTGACGAGGTCAATTGTTATAGCTGTCGCTACATGACGCAATTTTCACCCTTTAAAGGCAAACAAGAGTGCACGTTTGGCCTAGCATTCTTCCGCACTATGTCAGATTTGGAGGCTTGGTCCGAAAGCCACCCTACCCATGTGGCTATTTTCAATACCTTCCTTGAAATTGCCCCTAAGTATGGCCCTGACCTTCAGTTACAACTCTGGCACGAAGTGTCGGTATTACCTGCTGGTCACCAGTATGGTGAGTATATTAATTGTACTGAAGGGGCTGGTTTATTAGCAGGGGTTAAAATATAGCGAAGTATAACTTTGGGCAATTCTCCTTAATTTTGAGGATTGTCCAATTCGGCTCCTGCGTCCACTCTGTTTAAATAATAAAACAATAAATTTTTGAATCTCCGTTTTGTGCGGGGATTAATTTCGGCTATTTGTTCGTTAGGTTGGCCTGCGAGTGGATTTGAAGTTTAAGGAAAATTGTCACCGCCTGATGTGATAATTAAACCATTAAAGGAAAGCAGTATGAGATTAAAAAGGAATATATTGGGTCTATCAGTTTCTTTGGCATTAATGGTGCCAACGGTAGGAATAGCAAACGCTGAGCCAGCTGGTGGTTCCTTGTTTCGTGCAGTAACAAACAATGCTTTAGATGAGCATGAAATCACCGTCGCGGGTTGGGCAGAAGCAACGGCACTTCATGCTTCAGACACCATTGGTGATGGCAATATCAGCAACGGTGCGTTTCTAAACCAGAAAGACGGTGTTGGCCTCAATCAAATTGGCGTAATGCTCTGTAAGGGGATGGGCTGCTTGCCGACTGGCGCTTTTGCTCCGGCTCAAAACGTATTAAGCCGAGTTGGGCCGTTTCCGGGACCTGTTGGGGAGGCGCGGATCGATTTCAATGTGACAGCCATGTACGGTCAGGATGTTCAATTCTTCCGTGTGGCAGGTATTGATGATTATACCTTTGATGATGATGACGACAACAAGTTCGCTATTCCGCAGTTTTACATTGATGCTTATCTCCCGGTGTTTGACGGTATGACATTGATGGTAGGTAGCTTCTTCACTTTCATCGGCAATGAAGTCGGTGCTCCTTTTACGCCGCCTAACTGGTTTGTCACACACACTTATGCTACTCAGCACGGGCCTTCAAAACACGTTGGTGCGCTTGCCAGCATCAAAGTACCCACCGATGAAGATTTTGGACTGTTGAGCTTTGATGCGGGCTTGGTGGCAGGCTGGAATAACTGGGATGAAAAACGTCCAACCTTTATTGGTGCGGCGCGTTGGCGTAGCCCGGATTTAGCAACTTGGCTAGATTTCGAGTTTATCTATGGTGACGGTGAAGGCGATGCATTCGGCGCTGCGAAAGGTGGCTCACCCTACATTGCCGTCAGTTCTACGGGTAAGAAACTCGACCGTTTCCATTCAACCACCACGCTGACCCAAACTGTCAATCCAGACCTGCAGTTGGCTGCTGAGTTTGTATATGGTTTTCAAGAAGGTGGCGATGTGGCTGTAGCACCTGTTTTTATTACCAAAGACAGTGATTGGATGGGCCTGAACGTAGGTGCGAGATATAAACTGGACGAGAACCTCTACTTCGCAGCCCGTGCCGAGTGGTTTGATGATGAGAATGCAGCGAATGTGCTGTGGAGCTCAGTGGGTGCAACGGGTGGTGACGTATATTCCGTGACGACAAATCTCGATTGGAGTGTGAATCAGCACTTTAAGATCCGTCCTGAACTTCGCTATGACACCTATAAAGGCAGTGGTGCAGGGTTGTTTGCCGGTGGTACGTCAGATGATCAATTTATTGCACTGCTCAATGCGGTTGCTTATTTCTGACCGGAAGGAAAACGCTTTTCTTATTAATCCTTAGCGCTTGGTACTTAGCACTTGGTACGTTAATACACGTTTAGTATTTTGGCCTTAATGTTTATTAAGGTCTTTTTTTGCATAAAAAAGCCCGCAAGTTAATGCGGGAAAAATGGAGTTATTATTGCAAAGTATGATTTTAAATGGTTTCTAATTTCTCGGAAGGTTGCCACCATGCTTTATTTGTTTCGCGGTAAAGGTAATTGATGCTTTCAATGGTGTTATTTATGCCATTTGATTTGGAATAATACATTGGGCCGCCTCGAAAACGAGGGAAACCATATCCATTTAGCCAAATGGTATCTATATCTTCACTGTTTCTTGCAATGCCTTTTTCTAATAAGTGTGCCCCTTCGTTGACCAAAGCAAGCACCAGTCGGTTTTGAATTTCTTCATCAGTGATAAGTCTGGCTTCTACACCTAGGCGCTCTGCTTCAATCGCAATCAAAGCCATCGTGGTTGGGTCGTTGGTTTTCTTACCATTTTCATAACGGTAGAAACCCACGCCGGTTTTACGGCCTAGCCGTCCATGTTCGACCATGGTATCGGCAGCGAGAAAATAGGCGGGATCATCGTAAATCGGTGGGTACTCGCGGCGCGCTTTGTAGGCGATATCAATGCCAGACATGTCATTCACCGCCAATGGCCCCATCGCCATACCCCAGGATTCCATCGCCGAATCTATCTGCTCTGGGCTTGCGCCTTCAAGCAGCAACATATTCGCTTCGCGTCCGTAAGCGGCATACATTCGGTTGCCCACAAATCCAAAGCCAACCCCAACGCATACAGGTACCTTTCCTAGTCGCTTGGCGGTTTTCATGACGACGCTGACAACTTGTTCTGACGTTGAGTGGGTTTTGACCACCTCGACCAGCTTCATCACATTAGCCGGGCTGAAAAAATGCATACCAATGACTTGCTGAGGGCGGGTGGTGCACGACGCGATGTCGTCAATGTCCAGATAAGAGGTGTTTGTTGCAAAGATTGTCGATGGTTTGCATACCGCATCTAGTGAAGAAAATATCATCTTCTTCACCGACATTTTCTCGAAAGCTGCCTCAACGACTAAATCAATATCGGCAAGATTGCCATAATCACTGGTACCGGAAATCACCGAAAGGGCTTGCTCTTTTTGCGTTTCTGACACTCTGCCTTGCTCATGCATTTTCTGGTATTGGTTTCGAATGCGCTCTAGACCTGAGGCGCACAATTTTTCATTGGTTTCGACAAGAGTCACGTTGAATCCCTTGCTGGCAAAGGCAATGGCAATGCCAGTTCCCATTGTACCTGCACCAATGACAGCGACCGATTGAATGTCGATACCAGAAGACGATTTGGTGTAACCGGAAGCTGCCTGTTTTTCCGCGAAGAAGGCGTAGCGCATCGCGCTGGATTGTTCGGAATCCCGGCAGGCCAGAAACAGTGTTCTCTCCAATGCCAATGCTTCGTCAAAGGGAAGCTTAGTCGCTGCTTCAATGGCATCAATGGCGCTTTGAGGAGCGAGCTGACCTTTGGCCTTTTTGGCGAGCTTTGTACGCCAGCTTTCAAAGATATTCTCTTCGGAAGAACCCGGAATATTCCGCTTGTCCGGTGCAACAAAGACATCGTTAGCTGTTCTTTTAGCAAAGAGAATCGCGGCTTGGTTAACCAAAGGAGCATGCTCGGTTAGCGGTGAAGATTTTTGTCCTAACCTACCGTCGTCGATCTGCATGTCGATAAGATACGGTATGGAATCTGTCGAAACCATTTTGCCGGATGTGATCATGGAAAGTGCTGTTTCTACTCCTACATATCGGGGCAATAGCTGAGTGCCGCTGGCTCCGGGAATAAGACCGAGATTGACTTCGGGTAAGCCAACCTTTGTGCCTATCATGGCAACACGATAATGACATGACAATGCCAACTCAAAACCCCCACCAAGCACGGTGCCATGAAGCGCAGCCGTGACGGGTTTCGCACTGGTTCGAATGGACTGCAAAACATCGGGTAGGTAAGGCTGCTTCGGTGTTTGACCAAACTCTTTGATGTCGGCGCCGGCAATAAAAGTGTTGCCGTTACAGCCAATCACAATGGCGGAAATGTCTGGATTGGCATTGGCCTGCTCCAGCCCGGTCTGAATGCCAGATCTCACTGAATGGGAAAGGGCATTAACCGGTGAGTTGTCTACCCGGATTACGCCAATCCCATCTTCAATGACTAGGCTAACGGTGTCTGAAAGAAACATAGTACGTCCTTACGTGGTAGTTCATTCCTTTGCGCAGCGTTGGTGGCGACTTTCTTCTGCGTTGCCGGTTTCTCATGTAGGCCAGCGACACATCGAAGCCTCTGCCCTGTATAAAGCCGCCAAAAACTGCTGCGAAAACTCGAAACATAGGTCAAAAGACCCTGTTTATCTTTGGTCGAAATCATCGCTGGTCGAAATCAACAGTAACGTCATCAGAAAGCGGGTGTGCCTGACAGGTCAGGATGTAACCCGCATCAATCTCGTGTTGTTCAAGGCCGTGGCTGATATCCATCTCGACGTCTCCTTTCACCAGCTTGGCTTTACAGGTGGAACAAACACCGCCCTTGCATGAATAGGGGAGCGACATGCCATTGTCGATGCCAGCATCGAGAATGTTTTCACCTACGGTCGCCAGCTTGAAGCTGATAGAACGACCATCAGCGGTGACGGTCACTTTGCTCATTTTTTCTTCGCCATAATTGGCAACACGCTGTTTGGCTTTTTCCAGTGCAACTTGCGCATCTTCAGACGACGAAGAGAAAAGCTCATAGTGAATTTGGTCATCAGAAAGCCCCTCAATACGGAACCCTCTGGAGACTTCCGCCATCATGGACTCAGGACCACAGATAAAGGCATGGTCGGTGCTGTTGATATCGATAAGACGTTGTTTTTGCAGCGCGGCACCTTTCTTTACATCGATGTGACCAGATAACAGGTCTGAGCCCTGATCTTCTTGACTCATGATGTTTATCCAACTGAATCGCGTCATATAACGGTTTTTCAGATAACCCAACGTGTCAGCAAACATCATGGTGTTGCTTTGTCGGTTGCCGTAAATCAGGGTTATTCGGCTATTGGGCTCCTGAGAAAGTACGGTTTTGATAATCGACAAAATCGGCGTAATCCCGCTGCCAACCGCAATGCACATGTAATGATGCTGATTTGAAGAATCCAGTTCTGTAAAAAAACTGCCTTGAGGAGGCATAACATCCACCGTCAAGCCAGCCTCAAAATTGTCGTTGGCGAAGTTGGAAAACTTACCGCCTTCCACTCGCTTGATCGCAACTTGCAGCAAGCCCTCATCTGCGCCTGAGCAAATTGAGTAAGCACGACGCGCTTCTTCTCCATCAATGTTGGCGCGCAGCGTGAGAAACTGCCCCTGAACAAACCGAAATGTCTCTTTCAGCGCTTCCGGAATGTCGAAGGTTACACACAGGGCAGAATCGGTCTGGGGCTGCGTATGTTTTATTTTTAATGAATAGAAATTGGTTTCACTCATGGTCAATTCCCTTTGCTACAAGCATTTAAAGAAGTCGAAAGCCTCCAGACAGCTCTCGCAGCGGAACAGTGCTTTGCAGGCCGTTGAGCCAAACTCACTGATCCGTGTAGTGTTTGAAGAACCGCAGTGAGGACAACGCACCCCTTGTTCCGGTGTCAGGCGAAGGCAGGTACTTGGCGAATCTGAAGGCGGGGCTATGCCATATTCCCTCAGTTTTCGTTGGCCTGATTCAGACATATCGTCGGTCGACCACGGCGGAAAAAGCGATGTTTTGACTTCCACATTGGTGTAACCCGCTTGTGATAGGAGAGCAATAATGTCTTCCTTGATGGTCTCTACAGCCGGACATCCAGAATAAGTGGGGGTGATGGTGACAAGAACCTTTCCATCCTGTTCACTGACATTTCGAAGGATCCCGATGTCCCATATTGAAAGGACTGGAATTTCGGGGTCAGCGACATCGTCCAGAAGTTGCCATACTTCAGGAGCGGTCGAGTTGGCTCTTGCCTTCACTCGCTCAAATTGGGCGCGTGGTGTAACAGGAATGGTTTCCATATCTCACCACTCACAACCAGGGTATGCGCGGTGGACACTTTGCATCACGCAGAGTAAATGGCTGAGATGTTCTGTGTGATAGCCCTTTCGCCCGCCACGCACTGCCCATTCATCGGTTGGAACGTTCAGTGTGGCTTCTTCTAATACGCCACTTAACTGGGCGCGAAAGTCGGCTTCCAGTGCAAAGGTGTCAACTGCTATACCTGCAGCAATTAATCGACTTTCAGTTTCATCTGGCTCAAACAACTCTGGTATATAACCCCACAAATCGTTCATCGCCGTTTGCATGCGTTGTTGGCTTTCTTCTGTACCATCGCCGAGCTTTATGACCCAGTCTTTACTGCGCATCAGATGGTAACGGCTTTCCTTTATCGATTTGTGTGCGATGGCTGATAACACAGGATCTTTTGATTCCAATAATTGGGTCATAAACAAATGGCTGTGAATATCAACGATGAGCTGTCTTGCCATGGTGAACGCAAAGTCACTGCGGGGTAGCTCGTTGATAAGGTAATTGATGTAATCGCGCTCTCCTCTCAGGTAGGCAAAATCATCTTCGCTTTTCTCGCCGTCAGTCAGTTCAGAGGCGTAGCCATAAAACATCCGTGCGCGACCAATGTAATCCAATGCGACGTTACCTAGCGCAATGTCTTCTTCCAAGAAGGGGCCATGGCTCGCCCATTCAGACAAGCGGTGGCCCAGCGTTAATGCATCATCGCCAAGGCTCAGTGCATAGCGGAGCAAATCCTTTTTCTGTTGTTCCATTATTCTGGCTCCTTACATGTTGCCGACTTCTTTCGGAAGTGGGTAATAAGTCGCATGACGATAGGGCTTGTCGTCCGACGGGTCGAAAAAGGCTTCATTGTCGGCTTCCTGTGAAGCGGAAATGTCTGCCGAGCGCACCACCCAAATGCTTACACCTTCACTTCTACGGGTGTAGCAGTCACGAGCATATTGCAGCGCGTGGGCGGCATCCTCTGCGTGAAGGCTACCAACATGTTTATGGTCAAGGCCGCGTTTGCCGCGTACGAAGACTTCAAATAGTTCAAGATTTTCTAGCGTCATATCGCTTCTCCTTAAGCCACTGCATGTTGTTGACGTTGTTTAACTTTTTCCGCGTGCGCATTTTGCGCGTCACGTACCCAGGCGCCGTCTTCGTGAGCGTTAACGTGATGCTGAATACGTTGGCGGTTGCAGTGTCCGTTACCATTAATGACGTTGTAGAATTCTTCCCAGTCGATTTCACCGCTGTCGTAATGGCCGCGTTCTTCGTTCCATTTAATGGCTTTGTCTGGGTGTTCCAACCCCAGAAACTCAATTTGCTGCACGGTCTGGTCAATGAACTTCTGACGAAGACTGTCATTGGTTTCGCGTTTGATCTTCCATTGCATTGAACGTGCTGAGTGCGCAGATTCTGCATCATGAGGGCCGAACATCATTAGCGATGGCCAGTAAAAACGGTTGAGCGAATCCTGCGCCATCTGGCGTTGTTCTTCGCTGCCGTTGGCGAGTGCTAGCATGATTTGGTAGCCCTGACGTTGGTGGAAGCTCTCTTCCTTACAGATACGGATCATGGCGCGGGCATAAGGGCCATACGAGGTGCGCTGAAGGGAAACCTGATTACAGATAGCAGCACCATCAACCAACCAGCCAATCGCACCAATATCGCCCCAAGTTTGGGTGGGATAATTGAAGATAGAGGCGTATTTTGCTTTCCCGGTTTGCAGTGCTTCGATCATTTCTGCGCGGCTGACTCCTAGCGTCTCGGCTGAGCTATAGAGGTACAACCCGTGGCCCGCTTCATCCTGCACTTTGGCAAGCAGTACGGCTTTACGACGCAGTGAAGGTGCTCGGGTGATCCAATTGCCTTCTGGTTGTTCTCCAATCACTTCAGAATGCGCATGTTGTGAGATCTGGCGGATCAGATTTTGACGATAAGCGTCAGGCATCCAATCTTTGGGCTCTATTTTCTCTTCACAGTTAATCTTCTGCTGGAAGGCTTCCAACAGCGCTTTTTCCTGAGCTTCCTGTCTTAGTTTTTTCATAGTTATTGCTCCGTTTTCAGGTGCAGAAAATTAAACACGTTCAATCACGAGGGCGATGCCCTGGCCGACACCGATACACATGGTGCAAAGCGCATAACGACCTTGCGTACGTTCAAGTTGGTTCAGTGCGGTAAGCACAAGACGCGCACCGCTCGCACCTAAAGGGTGACCTAATGCGATAGCGCCACCGTTTGGATTTACCTTTTCAGAGTCATCCGCTAGTCCAAGGTCGCGAGTAACTGCCAAGGCTTGCGCTGCAAAGGCTTCATTGAGTTCAATGGTGTCCATTTCCCCCAGTGTTAACCCTGCGAGTTTGAGCGCTTTCTTTGCGGCTGGTGAAGGGCCAAAGCCCATGATGCGTGGCGGAACGCCAGCGGTTGCCATGGCAAGAATGCGTGCTCGGGGTTTCAGGCTGTGCTTATCAATAGCCGTTTCTGAGGCGAGCAAGAGCGCAACCGCGCCATCGTTAACGCCGGAGGCATTGCCTGCAGTAACACTGCCAAACTCACGAAAAGGTGTGGGTAATCCTGCCAGCGCTTCTGTGGTTGTCGCGCGAAGGTGTTCGTCTTTTTTAAAGCAAAGTGGCTCCTGCTTACGACGAGGAATGATCACTGGTGTTATTTCAGCGTCGAAAACCCCCGCTTCTTGTGCCTTAGCCGCCCGTTGTTGGCTTCGAAGCGCAAAGGCATCTTGATCCGTTCGGCTAACTTTAAAATCTTCTGCGACGTTTTCTGCTGTTTCAGGCATGGAATCGACGCCATATTGTTTTTTCATCTTTTCATTGATGAAGCGCCAACCGATGGTGGTATCAAACACCTCCGCCTGACGCGAAAAAGCCGTTTGTGCTTTACCCATTACAAACGGGGCGCGGGACATGGATTCCACACCACCTGCAATGGCGAGTTCCAGTTCGCCACAATCAATGGCTCTGGCTGCCGTGCCGATGGCGTCCATACCTGAACCGCACAAACGGTTAATGGTGGTCGCGGGTACAGACTCTGGCATACCCGCCAGAAGGGCACTCATGCGGCCTACATTGCGGTTATCTTCGCCGGCCTGATTGGCACAGCCGTAGAACACTTCTTCTATCTGGGACCAATCAAGCTGAGGGTTGCGCTCCATCAGGGCACGGATAGGTACAGCGCCTAGGTCATCGGCTCTCACTGCAGAGAGCGTGCCGCCATAGCGGCCAAATGCGGTGCGAATGCCATCGCAGATATATGCATGCTTCATGAATCACTCCTTTGATCCTGGGGGAGTACAGCTTGGTTCAGACGCGCTGAGTTGCCTTTGAAAATCGCAACAAGCTCTTGGTTTTGATTGGTAATGCTGACGTTATAGATGCCTGTTCTTCTGCCTTGGTGCATGACAAATGCCCGCGCCGTGAGAAGATCGTTCTCGCGCGCAGGACGCAGAAAATCGATAGAACAGGCTGAGGCCACAGCGGATTCATTTTCTGAATTGCAGGCAAAAGCGAACGCTGAATCTGCGAGACAAAAAATCTTGCCGCCATGACAGGTTTGATGACCGTTCAACATCTCAGCAGTCACGCGCATGGTGACTTCACTCTGCCGACAAGCCATGTGTTCGACATTCATACCCATGGCGCGAGAGACGTTGTCATGGCTGAACATTTGCTGGGCGCAGGCTTGCGCTAATTGGTCTGCATCCATGCTCATTCCCCCTTAAACTGCGGTGCACGCTTTTCAAGAAACGAAGCCACGCCTTCCGCATAATCCTGGGAATAGCCGAGGTTGCGCATGGTCTCTTTTTCCAGCTCAAGCTGGTGGTCGAGCGTGTTGGCGAATGAAGCGTTCAGTAGACGCTTGATATTGGCGAGAGCAAGGGTCGGCTGTTTGGCCAGTTTTTCTGCGACCGCATTGGCTTCTTCCATCAAGGCTTCATCGTCAATGCAGCGCCAAATCATGCCCCAAGCTTCGGCTTGCTCTGCCGGGAGTTTTTCACCCAGCAATGCCAAGGCTTTTGCTCTGGGCAGCCCGAGCGCGCGGGTAAGGTTCCAGGTGCCGCCGGAATCTGGGATCAGCCCGATTTTGGCGAAAGACTGAATGAAACTTGCAGAGCGGGAAGCGAAGACAATGTCACACGCCATGGCGATATTGGCGCCAGCACCAGCGGCTACGCCGTTAACGGCGCAGATAACCGGGACATTGAGTGTGCTGATGGCGCGAATCAACGGGTTGTAGTTGCGCTCGACGGATTCGCCCAAATCAACGCGGGCACTGGCGTCATTCACGGCGCGATCATTCAAATCTTGCCCGGCACAAAAACCTCGACCATTTCCCGTGATAAGCAAACAGCGGATCTCACTGTTTTCCCGCACTTCACGGATAGCGGCTTTCACTTCTTCATGCATTTGTGCATTGAAGCTGTTGAGTGAGTCCGGTCTGTTCAGCACTAAGGTCGCGACGCCATTGTTGACGGTGAAAAGCACGGTGATGAAATTCATCTTCTTCTTCATGGCTCAGTCCTCCTGACGCTCAACCAAGGTCATGATGTCGTAGACAGCGACGGTTTCGTCATTCTGGTTGCGTACCAGCACGTCCCAGACCACGACACCGGTTGCGCGTTCCTCATCCGGACGGCGGGTTTTCTTGATCTTCTGCTTCACGGTAATGTCCGCCTGAATGGTGTCGCCAATCGCGACCGGAGCGATAAAACGCAGATTCTCTAGGCCGTAGTTGGCAAGTACCGGGCCTGGTGCGGGATCGACAAACAAGCCTGCTGCCGCTGAAAGCACGAAGTAACCATGAGCCACGCGCTGACCAAACAGGGAATCTTTGGCGGCAATTTCATCAAAATGGGCATAAAAATGATCGCCAGACAGGCAACCAAAATTCACGATGTCAGCTTCAGTGACCGTGCGTCTGTGGGTGGTCAGGCTTTCGCCAATTTGCAGTTCATCAAAGTATTTACGGAAAGGGTGGACTGGTGTGCGGATTTTCTCTGCACCTGACGTGTACTCACGGGTAATGGCAGTAAGCATGGTAGGTGAACCCTGCAAAGCAGTGCGCTGCATATAGTGTTTGATGGCACGAACGCCACCCAACTCTTCACCACCACCGGCACGCCCGGGGCCACCGTGAACCAGCGGTGCGAGCGGGGAACCATGTCCAGTTGAGGATTTTGCATTGTCTCGGTTCAGGATCAGCATACGACCATGATAGGCAGCCGCTTTCAGCACAAGCGCTGACGCTTCTGATGCATCGTTAGTAACGACAGAGCCCACCAGACTGCCTTTACCCAGTGAAGCGATCGCAACCGCTTGGGAAAGGTCGTCATAAGGCAAAAGGGTACAAACCGGACCAAATGCCTCTACGTTGTGGACATAACCCTCCTCTGTTGGCGCCTTCGAAAGCAGTACCGTTGGTGGGTAGAAAGCATCTTGAGAGCAGTGGTCACCAACAAGCTCCATCGCCGCGTCGTTACCGCCCAGCAGCACCTCACTTTGCTCGCAAAGCTTGCTGACCTGAGAGGCCACATCATTCTTTTGGCCTTTACCAATCAATGGTCCCATCTTGACGCCCTCCATTGAAGGGTCGCCCAATACCACACGAGAAAGCCGCGCTTTAAGGGCATCGTTGACTGCGTCGACTTTGGCGCGGGGCACCAGTGCACGACGGATAGCAGTGCATTTCTGGCCTGCTTTGACCGTCATTTCCCTTGCGACTTCTTTGATAAAAAGATCGAATTCCGGATCGTCTTCACTGACCGTTTCGCCAAGAATGCTGCAGTTCAACGAGTCGGCTTCCATGTTGAATGGAATGCTGTGGGCGACGATGTTGGGATGGACTTTGAGCATCTGACCCGTTGAAGCCGAACCGGTAAAAGTGACGCAGTCTTGCTCGCTCAGTTGATCCAATAGATCACCGACACTCCCACAAATCAACTGCAGAGCTCCTTCTGGAAGCAGGCCACTTTCCACCATGTCTGCGACCATGGCTTGCGTCAGGTAGGCCGATTGCGTTGCGGGTTTAACAATCACAGGCACGCCCGCGATCAAGCTCGGCGCGATTTTTTCCAGCATTCCCCAGCAAGGGAAGTTAAAAGCGTTGATATGAACTGAAACGCCGGGTTTGGAAGTGAGGATATGCCGACCGACAAATGAACCGTCCGCAGAAAGTGGCTGCGCGCTGTCTTCAACGATAAAAGGTTCATTGCCTAATTCGCGGCGAGCAATGCTTGAATAGCTGAGCATGGTGCCGAGGCCACCTTCAATATCAACCCAGCTGTCCGCTTTGGTTGCCCCTGTCCATTGAGATATATCGTAAAAGCGCTTCTTGTTATCCAGCAGCTTCAAACCTAGTGCCTTTAGCATTTCTGCACGTTCATGAATGGTCATCGCGCGCAGCGCAGGGCCACCCACTTCACGGCCAAATCGCACCACTTCCGCGAAATCGATACCGTCAGAGCTGACGGTACAGATTGGCTCACCTGTGATGGCATTCTCGACGGAAACACCATTAGCTGCTCCCTCATGCCATGTCCCGTAAACATAACTTTTTGCCTTCATATCACGTGTCCTTCTACGTGTTTGCATTTCGTTTCGACCCAAATTAATACCGATGGAAACGGTTGTTTGTTGTCGACGTTTGATAAAAATGTTTATGAATGGTTAAATTTTATGATACACAATAAATAGAAATGATCAATAATGTGTAACATGAATAAATATTCGAATTGGCGACTACGCTTTAAGGGGCAAACCTTGAAAAGCGATGGAGCTGGAAGTAAAGCCTTGAAAGGAGAGAGCAAGATGAGTAGTAAGGTAGGGATGCACGCGATAGAAAATGCCAGCATTGATGAGTTACGCGGACTTCAGCTATCACGTCTTAAAAACACGTTGAACCATGTCTATGAAAACTCGCCAGTTTATCGTGAGAAGTTCAAGGCCCACGGAGTCCATCCTGACGATTTGAAAACCCTGTCAGATCTCAGCAAGTTCCCCATGACCACCAAAGCTGATCTTCGCGACAACTACCCATTTGGCATGTTCTGTACGCCAATGGAACAAGTGGTTCGCGTTCACGCATCGAGTGGAACAACGGGAAAACCCACCGTGGTGGGATACACTCAAAATGACGTGAACATGTGGGCAGATGTGGTTGCTCGCTCTATTTACGCCGCAGGTGGAAGACCGAAAGACAAAGTCCATATTTCTTACGGTTACGGCCTCTTCACTGGCGGTCTTGGTGCTCACTATGGCGCGGAGAGGTTAGGTTGTACCGTAATTCCAATGAGCGGTGGTCAGACCCAGAAGCAAGTTCAACTTATTCGGGATTTTGACCCAGACATCATCATGGTGACCCCGTCTTACATGCTTAACATTGCTGATGAAATGGCGAGACAAGGCATTGATCCAGAGAGACTAGCGTTGCGCGTCGGTATATTTGGTGCAGAACCTTGGACTGAAGCGATGCGAGAAGAGATGCAGCGTCGTCTCTCCATGGATGCTGTTGATATTTATGGACTGTCTGAAGTGATTGGCCCTGGCGTGGCGCAGGAGTGTGTGGAATCCAAAGATGGCCCGACGGTGTGGGAAGACCATTTCTACCCTGAGATTATCGACCCACTGACGGGAGAAGTATTACCAGATGGTGAAGAAGGGGAGTTGGTATTTACAAGTCTTACCAAAGAGGCGATGCCAATCATCCGCTATCGCACCCGCGATTTGACGCGCCTTCTGCCTGGTACATCTCGTACCATGCGTCGAATGGGTAAAATCACCGGACGCAGTGATGACATGCTGATAGTGCGGGGTGTGAATGTTTTCCCAACACAAATTGAAGAACAGATTTGTAATACTCGAGGATTGGCTCCGCACTACCTAATTGAACTGTTCAAACAGGGCAATATGGACTGTGTCACCATAAGGGTAGAGCAGCAGCCCGAAGTTCATAGCTCGCAACTAAACGGACTGCAGAATGAACTGGCCGGAAAGATTAAAATGTTCATTGGCATATCTTCCAAGGTTGAAATAGTGCCAGCAGGCGTGCTGCCACGCTCTGAAGGTAAAGCCAAGCGTGTGATTGATAAGCGATAGTAAAGAGCCGAATCAACAATGTGGCATTTCCTAGGGTCTGTTGACCTTTTAAGGTTGTTTTTGCTCGAACGAAATATGGCCAAGAAAGGTAAATAGACACCCAAAAATAGATTCATATTTTTGCTGTTTTGTTTTGATTGTGTAACATGAGGCTAATTGCCTTGTCAGATACAAATAACAAAGCGCTACATTTATTGATGAAAACTTATGGGTCAAGCCTTATGGAACCAAAGCTAGGGAAGTTGCTTTCAGACATACTCGCCGCTGATTCAGTCAGCGGCACCTCACTTATCATGACAGTATTCGGTGACATTCTTGCCCGTCGCGGCGGTTCAATCAGCCTTTCCAGCCTGATTGAACTTTTGAGTGTCTTCAATGTGTCTGACCGATTTGTCAGAACCTCGGTGTTTCGTTTAGTGAAAGACGGTTGGTTAGTGGCAGAGCGCAGTGGTCGCTATAGTTTCTACCACGTGACCGAAGATGCCATGGATCGCTTCACTGCAGCAGAAGAGCGCATTTACAGTGCGCACGATGCTGACTGGAATCGAAAGTGGCAGATGGTTGCATTGCCTTCATTAAGTGGCAGCGAGTTGATGGATGCCAGAAAGCTTCTGGAATCGGCAGGTTATGCGATCCTTTCTACCTCCGTCATGCTATATCCACGGGCAGACAAAGAAATAACGCGACAGTTATTGGCAAAACATGACCTGAATGAGAAAGCCCTCGTGTTCGAAGCATCGTCTTGCGACCTTGCGGAAGGGAACGAAACTAACCTGAAATCGCTGGTCGCCAAGCTTTGGCAACTGGAAGAAGTTGAAGACAGATTTGATACTTTGCTGAGCCAGTTTCGGCCAGTTCTCGCATTGCTGGATAACGGTGACCAACTGGAGCCCGCGCAGGCCTTTCAGGTGCGCACATTACTGATCCATATTTATCGTCGCGCGTTGTTGAAATATCCACCATTACCCGAAGAGTTATTACCGAGTAACTGGCCGGGTAAAGCCGCACGCACACTAACACACAATATCTACAATCTGGTGGCTTATCCGGCAGAGCGACACGTTGATGCTGTTGCCCGAGCTGCGGATGGCCAATTACCGAAAGCTGATAAACAGTTTTGTGAGCGCTTTGGAGGCATCACGCTGAACTGAAAAAAACAGACTAAGGAGTAGTCATGCCCTGTTATGCATTAGATGGTATTTCGCCCGTGGTTGAAGAGGGTGCTTACGTTCACCCAGAAGCGGTGTTAATTGGTGATGTCATTGTAGAGCGGGGCAGTTATATCGCGCCTTTTGCCAGTTTACGGGGCGATTTTGGCCGAATACACATCAAAGCCAACGCCAATGTGCAGGACAACTGCGTGATTCACGCCTTCCCCGGTATCGATGTCGTGGTTCATGAACGCGGACATATCGGACACAGCGCCATATTACACGGCTGTATTATCGAAGAAGGCGCACTAATTGGCATGAATTCGGTGGTGATGGACGGCGCGGTGGTTGGTGCCCATAGCATCGTCGCCGCTCACTCCCTTGTGGCCTCCCAACAAAACATCCCCTCAAAAATGCTCGCCCTTGGCAGCCCTGCCAAAGTCATCCGTGAACTGAGTGAAAAAGAAGTTTCTTGGAAGAGTTTAGGTACCGATGGCTATATTGAACTCACCGAACGTTGTCTTGCGACCATGCAGCAAGTAGAGCCGTTGAAAGCAATTGAAGTAGACCGAAAGCGTATGGTGATTGATGAAAGCATCAAGCCGAAGTTTGCGGATTAAAAACGGTGTAGGCGAAAAAAGCGAGATTGCACTTAGTTTCGTTAAGTACGGATTTTACAAACGGAGTTAAACTACTTTACCCCATCGCAACAAAAGGGACGATTTGTCCTTTTTTTACGTCACAGTTTTGTGATTGGCGATAAATTTCTTTTAAAACAATACTTTAGTCAGTGATAGAATCAGTGCCATTGTTATTAAAAGAGAAAGTGTCGTATTTGATTCCGACATTTTGCCTTCTAATACACTGTTAGTAGACTGGTAAATGTTGTTCTACAGCAATACCTTAGGTTGCATGATGGTGTAATATGGAGTGATATTCTGTTTTGAGTTCTTATCAATGATTACTGATTCAATTAAGAAAATTATCGAAAATCGAAGACTAATAGTACTTATCGGTCTGTTTTTTCTTGGCATTGCTGTTGCTACTTACTACTTTCCTGACTTTAGGTTATATCTAGAAAGTGTTTTTCGTACAACCTCAGATAATGATTTTGTAATTTTTACATCTTTATTGTTGGCAATAGTGTCATTTGGTTTGGCTTATCTACAGTCAGGCGGCAATGAAACGCTAGAAGATAAATCATACAATCAGTTGATGAATAAGATTAAAAAGCAGACTAGTCACTATTCCGCTATTGAAAAAGACATTTCTGAGTATAAGGAAGAAGTAAGCAATAGCTTAGAAACAACAAGGAATGATGCCGAAAAATCTAAGTTAGACATCAAAGAAATTCTACAAAGACTAAATAACTTCGAGCTTGGCGCAAACCTAACAGATGATGATAAAACTAAAGTCATTGAAGCAATTGTTGAGCGTTCGAGCGAGAAAAGTATTAAGGATATATTCAACAATGAAACTAAACTACTTCGTTCCGAAGTAAAAAAGAGTCTAGCCTACGAAAATCTTTCAAAGGAATCTCGTGTAATAGCACAACGCTTGTTTAGGGAGATTTCTGATTTAAGGTTACGTGCGAACATAAACCTGTTGATTGGTATGGCTATAACTGCAGGTGGTTTATACCTTCTATGGACAACGGTATCAATGGTTGATTCTTCTGAGCTCTTAAAGCAACTAGCTTCTGAAGGAACTGAATCAAATACTAAGTTTATCAAAAACCTTGTATTACCAATACTTCCTCGAATCATGTTGATTATCTTCATTGAAATATTTGCGTACTTTTTCCTTAGATTATACAAAAATGGACTTGACGAAATTAAGTACTTTCAAAATGAACTTACAAATGTGGAGTCAAAGTTGTTTGCAGTTAATTACGCTTTGGTAACTGGTAACGATGATGCGTTGAAGGTTTCAATTAGCTCTTTGGCAAACACGGAGCGAAACTTTGTTTTGGAGAAAGGGCAAACAACTGTTGAGTTGGAGAAAGCTAAGTCAGAATCTGAACTAACTCGAAATATTATCAAAACGGTTCCCAATCTTTTCACGCAGAGTGGAAAATAGCCTACTAACACATATGAGCCCTTCTCCGGTCAATAGGCAATAGCATTCTTTTGGCTGCGCTAGCAGCCAATGCTCTCGAACCCCAAAGGCGTCTACTTCGTTCTGTCATTTCCGCCATTAAGTCGTTACTTACGGCAAACACTTATAGAAAGACTCTCAATGCTATCTCACCGCTGCATGCCAACCGTGAAATTTACTTGGGTAAGAATCGACGTTCATCAAAGACAGTTTTGTTCCTCAACATAAAGTAAATGCATCGCCCTAGCTTGATGAACTCTTTGGCCCAATAATGCGCTCCAGAGCACGCTTCAATGCCTATGCACATAGATGGAATATTTGCTAATGTGGTCAGTGAGTTAGAGTGCAGGGCAGATTTGTGAATAATGACCTTACCTCGGTCATCAAAAGCGTGCAGAAAAAGTGGTGTTTGGCGAGGTCGATGCCTCAAAAGAATTGAGAAGACATGGTTACCTCCGGTATTAGAAGCAACACATAAGTGTGGTAAATCATCGTGAGGGGGAGTCCATGTCATTCGTTAGTTACTAGAGGATAATAAATGGCAACAGTAGCCCAAATTCGCGGTGCAATGCTGGAAGAAGCGGTTTTGTACTTACTTAAAAAAGTGGGATACAAGATTGTAAGAGAACCGCTAGATTCGGTGGATAGCTCCGATTTAGAAGTAAATAGTTCTGGTTTAGAAGTGCAAGGTAGAGGAGCATGGCACCAAATAGATGCGCTAGCTGAACAAGAGCAAACTCCGGCATTCATGTTTCCATTAAGGCTTTTGGTGGAGGCTAAGTGCTATCCTAACCAAAGAGTGGGAATTCCAGTTGTTAGAAACTCTGTAGGTGTTCTTAAAGATATCTCTGAAAATTACTTTACTAAACATCGTGATGCTTCGAAAACATCTGCAATTCGTTTCAATTATCAATCAGCGATTTTCAGTGTATCGGGCTATACAAAGCCTGCGATAGATTATGCAGTAGCACATCAGATATTTCTTATTGAATACAGAGGAATACCAGTAATTCAGCCGGTTATCGAAGCTATTGAGTCTCTTGATGAAAGTGCTTTAACAAATGTAGGCACTCGAGACCTATCAGAAGTTAGATCTAGATTTAGGAACATTCTTGAAGATCGATATCCAGATGACTATCTCAGTACTCACTTTACAGAAACTGGAATTGCCTCCATTCAAAATGTATCGGAACATTTGAACGATATTGGGGGGTCATATTTCGGTATGTTACAAGGTCGCTGGCCTTTGCATTTATTGACTGAAGACCCTTTACCTCCACATGTATTCGAAGAAGATATAGTCTATTGTCGGCTGAGAGGGGAGCGAGATGGACATTGGCGTTTTACTCCTGTCAATTATGAACCGGGTCAATCTGGATGGTTTGAGCTTCAATTCTTTTTACCTGTCGAGTTGGCTGAAAAAATGCAAACTACGTGGGGGAATAGTGAACTAATTGCCCGTACAAAGTCTCAAAATTTTTCGTTTATTTCCCTGTCAGGTTTCATAGGCGGAATTTGGCGAAATGTAAAAATTCAGCTTGATGGGCGTTGGTTAGAACGTTATTTGCGTCAAAATCGCAACTAACACACATGATCCTTTCTCCGTTTAATAAGGCATAACATTCTTTTGGCTGCGTCAGCAGCCAATCCTCTCTAACAAAGCCATTTACTTCTTTCGGTCATGTTCGCCTTTAAGCCGCAACCTAACCCTCACACCCATCGCGACTTGGTACAATTATCAGTTTTGATTCGATACTAAATGCGTGAGAAGCGTATTATGGTTTTTTATGCTGTTACCAAGGAAGGCGATCATGATTTTGTATTTGCTTAAGCGAGACTTTAACGACGGTGGAAAAAAGTACTTCTGCCCATACTGTATGCGGGTTGAAGGATTGATGGCGATGTTTCCAGAGATTCGACATAACGTAGAAGTCAGGTATGTCGATTTTCAGAAACCACGGGGTGATCTTCCCGAGCATCTGGGAGAGGCTAATCAAGTGTGTCCAAATCTTGTCTTAATTGAAGGGGATCAGTTTGGGTCGGAGAAGTTCTCGGTGTCAGCACCAACGGGTATGCGGCATATTGATAAGACGGATGACATCATTCAATACTTTATCGAACGCTTTGAACTGCCTGAAAAGCACTAATGGTTGAACAACAAGAGCCGCCTTATTTGGCGGCTCGTCGATTGTCTACTGCATCCAACCAAGTTCTTTGAGCGCCCAGCCATCATTCCAGATTTTGGTCATATGCGTGACTTTGCCTTGTTCAGATAATTGCATCACATACACATAGTGACTTGCGCACTTTTTCCCTGTGGCCGGCACTGGTCCACCTTCCCCGCTGTGGATACCGAAAAAGGTACCAAAGAAAATCGCGGTGTTTTTCTCATCGTCAAAGGCGGAGGTGGTGAGTTCATAATGGCTGCCTGCCATAGGGCCGTTGGTAATGCTGTGCATCCAATGGGTGTAGGCTTCCAGTGTTTGAATGTCAGTGAGAGCGAAAGCTTGCGAATCGAACCCAGCATTGGGCTCAGCAAAGCCTTTGCAGGCCTCCCAACCCTTGCCTGACTCACAAGCATGAAAGAACTTGGTTGCGTTTTCAAAAGCAGACATAGTTTCTCCTCTATACCCAAACAACCTGAAGATGCAGGATTCAGCGAGTTTGACGGGTGTTGTGATCGCGGCGTCCCTTTGCAGGTGTAGTCACCTCCATCAAAAAGGGGCAACAAAGAGCACGACGCCCGTCAACTCGCCCAAAGGGAGGGCTTCAATGCACCACTTCTTCGTTAAATTCCTCGGAAATAGAAAGACTATTCCACGCAAAATTTGCCTCGAATTGAGCGCATTGATGACCTCTGAATTCGAGCTTCTTCGGGTTGTTTGGGTATATACCCAAATAACCTGAAGATGCAGGATTTAGCGCGGATCTTCAGGTCGTTTGGGTTTAATTAAATACCACCTGAATATCGGTGTATTCGGCTAATCCTTCTTCGCCAAACTCCACCCCTAGACCTGAGCTTTTTACCCCACCAAACGGTGCGTTGGGCTGGATCATACCGTGTCGGTTTATCCAGACTGAGCCACATTCGAGACGCTTCGCCACATTTGCTGCGGCTTGCGTGTCTGACGACCAAACAGAACCGCCAAGGCCTGAGCTGCTGTCATTGGCTGCCTGAATGGCGTCTTCGATGTTGGTGTAGCGGATGATGGGGAGAGCGGGCCCAAATTGCTCTTCATCGACCAGTGAGTCGCCATTTTTTAATCCAGAGATAATGGTGGGTGGGAAAAACTGACCGTTTGCAGCTTTGCCTCCGAGATGCACTGTCCCTTTGATTGCCGCTTCCGAGACAAGGCGGCTGACTTTTTCAAACTGAAAAGGGGTGCACAGTGGGCCAAGAATGGAACCTTCATCCATGCCATCGCCATACGGAACCTGTTTGGCGAATTCCACCAATGCGTCGCAAACCTCGTCATGGATGCTGTCATGCACGTAAAGGCGCTTAAGTGCGGCGCAGGTTTGCCCGTTGTTGATGAAGGCTCCCCAGAAAAGCCCTTCAGCGATAGCGTTTGGATCGGCATCGGGGAGGACGATGCCCGCGTCGTTTCCGCCCAATTCGAGGGTGAGCCTTTTCATGGAGTCTGCTGCGGTGCGCATGATGGATTTGCCCGTTGCGGTTGAACCGGTAAACACCACCTTACGAACGTCAGGGTGTGATGACAGCATTTGTCCCACGCTGTTTTCTTGGTTGTCTTCGCCTGCGACGGCATTCACCACGCCAGGTGGCAATACCTGATTCATCAGCTGTACGAGTTTTAAGGTTGAAAGCGGGGTATAGGGAGAGGGCTTAATGACGACGGTATTGCCAGTGACAAGCGCGGGCATGATGTGCCAAATCGCGATCAGAACCGGGAAATTCCAAGGTGTAATGGAGGCGACAACCCCCAAAGGTTTGCGGTGAAGTTCAAGTCGGCCTTCTTCGTTATCTTGTAGCACTTTGACACCCAGATTCAGGCTAGCAGTGTATTCCGCCCACGCGCAAGCACCGCCTATTTCCCAGCGAGAACCTAGGCCGTTCAGCGGCTTGCCTTGTTCTTGGGTGATCAGTGTGGCTAACGCTTCGCTGTTTTTTTTGAGTAGGGTGACGATTTGTTGGCAGAGGGCGATTCGCTCTTCCTGTGGTGTTGATGACCAAGCAGGGAAGGCGGCGTGTGCGGCTGCAACTGCCGCGTCGACATCGTGTTGGTTTGATTGTGGAGCCAATCCAACGGTGGCCTGTGTAGAAGGGTTTAGCACCTTAAAGTAAGTGTCTGCGCTTCTGCTCTGCCCATTCACGGTCATTAAATATGGCGTTGCGGTGTCTTGTGTTTCCGTACTCATATTTCCAATCCTCGTTGATGCGTATTCTCTCTCCACCATAGGATGAGTTAACTTGAGTGACTTGGAACAAACCGCCAAACCCGTTGGCTATTGGCGACAGTTCACCATCGCACCCGGTGCCATATCAAAACGCTTATGAAACTCTTTATAGAAATAAGAGAGGTCGCTGAAGCCACAGTGATAGGCCACGTTGGTCACAGAGCTGTGAGCGTCACGTTGGGACATGCCCATCAACAATGCTTTGGCGTTATCGAGTCGGGTATTGATGAGTTTTCGTGTCGGCGATTCCCCAAGAGATTGAAACTGACGTTGGAGCGTGCGACTGGATACACCCAGCTTGACGGCAAGTTGCCCAGCATCGAAGGTTGGGTCGTTGAAGTTCCGGTCGATCAGAGAGAGTGCCCGCCCAAGTACGCCTTGTTTTTCGCGCTCGCTTTGGCTTTTCTGCTTTTCTCGGCCGTCGATGTAAATCCCTAAAAGGTCAAACGTCGAATCCATTAAGCGGGCGCAGGAGTCCGGCATGCCTTCCTCCATTGATTTTGCTACCACGGCAATAAGTGCGGTGCGCAGTGGATCATCATGCTCCACCATGACACCTCCGGTAATGGCTTTTCCGTATCGGTGGAGCATCTCTTCTCGCGGGAGGTGAATGGAGACTTGCCTTGATGCATTGCCATTAAGGATAAAGCGACTCGGCTGTGTTGAGTCGACGACAAAAATATCGCCGGGAAACAAGGTGTGTTGCTTGTCATTTTGCTCAATGACACAACGGCCTTTATCTTGAACCAGCATATACAGATGATCACCGGGGTCTTGTCTGATCATGCGCTCTGACCGTGTCACCTGACCCACATTCATGCACACACTGATGGCCTCATAGCGAGATAGCATAAAAGGCTCAATGGCACCTTGAAGTGATGGGTTGTCGGTGTGTTTAGGTTCAAGTGAATACTGGCCACATGACGCGGTTATCTGGGTTTGCAACTCGTCGAGATGCACGAGGCTTGGCTTAGTTTGGCTCAATCTAAGATGGGATAACACGACAGCCCTCCTTGTTAGCGCGCTTGCTCAGATTTTCCTGATTTAAACTGGTTCGAAATTTCGGCTTCGCGCAAAATTTCGAGTCATAAAAGCTTGAACAAAGAAAGAGGCAACACAACTCTCTCTTGCCGATGATGACAAAAAGTTTACCTCTTATCGCCAATCTGACTGTTTCAGAGCTGTGCCTATCTATACCCATTCAGCCATATACGCACCTTGTGTCGATGCATTTTATTTCTAACCTTTTGTTTTTATGAGTCTTGAGTGCAGGCTTGTTTCAAGAAAGAGAATCAACGCATTTATCTGAATGTTAGTTTGTTGTTATGACATGTTACGTTATATGTTAAATATTGTCATTATGTGTATCGTAACGGATTGTGAGGTTGTAATGAAACGAGTGTTATGGCGAGTTGCAGTAGGTCTACTTTTTGTTCCAATGAGTGTGATGGCAGAGGTTGAACTTAAAATTGCCACATGGCTTTCCCCAGCTGCCGCAATGAATAAGACGGTGTTACCAACGTGGGGGAGTTGGATTGAAGAGGCCACAGAAGGAAGGGTAAAGATCGCTTTGGTTTATGATCTTGGAAGTCCGAACAGCCTGATTGATTTGGTGGAAGACGGCGCTGTTGATGGAGCGTGGACCTACCACGGTTATTTCCCGGGTCAATTTAAGCTCACGAGTCTCGCGGAATTGCCTAACCACAATGCCGGTTCAGAGGCGGTATCGGTGGCGCATTGGCAGATTCATGAGGAGTACCTTGCCAATGCGGGAGAGCATGACGGCGTTGAGCTTGTCGGTGTATTTACCCATGGCCCCGGCCAGATCCACATGCGTGAACCTTTGGATAGCCTTGAAGATATCAAAGGCAAAAAAATCCGTGTTGGCGGCGGTATTCAGTCTGCGATTGGTGAGCGCCTTGGTGTCACCGGCGTGGCGGCTCCGGCGAATAAAATCTATGAAATGCTGACGCAAGGTGTCGTAGACGGTGTGTTTAACCCCATGTCGACCAAAACGACGCTGAAACTCCATGAAGTCGCACCTTATACCCTGAAATTGCCGCACGGCATGTATTTGGGCAGTTTCGGTATTTTCCTGAGCGAAGATGCGTTGGACGAACTGTCTGATAAAGACCGAGAAGCCATTATGGCGGTATCCGGTGAGAAGCTGTCTGCAATGGCGGCAAAAGCGTGGGCAGATGCGGATGATTATGCGGAAGGTATCGCACGTGAAAAAGGAAACCAAATCGTTGATGCATCGAGTCAGGATTTGGCGTATTTCGCTGCGGTAACGGGTGACTTGGATCAGGCGTGGGTTGAGTCAGTGGATGATCGCGATGTAGATGCCAATGCGGCGTTAAAAGCATTTCGCGATGCGGCACAGGCCTATGAGGTGACCAATGGTCAACAATAAAACAGGCATTGGCCAACATTATTGGTCATTGTTCCAACAAGGATGTTGCTACCTGTTTCCGTTGATGAAATGGACAAGTGCTGTGGCATTGATAGGCATGATGTTCTTAACCGTGTTGGATGTACTGGGTAGATATATTCTGGGTACACCCATATTAGGGGGCAGCGAATTGACCGGTTTTATGTTGTTAGTCTTGGTCATGCTGATGTTGCCGCTGCTTGTGTTTAAAGATGATCAAATCCGCGTGGATTTATTCACTGATGCCATCCGCCCAACGCTAGCCAAATGGATTGAGCGGATTTACTCCCTTGCTCTTAGTGGTGGGTGCATTTTTCTGGCGATGAGTGTTTATAAATTGGCAGCGCGCGCTGACAGAAAACGATTGGTGACAGAGTATCTCGAAATTCCTGCGTCATGGGCAATGTATGCGATTGCATTTTGTTTGCTGCTCAGTGCCTTTGCGTTTTTGTTTCGCGGGGTTTGCTCAATGGCCACGTTAGAAAACCATGTCGAGTGCATGGAGGGAGAGCGTCATGATTAGTGCCCTGATCGGACTTGCGATTGTCCTGTTGCTGTGTGTCTTACGCATGCCATTGGCGTATGCCATGACGCTGGTGGGTGTGGTGGGCTATGCCTCCTTGCTGGATTTCAACTTCACCGCCGCCTTGACCATCAGTGCCCGCCGAATTGTTGATACTTTGCAAGACCCGGCGTTGAGCGTGATTCCCTTGTTTATTTTGATGGGGAATTTGATCAGTCGCTCGGGGATGTCGGTTGAATTGTTTCGTGCTTCTAACGCCTTAGTGGGGCATCACCGTGGCGGTATGGCAATGGCAACCATCACTGCATGTGGCGGATTTTCTGCGATTTGTGGCTCCAGTCTGGCAACGGCAGCGACCATGGGGCAGGTGGCTATCCCTTCTATGCGTCGGTTTGGTTATGCCGACAGCTTGGCATCAGCGTGTATTGCCGCAGGCGGGACGCTTGGCATTCTTATCCCTCCCAGCGTCGCTTTGATCATTTATGGCATTTTGACCGAACAAAGCATCCGAGAACTCTTTGCAGCAGGTTTCGTTCCGGGTGTGTTAGGCATTTTGTTTTATCTGGCCGCGGTAAAATACGTGGTGTGGCGTTCACCAGAGGCAGGCCCTCGCGGGCATGAAATGACGACACAGCAAAAGTGCGAGGCTTATAAAGGCATCGCAGGTATTGCATCGTTGTTTACCGTGATCATGGGCGGGATTTATCTGGGTATTTTTACGCCGACAGAAGCGGCTGGTATCGGCAGTTTTGGCGCATTGGTGATTGTCTATTTGCGTGATTTGCTCACTAAAAAACTGCTAAAGGAAGTGCTTTTTGAAACGGCGGTGATGAGCGCGAAGATCTTCTTTGTCGTGCTCGGCGCGTTGATCTTTTCCAACTTCATTAACCGTGCAGGGTTACCAGAAGGCTTGGTGCATTTCCTGACCACGCAAGACTTTCAACCCATGCTCGTGTTTTTGATGATCATCGTGATTTACCTGATGCTTGGGACCGTACTTGAAAGCATGTCGATGATGCTATTAACCGTGCCTGTGTTTTATCCCGTGGTTCAGAGCATGGGTTTTGATCTGATTTGGTTTGGCATTGTGGTCGTGGTGGTCACGGAAATCAGCTTAATTACGCCGCCGGTTGGTATGAATGTGTTTGTGCTGAGCGGTATGTTCAAGGACCTAGATAATCGCACGGTATTTCGCGGTGTAATGCCATTTTGGGTGGCAGATATGGTGAGGCTTTTTGCCATTATCTTCATCCCCGCTTTGGCTCTGGGTTTACCTAATTTTCTTTATGGATAAATTAGTGTAACAGGGGGACGTTGTGAACCTGTCTATGCGAGAAACTCATGCAGTATTCCAGATTGCAGAGTGTTTGAATGCGGGCATGGAATGCTCGGAAATGCGCCAGCAAGTGGGAAAATGCTTGCTGGATCTCCTTGATGCTGATTACTTTGCTTCCTATGTATGGGACGGGCCGCGATGCGGCTTCTCCCATCGTGTGGCGATAAATATGTCTGACGACAATCTCACGCACTATGAAAGCTATTTTCAGTATCACGATCCCATTACGCCCAAGTTGCAGCAACGTAAGCAGGCGACGGCAGTGAGTCAAATCATGCCGCACCATTCGTTGAAGCAGACAGAGTTCTTTAATGATTTTCTGTCTATCGATGGGCTGACGTATGGATTGAATTTCCATGCTCACGATGGTCGCCAGAACATCGGTGATCTGCGGGTATGGCGAAGTCGCAGACGCAATGACTTCACCAAAAGAGACGTGGAAATCGTTAACGCAATGGGGACTGCTTTCACCAATGCCATGAAGCAGGCAAGACCCGATGCATTTGTGACAGAAGATGCCAGGCCCGAGGCTATCCCGGATATTCATACCCCTTCTGCGATAGATGAAGATTTTTTGGTCGAGGAGTATCACCTGACTTCGCGTGAAGTCGATGTGTGTATGGCGGTGATGCAAGGTCTCTCCGACAAAGAAATTGCCCGACGGTACAATGTTTCTTTCACCACGGTTCGCACTCACATCAAGCACCTTTTCGAGAAGCTGAATGTGAGGGGAAGAACACAGCTGATCCATAAAGTACTGACCCACTAAGGTGAGTTCGGTGAGACGAGGCAGCGGCTATTGTGTCGCTGCTGCTATGGCTTCTTCCAAAATGGCTTGATCGCCAATGTGGTTGGCGAGCAGCAGAACCAACTTGGCGTTCACTGTCATCACGTCTTCTGGCGATAATGCGTTATAGATGTTGGCGAGTGATGCGTAGAATGCATCGCCATCGGTAAAATTGGGCTCGGTGTTTAATTTCATTGTGCTTCCTTCATATGATGTCCCAGCGCGCGCTGCATGGCGTTTGTTACGTCGTTAAAGGTGGGCTGTCGCCAGCGAGCGGTGATCACCTGATCAGGACGAAAGAGATACGCAGCGCCTTCAGACAAGTCGTATCTTTGGTGGAGTAAACCCTGCATGTCGGTCAATTGAGTGATGGCCGTCTGTCGGGTGATGCCTTGGTGGCGTGCTGATCGTTGATCGCGACTGATAAGCAGCACTTCCAAATCGTCAATGTTCGACAGTTCAGCCAGAAGCTCATCCTGCTTGTCACCACCTTCTGCCACCATGAGTACGAACTGATTCCCCACCCAATCCAATAACCAGGAATCATGAGCGTGATGTTGCACTGGCGCATCTGAAACCGGACTACCTAAGTGCGGCGCATTTTCGAACGTATCCCTGTCCGGCGTGTTTAGCACCGAGTGTCGGTAAGTGCAGGGAGTGGATAATCTGCCGCTGTTAATCAACGGACGGGCAAAAGGGTAGATTTTTGCGAGGTTAAGTGTCGCATTCCTCAATACCTTGCTCATGTTGCTTTTTGGGGTAATAAAGTCGGTGGCGCGGGTCGAATTCAGAATGTTTTCTTTTGCGGCATACTGGCGTTCGTCATTGTAGGTTCGAAGCAATTTGGGCGGTGCGGTGTGGTTCAGCACGCGGCAAAGTTTCCACGCTAAATTTTCTACAGACTGAATGGCACCGTTTGCGCCACGTGCGCCGAATGGACTGACTTGGTGCGCTGCGTCACCAACAAAAAATACCCGCTTATGAATAAAGTCATCCATCTTTCGGCATTGGAAGGTATACACACTCGCCCATTCAAGGTCGAAGTGTTTGTCTTGTCCTAGCATGGCTTCGATACGCGGGCGAATGTTCTCTTCCCGTTTTTCCCATTCGGGGTCTGCATCCCACCCGAGTTGCAAGTCGATACGCCACACATTGTCAGCCTGACGATGCAACAGCGCCGATTGCTCTGGGTGAAAGGGCGGTTCGAACCAAAACCAGCGTTCGGTGGGAAAGTCGGCTTTCATGACGACGTCGGCAATCAGGAATCTGTCCTGAAAAACTTGGCCTTTACTCTCCAAACCGAGTTGGTTCCGAATAGGGCTATTTGCACCATCCGCAACGATAAGGTAATCACAGGAAATCTGGTAGCTTCCTTCGGGCGTGTCGATGGTCAGAAGGTTGATATCAGTTCGTGCATCGACAGTCTGTAACTTGTTTTTCCAGCGAAGATCAACCTCAGGTAAGGTCTCGATTACATTGACCAAATATTCTTCGAAGTAATACTGTTGAAGGTTAATAAAAGCAGGGAGTTTGTGGTGCTTCTCGGGTAACAAATCGAATTCGTAAACCTTTTCCTCCCCAAAAAAAACCTTGCCCCGTTTCCATGTGATCCCTTTTGACACCATACGTTCCGAGCAGCCATAGCGATTCATGATTTCCAGTGTTCGCTTAGCAAAGCAAATAGCACGTGAACCGATACTGACGGTGTTGTTGTCATCAATTACGACGGACTTAACGCCCTGCTTCGCAAGGTCTATGGACATGGATAAGCCAGCAGGTCCTCCTCCGACAATCACTACCTTGTGATGAGAAGGACGCTCTGAATCTTGGTCTTCATTTCTTGAATAGGGATAAACCGGATTGGTATACGTCGATAACATAAACATCCATTCAATATGTTCTCATGTGATATTAAATGTAAGGCGCGATTTGATGAGGGATCAAGCAAGTCGGTGTGTCGAATATGAGAGGAGTTGGTGGTTTGTCGTTAAGTGGCGTTGTGGATATGCATCTATATTTCTGAATATAAGAGGTAATTTATAATTATTCTCAGATGCTGATTTTTCGGTCGTGTCTCCTTGAGTCCTATTTGTAAGATAGCAGTGCATTATATAAATTCTCGTATGAGATTATTTGCTATGTTGGTTTTAGGAAGTTAATAACGTTCAAGGAGCCCACCATGGCAATAAAACCATTCGCTTCATCTGCTGACTTAGGTGACAAACAGGAAACCCTCGAGATATTGGCTGACGGTGTGTATGCATTAACGGCAGAGGGTGATCCCAATGTGGGTGCAATAGAGGCGGAAGACTTTATCATCGCCTTTGAAGCAAGGGCGACTCCCAAAGCGGCGCAGGATTGGCTGGCTTTGCTAAGAGAACATACGGATAAGCCAGTGAAGTATTTGGTTTTGTCTCATTACCATGCGGTGAGGGTGTTGGGGGCATCGGCCTTTGATGCAGAAACCATTATTGCGCACGAGAGCACGAAAATGCTGATTGAAGAGCGTGGACAGCAGGATTGGGAAAGTGAATTTGGACGTATGCCGCGCTTGTTCAGAGAACCTGAAGGCATTCCGGGGTTAACGCACCCAGACGTGGTGTTTGATAGCCGTATTGAAATCCCACTTGGCGGCGAACGCGGAAGTTTGGTGCTTGAGCATTGTGGCCGTGGGCATACGGCGGGGGACATTGTCGCTTGGTTGCCGAAACACAAAATCCTGTTTGCAGGGGATTTGGTTGAGGCGCAAGCAGCGCTCTATACCGGAGATGCATTCCACTTTGACTGGTCATCTCAAACTCTGGATAAAGTAAAGTCATATCAAGCTGATATATTAGTCGGTGGCCGTGGGGCGGTTGCGCGTGGTAACGACGCGGTCAATGCAGCGATTGAGCAAACTCGTGGCTTTTTAACGGGCATGCTGGATACCGTTGGTGCGGTGCATAAACGGGGTGGAACCCTGAAAGAAGCATTTGAGGAAACGCATAAATTACTCGCCCCCAAATTCGGTGCGTGGCCGATATTTGAGCATTGCTTACCCTTTGACGTAAAACGATTATGGGACGAATTTGAAGGTAAAGACTGGCCCGAAATCTGGACCGCAAAGAAAGACAGAGAAGTTTGGGACGCCTTACAGGATTAAGAATGGCACAGAAAAAACATCGCACATTAATGCTTAACCAGTTTCTTCCGTATCGGATGGTGAACTTGGCGGATGGGATCAGCAATGCCTGCTCGAAAATCTATCGGGAAGAGTTTGATGTTTCTATTCCCGAATGGCGCATTCTTGCGCGGTTGGCTGAGCACGAAAAGCTGAATGCAAAAGACATTGGCGACATCACGTTTATGGATAAATCCCGAGTCTCCCGCGCGGTAAAATTGTTGGAAGATAAGGGGCTTTTGCAGAAGGTGAAAGACAGCACGGATAACCGCGCCTCGTTTCTGTCGCTTAGCGAAGCCGGACATGAACTGTACGCAAAAATCGCACCCAAAGCGCTGGATTGGGAAGCCGAGCTGATTGATGTGCTTGATACCGTGGAGTATCGCGACTTTCTCCGCGTGCTTGAAAAGTTGGATGCCAAACTGGAGAAAATGAAAGACTAGCCTTCTCTTTTTTACATCTCGCCAAACGACCCAATCCTAATTGGATATCTACATAGTCGGTGATTTGGATGTAAGCTTTTATGGCAGGTTTGGTAGTCATGGAGTAGCGGCTAATGAAGGGCAAAAGCGTCTCAACAACCGAAGAAATATTGCAGTTTGTGACTCTGCTCTATCAGGCTTCTCGCCATATGCAGCCCGACGATTTTAAGCAGTGGACCATCACTCAGCTTCGTCAACTTATTCACTTCGACAGTGCATGGTGGGGACGGGCACTTTTCCCCGAGCACTCTGACACGCCGGAAGTGCATGGTAATTCACTGTTCCAACTTCCAGAGAACTACTTTGAGCAATGGCAGAAAATCGCCGATTGCGACACCATCGCTGAAAATCTCTATAACAATGCGTCAGAGCCCTTTATGGCAGAGGTTCACGTCGAATCGATGAGCGACGCACTGTGTGATTTCCTCTGGCATCATGACATTTATCATGTGCTCTCATTCATGAAGGTAGACCCCGAACTGTTGCTGGATGCAAAAGGAAACATGGGTGACAGTATGCTGGTGGATTTTCTTTCGCTATACCGAAATAAGAAAGCGGTCGCGTTCCGACCGGAAGACCAAGACTGCCTTCGCCTTGTCATGCCTCATATCGCACTTAGCCTCAATCATTGCCTCGAATTTTCGGTGTTAACGAGCCAAAACACACCAACGAACAACGCTGTCGAAGTCGCGATGTTTGACAGCGGGTTCATGTTGAATACGCCTTCTCTCGGTTTCACAGCGTTAATAAAACGTGATTACCCAGATTGGGATGGGTGTGTTCTACCGGAAGAGATTCAACAAAGTGCGCAGTGCAAAACTACCTCATGGAAAGGGCGACACTTCACGTTAACGTTTGAATCGATGGATAGTTATTGGTGTTTGCGGGCTTACCCATCGTCATTACTTTCAGAATTGACGGAGCGGGAAGCGCAGGTGGCGGAGCTGTTTGCACAGGGGAAAACCTACATGGAGATTGCGGAAGAGATCCATCGCGCGCCAGCAACAGTGCGCAATCACTTGCAATCAATCTACCTGAAACTCGGGATAAGAAACAAAGTGGAGTTGGTGGAAAAATACCGTTCCCTAATGTGATACACCATCAGAGAAAACGCGCGAAAAAATGCAGAACAATGCATTTGCATCATTCACGGATCTGCGCCTGCCTCCTAGGTTGTTTGGTATGCCAAATGGCTAATCACGTTTCCAAGGAGGTACACGATGAGAAAAACAGGATTGGTGACACATGAACTTTATTTCTGGCACAACACCGGCGAGGCCGCGGCGTTCCTTCCCCCAGGTTTGACAATTCAACCCGACAAGCATGCAGAAAACGCGGAGACTAAGCGGCGTTTTCTGAACTTACTGAACGTAGCCGGCCTTTCTGACTCTCTAACGACTATCACACCACGACTTGCTGACAATGACGACTTGCTTAGCTTCCATACCCAAGACTATATCGACAACATCCGAGCGATGAGTGACGCCAACGGCGGTGATGCCGGGGAGCTGACTCCCTTTGGTCCGGGCAGCTATGAAATCGCTTTGATGAGCTTGGGCGGCTGTCTGGAAGCCATGGACCGGATGATGGGAGGACACGTCGACAATGCATATTGCTTGGTAAGGCCGCCGGGTCATCATGCTGAGCCGGATATGGGGCGCGGGTTCTGTATTTTTGGCAATGGTGTTATCGCGGCCAATTACGCCAGAAATGTGCATGGTTTGGCACGTGTGGCCATCGTTGATTGGGATGTTCACCACGGGAACAGCCAGCAAGGTGCTTTCTATAACGATGCAGGTGTTCTGACCATTTCCATTCATCAAGATAACTTTTATCCACCCCTGTCAGGTGCGCTGGATGAGCGAGGTGAGGGCAGTGGTGAAGGCTACAACATCAATGTTCCACTGCCTCCGGGCTCTGGTGACGGGGCTTATCGCAAGGCGTTTGAAGATGTCGTGCTTCCTGCGCTGGAGGCTTTTAAACCGGAGATCATCATCGTGTCCTCTGGGTTTGATGGCAGCGCGATTGACCCCCTT
Organism: Enterovibrio makurazakiensis; assembly: GCF_050336585.1. Classification (NCBI taxonomy): domain Bacteria; kingdom Pseudomonadati; phylum Pseudomonadota; class Gammaproteobacteria; order Vibrionales; family Vibrionaceae; genus Enterovibrio; species Enterovibrio makurazakiensis. The sequence goes on from NZ_JAKJSE010000035.1 coordinate 53,166, forward strand.
GGTCGTAATATGGCAACGAGTGAAACCTACCGCTACATGACCGAGGCCTTGGTCGCTGCGGCAGAAAAACTCTGCAATGGTCACCTGCTTTGTATTCATGAAGGCGGTTATTCCACGGCCTATGTGCCGTATTGTGGTTTAGCGGTCATGGAAGCACTAAGTGGTGTAAAAACGGAGCTTGAAGACCCCTTCTTACCTATTGTTGGGGGAATGGGCGGGCAGGAATGTCAGCCTCATCAGGCCGATCTCATTGCCTCTGTCGTAGAGGCTTCTCCCTTACTGAAACAGTAGTTACTGAAGCGGGTTGGGATTCAATCCGCTGCTTTCCTGTCGTTAAGCTCCAACGGGTCTGACGTCCTGCACCAAGAAGAGAAACCTTGCGGACTATAAGGTAAAGGAGAATTGACGTGAAAAGGATGAAAGGAGATAAGCGATGATGCTTAAAAGGATATTGTTTCTAACGCTTACCTTGATGGCGTTGCTATCAACGAACTTACATGCTCACCCGCTTGATGGCTTGAGTGCCAAGGAATATGAGGATATTCAGAGTATCCTTCGTGCGTCTGAATTGGCGAATGAAAAGACGCTCTTTCCATTGATTGATTTAAAAGAGCCGCCAAAAGTGACGGTACTGGCTTGGAAAAAAGGTCAACCGCTGGATAGACATGCAACGGTTGTGATGACGGGGCCAGACGGTTTTTACGAAGCAGTGGTCAACATCACTCAGAAGAAAGTGGAGTCTAATCAACTTATCAAAGGCAGTGGGCAGCCTATGATCTTGTTTGAAGAGTTTATCGGTGCGTTGACCGGTGCGACTTCTCATCCAGACATGGAAAAAGGGTTAGCCAAGCGCGGCTTGAAACCTGATGACGTTTTTTGTCTTCCATTAACGGCAGGGAATTTCTTCACCGAGGCATTTGAAAACTCGCGCCTGATGAAAGTGCCGTGTTATGTCCTTCCTACAGGCTCAAACTATTATGCGAAACCCATAGAAGGCCTGTTTGCGACTTATGATATTGGTAAAAAGGAAGTCGTAGAAATCATTGATACTGGTGCCGTTCCGCTTCCAACGGATGACTGGGGATATACAGAGGAAGAAGTGGCTAAACGTGTCCCATTGAGACCGAAAACGAATCCGGCGGTTGTGACGCAGACTGGTGAGCCGAATTACACCATTGAGGGTAGCCACCTTGAATGGGATATCTGGCGTTTGAATTTCCGTACCGAGAAACGCGCGGGTCTCGTGGTTTCGAATATCGACGTGAACGACCAAGGCACGTGGCGTCCGATTATCTATCAAGCGCATTTGTCAGAAGTATTCGTTCCCTATATGGATCCGACGGAAGGCTGGTACTGGCGCACTTACATGGACAGCGGTGAGTACGGCTTTGGTCTTTTCATGACGCCACTTGAGGCGGGGATTGATTGCCCAGTCTACGCGACGTTTTTACCTGCAATGATTGCGGATGACCAAGGTAATCCACTTGAAATTCCCAACGCGATTTGTATTTTCGAGCGCAATATCGGCGATCCGGCTTGGCGTCATTATGAAGTGTTTGAGCAAGGGCCTGATAAGTTCGTTCCTGCTGAAGGGCGTCCTGAAACGGAATTGGTTATCCGCACCGCGTCAGAAGTGGGTAACTATGACTACCTGATTGACTATCGCCTTAAGCAAGACGGCCAACTCTATGTCAAAGTTGGGGCATCAGGTCTCGATGCGGTGAAAGGCGTGGCGTCGGTGAACACCGACAGCGAAAGCTACAAGGAAGATACCCGTTATGGCACCTTGATTGCGCCGAATTTGGTTGCCGCAAATCATGACCACTATTTCAATTTCCGGATTGATTTTGATATCGACCAACCCATGAATCATGCGGCGACCATGGACATTGTTCCCGCCACGGTTGACCCATCTGTACCACGTCGGTCAATGTGGGAAGTGAAACATACCATGCTCGATTCTGAGCTCGATGCAAGATACAAAACGTCGACAGCCAAGCCGAGGTACTTGCATATCAGCAACGCAAACCGCGATGGGTATTTAGGGCATCATCCCGGCTACATGTTACATCATGGCTCAGTAGCGTATGGTCCGTTCGACTTTGAAAATGACCCGCCAATGAAGCGTAACGCGTATATTCAATACGCGGTTTGGAACACAGCTTACGACCCCGAACAGCGATACGCCGGCGGTAAATATGCCGTGCAAAGTGATGGCTCTGACACGCTTGCTGAGTGGGTGAAAGAAGATCGCTCTTTGATGAATGCAGATATCGTCACTTGGTTTACGGCGGGTTTTCATCACATCCCGAGAATGGAGGATTGGCCTGTCATGTCAACGGAATGGAAGACGGTACACATCATGCCACACAACTTCTTTGCCCATAATCCAGCATTGACAATCCGGAATACGGAAACACCTGCTGAGAAGTAATTCTGCTCTCATTTCCACCGCTATCCTCATTGTTGAGGATGGCGGTTTTTTCTCGTTCGTCTCATGCTGAGAAGGAAAGAAAGAATAGTTCTCAGGAGTAAGAGATGGCGGAAAGGAAAGATGTACCGTTTACGTTTGAAGCACTGCAGTCAGCATTTAAATCGGGTGAATTAACCTGCGAATCATATATCGACGCCGTTATCGAACGTGCGGAAAGCCTGATACACCTTAATGCTTTCATCACGTTTGACTGGGAGATGCTGCGCAAGGCAGCCAAGGATGTTGATCTCAGTGGTAAGGCGGGTGATGGGTTGAGTGGAATCCCTCTTTGCTTCAAAGATAATATCCAGACCGGTGTACTGGCGGCATCTGCTGCGACAAAAGCGTTAGCGGGGAATATCAGCAGTGCTTCTGTTGTTGCTGAACGGCTGTTAAGCAATGGCGCGTTGGTGGGGGGCATGGGAAACATGCACGAACTGGCGTTTGGTATCACAACCAACAACGCCTATAGCAGTGCAGCGAAAAACCCGTGGAATACAACGCGGATTCCAGGGGGCTCTAGTGGCGGCGTTGCCGTTGCGATTGCTGCGGGAATTATGCCGGCAGGTATTGGGACAGACACGGGTGGCTCCGTGAGGCTGCCTTCTGCACTGTGCGGCATTGTTGGCTTCAGGCCTTCTATGAATCGTTACTCGTCGGAGGGAATAGTGCCTGTCAGCCATACTCGCGACACGGCGGGTCCGATGGCGAACACCGTTAAGGACTGCCGCATCTTGGATGCCATCATGGCGGGCAAAGAAGATTCTGCCATTGATGAAGTCGTCAGTCTTTCTACTATCAAGCTGGGGGTTCCCCGCGCCTATTTCTTTGAGAATCTAGATCCGGAAGTTGCCAGACTATCTGAAGATGCCTTAAATAAACTTTCTGATGCGGGCGTGACCTTGGTTGACGCGGATATTCCGAATGTTGGTGATCTTGATGAGGCGTGCAGTTTCCCGATAGTTCTCCATGAATTTATGCAGGATTTACCTGCTTATCTTGCAACCCATGCACCACATATCAGTATTCAGGACATCGCCGAGAATGCCTTAAGTCCCGATGTTAGCGGCTTGATGGCATCACTGTTATCTGATGGCGCGATACCTGAATCGGTTTATCGCGAAGCTGTTAATGTGGTTCGTCCGAAACTTCAACAAACCTACGCAGACTATTTCTCGGAGCAAGGCGTGGATGCCGTCATCTTTCCAACTAGCATTTTGCCCGCAGCACCGATAGGGGACGATGAAACGGTTGAGCTTAATGGCGAACGCCTACCCACCTTTCCAACCTTCATTCACAACACCGATCCGGGCAGCAATGCAGGGATACCGGGAATCAGTCTACCGATTGGCCTAACCCGTGATGGTCTGCCTGTTGGTATTGAAATTGATGGGCCTTTCGATAGCGATGAGCGGTTGTTATCGATCGCAGAAGCCTTGGAATCGGTCTTCAACTTTACGCAACGTCCCTGATCCACTCTTCATAGATGTAAGGAATACAACAATGAAAAGACGCGAATTTTTAACTTCGTCGATGAGTGCTGCGCTGCTGGCAGCGTTGGCTCCGACATTCGTTTCATCTCCAGCTTTGGCTGCAGATACAATAAAGCTGGGTGTGATGATCCCAATGTCCGGCCCTGCAGGTTTGTTTGGCCCTTCCAGCAAAAATTGCACAGAAATGGCAGTCGAAGAGATCAATAAGTCCGGTGGTATTTTAGGTAAGCAAATCGAGGTGTTTTATGCCGATGCTGGTGGCTCACCTTCTGATGCACTTAAAAACGCGGTTCGCCTCTACAAAGGTGAAAAAGTAGATGCCTTTATTGGTATGCATGACAGCGCGGTACGAGGAGCGTTGATCAACCTGTTTAAAGGAAATGTACCGTATATATATACGCCTATTTACGAAGGTGGAGAATGCGCCGAGGGAACGTATGTACTAGGTGAAACCCCCGCACAACAATTGGCTCCCGTGATTCCTTGGTTAACAAAAAACAAGAACGTCAGTAAATGGTATTTGATTGGCAATGATTATAATTGGCCGCGGGATTCTAATGCTGCTGCGAAAGACTATATCCGTGCGTCAGGCGGTGAAGTCGTGGGCGAAGAGTATCTCCCTTTCACGGCTGACAACTTCGATTCCAGTTTGGCAAAAATTAAAGCCAGTGGCGCAGATGCCGTGCTGATCACCTTAGTGGGAGGGGCATCAGTCGGTTTCAATCGCGCTTTTGCAAACTTCGGCTTGGACAAACAGGCGCTGCGGTTGGGCACCTTAATTGAAGAAAATACCTTAGCGGGTATCGGGCCAGAAAACGCAGCAAGACTTTACTCTTCTTCGGGTTACTTTCAGAACATTGACTCACCGCAGGCCGCTTCATTCTCGAAGCGTTATTACGACAAGTTTGGTAGCGATGCCCCGGCCCTGAACGCTTTGGGTGAGTCCTGTTATGACGGCGTTTATCTCTTTAACGCCTTGGCGAACCGAGCGAAAGCTGTATCCCAAGAGAAGATAACAAGCACGTCTGAGGGAGTCTCGTTTTCATCTCCTCGCGGGGATATGACCTTAACGCAAGGACATGTTGATAAAGATATCTATCTTGCCGAAGCGGTAAATGGCGCGTTTCGTGTGGTTGAAACCTTTGGAAACGTGCCTAGCGGCAGTACCTGTAGTTAAAGGAGTGGCGCACATGGATGTGTTGACCTTGTCTATTTTTAACATTATTTACAGTCTTGCCGTGCTGGCTCTAGTCGCGATAGGCCTCGCTGCTGTATTTGGGTTATTGGGCGTTATGAACATGGCGCATGGCGAATTTGTCATGCTTGGTGCTTATAGCGCTTTACTCGCAAGCCAGTGGTCTCTGCCTTGGCCTGTAGGCCTTGTTCTGGCTGTGATTGTAAGCATTTTTGTTGGTGCGCTAATGGAAAAGGGGCTCATTAGGCATCTTTACCAGCGCCCGTTTGACACCCTTTTAGCTACATGGGGTGTTGCGATGCTCATCCGAAAAAGCATCGAAGCATTATTTGGTAGGGAGTACCAGAATGTTCCTCAATATCTACCCGGTACCCTTGAGATTGTTGGGGTGGATTACCCCGTCTACCGTTTGCTTTTAGTGGTGGTGATTGCCGTCTTGATGGTTTGCCTTTATCTCTGGTTTCGAAAAAGCCCTGCCAGTCTGAAAATTCGCGCCATGGTTGATAATCCTACGCTTGCGCAGGCCGTCGGTATCAACACTAAACACGTTGCATTTGGTACGTTTCTTTTTGGTGTCAGCACAGCAGGACTTGCCGGCGCATTGATCGCGCCTCTGGTGAGAGTTGACCCTTACATGGGGCTCGATTACATGCTCTCATCATTTTTCGCTCTCGTTATTGGTGGTTTAGGCAGTGTAGAGGGGGTGATATTGGGAAGCAGTATGATTAGTGGGTTCGATCAATCCTTATCAAGCCTGTTCGACAAGGTAGTCGGTTACACAGGTGTTCTTTTGCTGTCGATTTTCTTTTTATGGTGGAAACCCAATGGCATTATTTCGCAACGTTAACTTGTACGCGCTGGCGTTTATCTTCGTCCTACCACTGTTTATCGATAGCTATACCGCTTATGAAGTTGGCCTGTATTTGATCTTCGGGTTGGCAGCGTTGAGTGTGGCGTCTTGCTGGGGGCAAGCGGGCTTTTTACCGCTTGGCCAGGCAGTGTTTTTTGGGTTAGGGGCTTATCTTTATGGCTATGTAAATATAGACCAATCATCGATATTGTCTGTTGCCTCGGGACTGTTTTTTGCACTTTTAGTCCCGGCACTCTTGGCTTACGTGTTGGGGAAATTAGTGTTCTCCCGCACCTCCAGTTCTGGCCCCTATTTTTCTCTGATCACACTGGCTATTGCTATGCTGGCGACGCAACTTGCATTGGTTTTTGATGGTGTTACTGGGGGCTTCAACGGACTGAATGGCATTAGTGACATCCCCGGGACAGACCGCTACGAAAACCTTTATTGGGTTATTGCAGGTGCAGTGGCTCTGGTGCTGCTTTCTCTTCAATATATTGAAAATACGCCGTTTGGGCTTTTGCTTAATGCTATCCGAGACAATGAAGAGCGGGTTGATTTACTGGGTTACAAAAGTGACCAATTGAAAAGTATTGTATTTGCCCTTAGCGCAGCAGTTTCAGGGCTTGCAGGTGCGATATACAGCGTTCATCAGGGAATTGTCACGCCGCAGGCGTTAGGGTTTTTCTTGTCAGCTGAGTTCGTTATCTGGGCGGCGGTAGGAGGACGTTTCACTCTCGTGGGACCTATCGCTGGTGCTTTGATGATGGGGATGGTCTCCAGTGAGTTGAAAGACACCTTTCCTTATTGGGAAGTGATTGTTGCCAGTATTTTCATTGTCGTGGTCCTTTTTTTGCCAAAGGGCTTGTTTGGACGGTTACCCAGCACCAAGTCGCGCACTGAGAACGAAAATGCAGAGGGTGACAATACAAACGGTGGCAATGCTAGGGGGGGCAATGCTAGGGAAGATGACTCTCCTCAAACGCCAGAAAGGCAGGCGACACTGGTTATTAACAATGCATCAGTTTCAGTGGGGGCAGTCAATATTCTTTCGTCATTGGATATGCGACTAGGAGGAAAGGGAATTCAGTGTCTAATTGGCCCAAATGGTGCAGGGAAAACATCTGCATTTAACACCATGACGGGTGCGCTCCCTCTTTCTTCAGGAAGCCTTGTATGGAACGGAGAACGTTTTACGCCCCGCAAACCTTATGATGCTGCACGTCAGGGAATTGGTAGGAAACTGCAAATCCCCTGTGTTTTTCCGTCGCTAACTGTTGAGCAGAATATTCATTTGGCCCTTTGGGCAAGTCGCTTTAATCAACAATCGTTGTTCCGGACAGCAAAATATGGCAGACGCTCAGTTTCTCTAAACGCGTTTTATGAAGCGATGCCATTTCTTGAGCGGGGTGAAGTGCTGGCAGGTTCACTCTCAGTTGGGCAACGCCAAATGTTGGATTTCGCTATGACCTGTCTCACTGATCCCGATTTGTTGTTACTTGATGAGCCCTGCGCAGGACTCTCACCTGTTGAAACCAAAACACTCATTAACATCATCAAAGATTACATTGCCAGAGAAGGGAAACCTTGCGTGATTATTGAGCATGACATGCAAGTGGTAGAGAAATTGGCTGATGAGGTATTGGTGATGAATCAAGGCTCCATGCTTTGTTTTGGCAGCTTTGAATTTGTGCGAGCCAATGAAGGTGTACGTAATATCTATGCGGGAGGGACCAAGTAATGACGGCAAAGCTTCTGGATGTGAACAGTCTTTCTGGTGGATACGGAGATATTACCGTGGTCAGGGACGTCAGTTTTTCTATTGGGGAAGGTGAGGTGATATGTCTTGCTGGTCGAAATGGTGTGGGGAAGACCACCTTGATGAAATTAATATCCGGTGCGCTCCCAGTCACCAGTGGTAGCATTTCTCTTAATGGTATGAATGTGTCGCAGCTCAATGCCTTTGAGCGGCAAAAAAAGCAAATCAGTCATGGTTTACAAGAGCAGTCGGTGTTTGGCGGGCTAAGTGTGCGTGACAATCTTTCTTTGACGGGGAGGTGGGGCGGAAATCTCCTGACTGAACGCCTACTAAAGGATTTCCCAATTGTTGAAAAGCGTTTTGACGTGCAGGCCGGGAAGTTGTCAGGAGGCGAGAGGAAATTAGTCTCTTTTTGTCGTGCTGTCTCGGAAAACGGGTTGTTGACCTTACTCGATGAACCGACTGAAGGCGTACAACCAGAAAATATCGAGCGAATGGGGGAGGTGATCCTCGAACAAGCCAAGCAAGGACGAAGTTTTATCGTTGCTGAGCAAAACCTGACGCTTATCGAACAAATAGCGAATGCCTGTTGGTTCATGGATCATGGTGAACTGAAGTCTTTATATACCGCTTCCACCTCTTTAAGGGAGAGTTTGTTGCAAGAGTTATTAATCTAGATGTATAAGCGACTCTCAACATTGCCTACACAAAACACAACGCAAAATAGTAGCTCGTGACATTGGTTTCTCCTAAGGTCGGAATATTGCCTCATAGTTGATTCATCAAGTAAAACGCCACGCTGCATGGCGAATAGGACATCTATACTCTCGAGAATTTTGCTGAATGGTTAATAGTCGCAGTAGGAGCTACTTCGGCAAATTCTTAGGGAGGTTTGATGAAGACGAAACTATGTACATTGAAGGCCAGTACGCTTCTCGTAACCGTACTGTTGGCTCCGTATGGGCATGCGATAGAAAACAATTTCTCCGGACATCGAGACAATTACCTATTGCCTTACTATAAAGAAAGCAACGTTAATCAGGCACGCTTTGCTCCTCTAAACCCCAACAATACCCGCGCAAAAGACACGTTCGTACAATTTCAATTTAGTGTGAAGTATCAGATTTTTGAGTTTGACCAACATGGTTTATATATGGCCTATACCCAACGTTCCAATTGGGAGGCGTATGACAGCTCAGCCTACTTTCGTGACAGCAGCTATAATCCCGAATTATTTTATCGGCTGAATGTCGAGATGTGGCAATGGTCACTAGGCGCTGAGCACGAATCGAATGGTGCGGGTGGCAACAACGAAGTCAGCTGGAATCGCGCGTATGGTGAGGTGAAACGGAATTGGGAATGGGGCTACTTGAGGTTCAAACCTTGGCTAAGGGTTGGAAGTGTTAGCTATAACCCAACGATTTCTGATTATTTGGGGTTTGGTGAAGTTGAACTTGGATGGCACCCCACGGATTCACAAGAAGTCAACGTACTGATAGGCAATCTGTTTGCTGATGATATCGATCGAACGCTCTATAGACTGAGTTGGAATTTTCCAATTTACCAAGGATTACGAGGGTACCTCAAAGCAGAAACAGGTTACGGACTAACTGTTTCCAATTACAACTTTGATGACAGTGCTTATGGACTGGGCTTTGCGTTTAACTTTTAGACGATAATTATTCCCCAAAACGTTATCAAACTGTCGTCAATCGAGCAATTTGTTGCTTGATGAGCAAGTTTTCATCAGTT
>NZ_JAKJSE010000036.1:0-57747 GCF_050336585.1 Enterovibrio makurazakiensis
CTTGTGGTGGGATTCCCGAGTGGCCAAAGGGATCAGACTGTAAATCTGACGGCTCCGCCTTCGAAGGTTCGAATCCTTCTCCCACCACCATCATTCGCTTTGTGGCTTGATGGATAACATTAAGAACGCAACGCACACAGAAAAAGAAAAACTCGTGGTGGGATTCCCGAGTGGCCAAAGGGATCAGACTGTAAATCTGACGGCTCCGCCTTCGAAGGTTCGAATCCTTCTCCCACCACCATCATTTAAAAAGCCAGCTCTCAGAGCTGGCTTTTTTCGTTTCAGTCAACGCTGGCGTTAACACCCTTTACTGACCAACACTTCCTCTGCCATGAGGTGCCCAGAGATCTTGTTCCGGCCCTTTTGGCACAACGCGAGTTGGGTTGATGTTGGCGTGACTGTAATAGTAGTGACGCTTGATATGGTACATATCAACGGTTTCAGCAACGCCCACCACTTGGTATAGCTCTTTCAAGTAACCGAACAAATGACGATATTGCGCGATCTGCTGACGGTTACATTTGAAATGCCCCACATAGACAGGGTCGAAACGCACTAGCGTGGTGAACAAACGCCAATCTGCCTCTGTGATTTTATCTCCAGCAAGATAGCGATGACTCGCTAAATGGGCGTCGACCTTATCGAGTGCCGCAAACAGATTATCAAACGCTTCTTCGTACGCGCCTTGAGTGGTCGCAAAACCATTGCGATACACACCGTTGTTAATGTGTGGGTAGATATAGTCGTTCCATTCATCAATGGTGTGACGAAGCGCTTCGGGGTAGAAATCTTCAGTATTTCCCGTGATGTCATTAAACGCTGAGTTAAACATGCGGATGATTTCCGACGACTCATTGCTGACAATGGTTTGGGTTTGCTTGTCCCAAAGCACTGGTACGGTCACACGGCCGGTGTAATCAGATTTTGCCTTGGTATACACCTGATGCATGAAGTTAAAGCCATACAGCGCTTCTGGTTCATCAAATTGCCACCCACTTTCCAACATGTCAGGGCTGACCACAGACACGTCAATATGTTGCTCAAGCCCTTTAAGCTGCCTGAAAATCAGTGTGCGGTGAGCCCAAGGACAAGCCAGTGAGACATAAAGATGGTAGCGACCAGATTCGGCTTTGAAGCCTGCTTCTCCTGTTTGTCCAGCATCTCCCATTGGCGTGACCCAGGAACGAAAACCTGCATCTTCTCGCACAAACTTTCCGTTCGATGTTTTCGTGTCATACCAAACATCATGCCAGACACCTTCCACTAATTTTCCCATTGTCTCTCTCCTCAATGCATTTATACCCAAACAACCTGAAGATGCTCGATGTTTGGGTATAGATTCAGTGTATAAAGTCACGGCGATAAAGTCGGCAGTAAGATTTTGGCAGACTTATTCGAAAAAATTGAACAGATAAACAAAAAGCCCTCAGTACTAGAGGGCTTTTGTCAGAACATTTGTGTTCACGGTGCGTTGTGTCACTTTTCACTTAAGACGGTCGCACTTAAGAACGACCACCTAGCATGCTGATATTGAAGGTGACATTTCGCGCCGCACTGCCATCAGGATAGGTTTCTTGAATTTCTATTTCATCGTCTTCTATAGCAAAACGAATGGTAGGGTCTTGTGCTTGATCTCGCCATCTACCTTCATTTTGCGACCAAATAGCACGAGTTTTATCCACTTTACAGCGAACATGCCACTTGTTTCCGTCGTCGGGGCGCGAGTAAGACATATAGAAGATATCGAGCTCGGTCTCCGCATCTTTGACGATTTTGTCCGTCGTCATGATGGTCGGACTTTTCCCTTTAATAGCAGCAACGCTCGCTTTGCATATTTGCTCGGTTGTGAAGTCTCCATATTCGCTGCACCCTACCAAGAAAACCAAAGCCGATGACACCAATGCCGTTTTGATCAGCGTGTACATTTTCATGAAAGGCTCTCCTACTGTTCGCGAAATTCAGACAACGTCTTGATTGCCAATAACAATGTTTTACTACAGCATAGTTGTAAATATTAGACTCTGCGTTGTAAGGCATTTCCGAGGTTTTTATCGAGCGCCTTTAAGCAACCATTCAGAACTGAGATCAGGTACACTAAGCCTACGCTCGACGGTTTTCACAGATAGAGAGAAGCACAACAACATGAAAGTCATCTCATTCAATATCAATGGCCTACGCGCCCGCCTTCATCAGCTTCAAGCATTAATCGAAAAACATCAGCCCGATGTGATTGGCTTGCAAGAGATTAAAGTACACGACGAAGCGTTTCCTCTCGCAGACGTAGAAGCCATGGGCTACAAGGTGTATCACCACGGTCAAAAAGCGCACTACGGTGTCGCTATGTTATGTAAACAAGAACCCGTCAGTGTTCAAAAAGGCTTCCCTACTGATGATGAAGACGCTCAACGCCGCATGATCATGGCGACGTTCAAGCAAGAAGATGGCAGCGAAGTGACGGTATTGAATGGCTACTTCCCGCAAGGTGAAAACATTGCCCACGAAACCAAGTACCCTGCAAAGATTAAATTCTACAAAGACTTAATGACGTACCTCAATGACGCGCACACGAACGATCAAAACGTGATTGTGATGGGTGACATCAACATCAGCCCTATCGATCTTGATATTGGTATCGGCGACGTCAACCGCAAGCGCTGGCTAAAAACGGGCAAGTGCTCGTTCCAACCAGAAGAACGAGAAATGCTCGCCACGTTGATGGACTGGGGCTTTGTAGACACCTTCCGCCAACAATTCCCGGATGCTGACGATAAGTTCTCGTGGTTCGATTACCGCTCACGCGGCTTTGACGACAACCGTGGCCTGCGCATTGATGTGGTTTTAGCCACAGCGCCCTTGGCGGCGAAGTGTGTTGATACTGGCATTGATTACGAACTGCGTGGCATTGAGAAGCCATCAGATCACGCGCCAATTTGGGCAACCTTCGGGTAAGAGCGGAAGAGAAGATCCTAGAAAGAGCAGGTCCTAGATCCTAGATCCTAGATCCTAGGGAAGAGCTTTTGGTTACAACGCCCACAAAAAAACGCCGATATTCGGCGGTTTCTTTTTATTTGCTTGAAAGCACCTGCTCTCCCTAGGACCTGCTTTTCCTAGACCCTAGGATCTATTTCTTGTCCTAGGATCTATTTCTTATCCTAGAACCTGCGCTTAACTCTCCAACGGTCTTAGGTGTCTGTGCCAGCGGTGCTCTAAACGCTTAAAACCATAAACAATGGTGAAGGTCAGGCATAGGTAGATAGCCGCCACAAACAAGAACGCATCAAACGGTGCATAGAAACGTGCGTAGATGTCTCGAGCTGCGCCTGTCAGGTCAATGATCGTCACAACCGAAGCGATGGAACTCGCATGCAGCATGAATATCACCTCATTGCTGTAAGCTGGCAATGCACGACGAAATGACGATGGCAGGATAATGCGGCGCAAAATAGTGAAACGCGACATACCATAAGCCACACCTGCTTCGATTTCCCCACGGGGCGTTGCCATCATCGCACCGCGTAAAATCTCAGTGGTATAAGCAGCTGTATTCAGCACAAACGCAATCAAGCAAGGGTAGAACGCGTCTTCAACGATAGCCCAAAACATGGACTGCTGAATGCCTTCTATTGTCGCCACACCGTAATAGATCAAATACAACTGAATAAGGAGTGGTGTACCACGGAAGATGTACACATAGACCCAAACTGGACGGTTAATCCAAGGGTTTTTCGAGGTTCTAGCGACCGCTAACGGCACGGATAAAATCATGCCTAAAAACAGGGAAAGTACCACCAACTGGACTGTCATCGTCAAACCACTCCAATAGTGAAGGATGGTGGTTGAAGTGAAAATCTCATTCTGGTCGAGAAACGCGTATATAGATTCTAACATTCTGACTCTCCCTAGCCTCTTACCACACCAGCACTGAACTTACGTTCAAGTCGCTTTAGGCCAAGCTCCGATACAGACGTGATCAGCAAATAAACCATCGCGACTGGAATGAAGAATTTAAACGGTTCGTTCACCGCCCCTGCCGCTTCTTTTGCTAGACGCGTCATGTCCGCTAATCCAATCACAGAAACCAGTGCCGTGGTTTTAACCAGTACCAACCAGTTGTTACCAATACCTGGCAATGCGTGGCGCATCATTTGCGGGAACATGATGCGACGGAAAACCATCCAGTTGCTCATACCATAGGCGGTTCCTGCTTCAAGCTGACCACGGTCAACTGCAAGGAATGCACCGCGGAAGGTTTCCGCCATGTACGCACCGAAAATGAAACCAATGGTCGACACACCCGCAGTGAATTCATCAACGTTAAAGAACACGTCGATTTCATAGCTGTCATAGAGCCAATCAGAAAAGTTGTTGAGCATGATCTGAACGCCGAAGAAGATCAGCAACATCAGAACTAAGTCCGGCACGCCGCGAACCACAGTGGAATACACCGTCGCCACGCCACGTGCGATACGATTATTGGATAAACGGGCCATCGCTGTGACCAAGCCAAGCAGCAATGCGATCACCGCTGAAAGCACCGCCAGTTCGACGGTAAGAATTGCGCCCATAAAAATGGAAGGGCCATAACCATGCAGATCTAACATCCTTTACCTCCTGCACGTAAAAAAACCGACTTCGATTGTCATCGGTCGCAAGGGAGCATATCCGGCGCCCTTTGGAACGCTCTGTATATCGTTAGCTCTGTGCGTTAACGGTATACAGGGTGTTGCTTTGAACTTGAGGGCGAGCATTCAACAAGGAACGCTCTCCCTCAATGACGAGCAATTACATTTTGATATCGTACTTGAAGTACTTGTTCATGATCTCGTCGTAAGTACCGTTTGCTTTCACTTCATCCAAAGAGGTGTTGAAGATAGCAAGTAGGTCTTTGTCACGCTTGCGCATTGCTGCACCAACGCCGCCACCCAGCTGGATGTTTTCGCCAACAGTTTTGAAGTTAGCACCGTCAGATGCACCCAAAATCGCCGCTTCACCCACAGGGAAATCAATCAGAACCAAATCAAGGCGACCGCCTTGTAGGTCAAGCACCAAGTCATCACCGGTTGTGTAACGCTTGATTTCTGCCACTTTACCGAACGTGTCAGTAGCGTGGTTGTCTTGGATCGTACCGCGCTGAACACCGATACGCTTGCCTTCGAGAGAAGCAACGTCATTAGGGTTAAGGGTTGAGTCTTTTGGCGCAAAATAGCCGCTTGGCGTGTTGTAGTAAGGCTTCGTAAACGCAACCTGCTTTGCACGCTCTTCGGTGATAGACATAGACGAGAAGATCACGTCATATTTGCGTGCTTTCAGACCTGGGATAATACCGTCCCATGCTTGAACCACCCAGCTACAGTTCAGCTTAGCGTTTTCACACACAGCATTACCGAGATCCACTTCGAAACCCGTCAAGGTGCCATCAGGTGCTTTATATTCGAAAGGTTCATAAGGTACATCAACAGCGATGCGCACATCTTTCCATTCTTTTGCTTGAACAGCTGTCGCACCAAGTGCAGCAGTTACCGCTACAGCAACTAACCATTTTTTCATCTTTCTGTCTCCTTATGGATATTTGAACCAGATGGCGAACATTCCTTTTCCATCTGCCGAATATGCGTAGCTACGCGTGTATAAATTGAAGAGCGTTAGTAAATTGAAGCTCTAATAAATCGAAGAAATAAACTGTTTCAGACGTTCTGACTCTGGTGAAGTAAAGAGCTTTTCAGGGTCACCCTGCTCTTCCACTCGACCTTGATGCAAAAACATCACGTGATTAGACACGTCGCGAGCAAACGCCATCTCATGAGTTACCACAAGCATAGTACGCCCTTCTTCCGCGAGGATTTTCATCACATTGAGCACTTCACCGACCAATTCAGGGTCAAGTGCAGAGGTGGGTTCATCAAACAAGAGCGCTTCAGGCTCGACAGCAAGCGCTCGCGCAATGGCGGCACGCTGTTGTTGACCACCTGAAAGGTGACCGGGGTAGTAGTCTCGACGCTCATAAAGGCCGACACGCTGTAAATAGGCTTCTGCGCGTTCAATCGCTTCAGCTTTAGACACACCTAAAACATGTATAGGTGCTTCGATGACATTCTCCATCACCGTCATGTGTGACCAAAGGTTGAACCCTTGGAAAACCATGGCTAATCGCGAACGGATGCGTTGAACTTGTTTTTCACTGACGGGAACGGCTTCACCGCCACGACCGTTCTTCATTTCAATCAATTCGCCGTTCACCCAGATTTCACCACTGGTTGGCGTTTCAAGAAGATTGATACAACGAAGAAACGTACTCTTACCTGAGCCGGAGGAGCCAATAATTGAAATCACATCACCGCGATGTGCATCCAGAGAAATTCCCTTTAATACTTCATGTTGACCAAACGTTTTGTGTAGGTCTTTGATTTGCAGCGCTACTGCTTCCGTCATGCGCTTGACTCCTGTCATTCTGTTAGCACGTCGCTTTTAACACTGTAGCGCTTGGTTCCCATGTTGACATGCTCTACTAATCAATGAGTAATAGAGAAACGCTAACAAAAGGGCGAGCTCGATGGTTCAATTGACAATCTTGCCATTTTCACCCGTGCTACAACACAATTCACTACTTAAGCTCGTTTCTGTGAAAATAACACCCATTAGTTCCGACAGCAACAATTTGTTAACCTTTAAGTCAGTAAAAAATAAGTCATTTAAAGTGCATAAATAAACAGACCGCCAATTTGCCATGGTATCGATTTCATTGCTGGTTTAAAAAGGTTAGTGTAGGGTGTGTTTTGATAGAATATTCTTATATTTCAATGTCGAGAGAACTATGCTTCCCCGCTTGCTGACACTGTGTCTTGCGCTTGTCTCTTTTGCAGGCATGACGACGACCAACACACTCTCCATTATTCCTGAGTTATCGAACGGGTTTGTGCAGAACTACAACCCCTTTCGCACGGATAAGCTGGCAACAACGCGAGATTTCATCTTCGAGCCATTGATGGTGTTTGAGGACGATATGGTTCACTATCGCTTGGCAGAAAGCTATGCCTTATCTTCTGATCTCAAAGGCATTACTCTCAACCTGAGAGAAGGCATTCGCTGGTCGGATGGCACGCCTTTCTCAGCAGACGACGTTACGTTCAGTTTATCGTTACTCAAAAAAGAGCCCGAATTGGATTACAATTCACTTGGCAAGTGGATCGAACGTGTCGAAAAACGTGGCAAAAATGAGGTGTACGTCTCGTTAACTCACCCGAACGCACAAATTGCACTGCAACTGCAAGAAGCCATTATTGTTCCCGCTCACCAGTGGCGCGATATTAAAGATAAACGCTTCTATCTCAATGCGTCTCCCATTGGTACAGGCCCCTTTACTCACATTAAGGCATTTAGCAGCAACAATATCGTCCAGTGCCGCAATCCATACTATTGGCAGCAAGATGAATTAAACGTTGACTGCATCCGCTATCCGCAAGTTCGCAGCAACGATGAACTTATTTCCCGCTTAAGCAATGGGGAATTCGATTGGGCCAGCGCGTTTATTCCAGATATTGAACGCAACTATGCGTCTTACTCTCCTGACTATCGTTATGACTACAAGCCATCAACCATTGTCAGCTTGTTGTTTAACTTCGACCACCCCGATCCGGAAACGCGAAAAGTCATTCAAGACGTGAGATTTCGCCGAGCCGTTTCCATGAGCCTCGCTCGGGAGCTCTTGATTGACGTTGCAGTATTTGGCCAAGGTGAAATAGCCGCATTTGCCAGTGGGTTAGAACCTAGGTTTAAAGATTGGATCACACCATCGGCTGCGGAGCAGCATCTATACTACATTCGCTTTCACCCGAAGGCGGCAGCACGTTTACTGGATGAGATGGGCTTAGAAGACAAAGATGGGGATGGATTTCGCGATTTACCGTCCGGAGCGCCGCTCACTTTGCGCTTGATTTCACCATCAGGGTGGAGTGATTTCGTGTCTGCGGCGAATATCTCTGCTGAAATGTTATCGGCGGCAGGTATTCATGTCGTTAGCCAAGCCGTCTCCTTTGGCAATTACACAGATTTGATGTCCAGTGGTCGCTATGACATGGGTATCACCAACTATTTTTCTGGCCCCACCCCGTACCGTTACCTAGATTCCGCATTTAATAGCCAATATCAAACCCCAAACGACGCACGTTTTTCCCAGCATGGCTATCGTGATGAAAGCATTGATAAATTACTGGATGACTACTTACTTACATCAGATAAGAGCGCTCAAAAGGAAATCATCAATCAACTTCATTTACGCATTTCCAAACAACAGATAACCATTCCTCTTTACTACAAGTTTGAAACGGTTGAATTCACCACGTCACGGTTCAAAGGCTGGCGAATGCTAAAGGATGGTTCACCCAATGTGCCCCCTATTTGGTACACAGAAAGGGCGAGACTGATTCAGTTATTGGCGTTAGAGCCTATCGACGATTTCTAGTACGTTATTGATTCATCATCAAATCGAGCGTTTTTAACCACACAGTCGCGTCGCTCTCTGGGTCAAGCTCAAGAAGCATTTCATAAGCAGAACGCGCCAAAGAGAGTTGACCGCTCTTCATGGCGCTGTAACCCAGTATTTCCCAGAAAAATGTGTCGTCGCCACCACCTAAATCAATGGCTTGTTGTGCTAAGGCAACGGCATCAGGCCACCGTTGAAGCCGAGACGCAATACGACATTGGGCTTTGAGTAGATACAGCTCTGGCTCTTTGTTCAGCGCTGACGCCACATCCCAAGCCTTTGACCACTGCTGGGCTTCCATGTGGTACTGCAGTTTACGCTTTAATAAGTCACGACTCGCCAGTAAATCCTCGTCTTTGATCCCCTGGTCCAAAAACGCCATGGCTTTCTCTGGTTGCCCCAGCATGCTGGAAAATTGCGCCATATCCAGATAGTCCGCGTCTGTTAATGCCGACCCTTTTTTCTGTTCTTCCTTCAAAATAGCCAGCGCTTGTCGTATCGCGCCGAGTTGGGCGTAGGCCATGGCTTGTTTTTGCTGCCAGCGTAACGCATGACCAAATTTTTGCTGGATGATACGCGTGGTATTGATCAGTGCACGATGCTGTTTAAGTTGCTCCTCACTCAGTGCTTTTATCTGCCAGACAAATTCCGGAACATCCGCATAGCGAGCAATAATCGCATTGGTTTGCACGAGCGCTTGGTTGTAGTCCTTTTCTGTGAAAAGTGCGCGAGCATAAAGTTGCTCTACGGGCTGGAACGGCGGGAACTCTTCCAAATAAGTAAGCCCATGAAGCACAGCCATATCGGCTCTTCCTTGCTTCATCGATAAAGAGACAAGTGCACCCAAAGTATCCTGACGAAGACTTGGCGGTAACTGGCGGTATTGAATGGCCTTGCTGTAAGCGGTGTAAGCGCGTTGATAATTCCCTTCGTGCAAATAGATGAAACCCAATAGACGTTGATGCAATGCCTCTTGTTCGTCGTTATCAGCAACAATCGCTTTCGCAAGGTCTGCCGCTTCGCGAAATTGTTCTTCTGACAATAGCTTTTCAATGCGATTCAGGTGCTTGGAGAAATCAGGATCGCTGGCCTGAACTGGAAACATCACACTGAATAAAAGAATGCCGACGCCAATTACTTTCATATCCCTCAGCCATTAACGGGTTGATATCTCGACTATAACGTAATTTAGACAACTGCTGCTTATCTGAGCGTCTATTTTTTGTGGATAATTAGCAATATTTTGCAGTACACCCCAAGTAACTTGGCTTTAACCTCGGAACGCAAGCACCTTCAGGTTGTTTGGGTATACGTATATACTCCCTCCTCCGTTATGAGACAGAGAATCCGATGAAAACCTATATACCTGGTAAAGATGCAGCGCTGGAAGAATCCATTAACCGCTTTGAGGAAAAACTCTCTGCACATGGATTCAATGTTGAACCTGTTTCTTGGCTGAACCCTGTACCCAACGTCTGGTCAGTTCATATCCGCGACGTCGACGCGCCAATGAATTTCACCAATGGCAAAGGGGCGAGTAAGAAAGCCGCGTTAGCTTCTGCGTTAGGTGAGTACTTTGAGCGTTTGTCTTGTAACTATTTTTACGCCGATTTCTACTTGGGTGATGACGTTGCCAATGAGGCATTTGTGCATTATCCAAACGAAAAGTGGTTCCCGCTGACTGACGATGATAGCTTGCCAGAAGGTTTGCTAGATGACGCGATGTCCGCCTTCTATGATCCTGAAGACACGCTAGCTGCCAGCGATCTTATCGATCTACAGTCGGGCAACGAAGAGCGTGGTATTTGTGCGCTACCTTTTGAGCGTCAGCGCGACCAACAAACCGTTTATGTGCCGATGAACGTTATCGGTAACCTGTATGTGTCGAACGGCATGTCAGCGGGTAACACCCAAACAGAAGCGCGTAGCCAAGCACTGTCTGAAGTGTTCGAGCGTGCAATCAAAAACCGCATTATCGCTGAACGCATTAGCATGCCTGAAATCCCTGCAGAGGTGATGGCGCGTTACCCGTCAGTTCAAGCATCCATCGATGCACTGATTGCCGAAGGTTTCCCTGTTGTTGCGTATGACGCATCACTGGGCGGAAAATACCCTGTGATTTGTGTGGCGCTGTTTAACCCAAACAACGGCACCTGCTTTACTTCTTGGGGCGCACACCCACGTTTTCAGGTGGCACTAGAGCGTACCGTGACGGAATTGCTTCAAGGTCGCAGCTTGAAAGACTTAGATGTGTTCGAAGCACCGTCTTTCCACGATGAAGATGTGGCGGATCACCACAACCTCGAAACCCACTTCATTGACTCATCAGGCACAGTATCTTGGGACATGTTCAAGTCTACCGCTGATATTGAATTTGCAGATTGGAACTTCGAGGGCACATCGCAAGAAGAGTGCGATTGGTTGCTAGGTAAACTGCATGCTGAAGATGCCGATGCCTACATCGCCGATTACACCCACCTTGATGTGAATTGCTGCCGCGTCATTGTACCGGGTTGGTCGGAGATTTATCCGCCTGAAGAAATTCAACTGTGCAATAACAACCGCGGTACAGATCTGCGTGACGCCATGTCAATGCTGATCGCCTCTGAATACAGCGATGATTCTGTCGAGTTCTTGTTTGATGTGCTTGAAATGGCAGACTTTGACGACAGCTATATGGTGTGTGAACTGATGGGCATCGCTCCAGACGCGAACACGGTGTGGAAGTCACTCACCATTGGTGAACTGAAATGCCTTCTGGCACTAGCAATGGGCGATTTGGAATCTGCACAAGACTTCGCCGCATGGAGCATGGACTACAACGCAACCATATACAGTCAAGAGCGTACCGTGTTCATGCGCTGCCTGATTGCGAGTCTAGAGCTTGCTCAGGATGAGAATCGTGATCCGGTTGAATACCGTCAGGCATTTGGCTTTATCTATGGTGACAGTGTGACGGAATCAGTGTGGCAGTCCATTTCTGGCGATATCCGATTCTATGGTTTAACGGCGCCGAATAGCTCGTTAACCGAGTTTGGTGCGCATCAAAAACTGATTGGCTCTTACCTGAAATTGCAAAAAGCCAAAGCTCTCGCAAGCGCATAACCTCAAGCCACCAACAGCGCCCATTTTGTCACTGCACAATATGGGCGTTTTTGTACCGCCTCCACCACAAACCCACGTCCATACAAACCATATTGATTTGCATTCGTGACATGCATCCGAAAACTATTCATTCTTGCTGGATGAAGTTCAATGTCCGCTGTAAAACACGGTTAAACAGACCTCCCTGTAGCACGCTAATTCCTCTTATTTTGGTAATTTTATTTCATTTCCGCAGCTAAAATGGCACTTTTAGCAGCATTATTCATCACAAGAACAGAAAACGACCAATTCTGGCACATCTAAAGTGTAATTTATTTTCACGAAAATGATCTAAATCAAGTTTGCCACCATGAGGTTTGTTAGTATTCATGTAACGAATTTTTGGCTCTCAGCTTGATATGGTTTGGCCCGTTACTCAGTGCCTAACATTCACGTAGAAAGTAGAGGGCTTTGTCAGTTCTGTTTGCTTTTGTACGTAGAGGACTTTATGTCAATCCAAGCTCCATCAGAGCAAATCGGTGATAAGGCGCAAAGCGAATATCAAGCTAAGCACCGTCCCGCTTCAGAGTTCGAAACTCGTTCAGAATACCTGGACCACGAACTCCAAATCATGAACCCACGCCGCTACAAGTTAAACCTTCCTGGTCGTGACTTCCGTTTCGAGCTAGAAGATCTTGTTCCTGCGCTTGCTGGTACCATTGGTATCATCGCGATGTACTCAGCAGTAATGATGTCTTGGGCTGAAGGCTTAACTGCCGCATGGGACCACATCGAGCTAGGTAAAGAGTTCGCCATCGAAGTTGCACGTGTAGAAATGCTTATTCCAGCGTTTCTGTTCTGTGTTCTTGCATCGGGTTTCATCAACCCTCGCGCCAACCTCGCGGGCAACCATGGTCCAATGATCCCACTTATCGGCACGATCGCTCTTGCCGGTGCGCACCCTCTTGCATTAGCAATTTTGATTGGTGTCTTTGGTCTAGCTCTGAGCTTCCTTAAAGGGGGGTCCAAGCTGGTTAACCTCACCTCTGAAGGTACCGCTGGCGGCTTGCTGATATTCCTCGGTTTAACAGGTACCGTAAGCCAAATCACGTCCATCCAAGAATGGGCAGTTGGCATTCAATCGCCAACGGTTGAAGCGGGTAGCATGGGCTATGTCGGCCTAATCGTTCTTGCCGTGACCATTGCGCTTTACGCACTTCTTGCAAAGTACAACAAGCGTTGGCTAGCTATCCCAGTTTGTGCCTTTACAGGCCTGGTTATTGCGCTTGCACTTGGTACAGGTTTTGACATCCAGTTTGTTACAGAGACAGGTTTACCAAACCTAAACCCTGTTTACTGGTGGGGTTCTACCTCTGAAGGTTGGATGCTTGGCATGCCAAACGCTCAACACTTCATTGCATCGTTGCCATTCGCTATTTTGGCTGTTGCTATGTGGTCGCCAGACTTCCTCGGTCACCGTATTTTCCAAGAACTGAACTACCCGAAAAAAACGGAAAGAGTACTGATGGACGTGGATGACACCATGACCATGTGTTCTATTCGTCAAATGGTAGGTACAGCAGTGGGTGGTGGTAACATCACATCATCTTGGGGTACATACATGATCCCAGCAGCGATTGCTAAACGTCCAATCCCTGCAGGCTCTATCCTTCTGGGTCTATTGGTGATGATTATTGCGATTCTGGGCTTCCCAATGGACGTTGCAGTATGGCCACCAGTAATGCGCGTTGCTCTGCTTGTAGGTGTATCACTACCTCTACTTGAAGCAGGTATGCAGATGGTTAAAGATTCCAAGTCTTCACAGGCAGCGGGTATCTGTATCTTCGGTGCGGCGGTTGTTAACCCTGTACTTGCATGGGCGCTAACCATGTTACTAGACAACAACGGCCTAATCGGCGACAAAGAGCGCGCAGCGCGTTTGTCTTTCGTGGATAAAATCGTTATCCCTGTTGGTGTATTGGTTATCTGTTTGGTCGCTATGCTGGCAGTCGGCATGTTTGAAGGCCAGTACGGCATCCCTGCTCTACTGTAAGTTCTGATTGGGCAGCCTAAATTGGCTGCCCAAATTACTATCCAAAACTGGGTAAGAGAGCGTAAAATCAAGCACGTTTCGAATTAACGTTATTGCTTTTACCGTTTTTTAATTCGCGTACTGATCACTGTTTTTATCAGTGTAGTGGTTTAATGCTGCTAAGTACTTGTTTTCTTCTACTAAAAAGGTAGGTACATCATGTCTGAGCAATTTGCTAAAGCATGGGAAGGTTTCGCTGAAGGCGAATGGCAGAACGAAGTTAACGTTCGTGACTTCATCCAGAAGAACTACACCCCTTATGAGGGCGATGAATCATTCCTTGTGACCGAAGGTACCGAAGCGACTAACAAGCTTTGGGAAAAAGTCATGGAAGGCATCAAGCTTGAGAACTCAACTCACGCCCCTGTAGACTTCGATACTTCTGTTATCTCTACCATTACTGCTCACGACGCAGGTTACATCATCCAAGATCTTGAAAAGATCGTGGGTCTGCAAACTGAAGCGCCACTGAAGCGTGCACTTATCCCTAACGGTGGTGTGCGTATGATCGAAGGTTCTTGCAAAGCGTATGATCGCGAGCTAGACCCAATGGTTTCTAAGATTTACTCAGAATACCGTAAGACTCACAACCAAGGCGTTTTCGATATCTATACGCCAGATATCATGAACTGCCGTAAGTCTGGTGTTTTGACTGGTCTTCCTGATGCATACGGCCGTGGCCGCATCATCGGTGACTACCGTCGCGTTGCACTTTACGGTGTAGATTTCCTTCTAAAGGACAAAGCTAAGCAATTCCATTCGCTACAAGCGAAACTGGAAGCTGGCGACGATCTACAACTGACCATGCAACAGCGTGAAGAGATCCAAGAGCAATACCGTGCGCTGATCCAAATCAAAGAGATGGCTCAGAAATACGGTGCGGACATTTCTGGTCCTGCAACGACAGCTCAAGAAGCAGTTCAATGGTTGTACTTCGGCTACCTAGCTGCAGTTAAATCTCAGAACGGTGCTGCAATGTCTCTGGGTCGTACTTCTACGTTCCTAGACGTGTACATCGAGCGTGACATTGCTGAAGGCAAGATCACTGAAGTTGAAGCACAGGAAATGATCGACCACTTCGTGATGAAGCTGCGTATGGTTCGCTTCCTACGTACTCCTGAGTACGATGAGCTGTTCTCTGGTGACCCAATCTGGGCAACAGAATCAATGGGTGGTATGGGTTGTGACGGTCGTACACTAGTAAGCCGTACTAACTTCCGCTTCCTGAACACGCTTTACACCATGGGTCCAAGCCCAGAGCCAAACATCACTGTGCTTTGGTCTGAGCAACTGCCTATTGGCTTCAAGAAGTTCTGTGCGAAAGTATCTATCGATACTTCTTCTATCCAGTACGAAAATGATGACCTAATGCGTCCAGATTTCGACAACGATGACTACGCTATCGCTTGTTGTGTATCTCCGCAGGTTATCGGTAAGCACATGCAGTTCTTCGGCGCTCGTGCAAACCTTGCTAAAACACTGCTTTATGTAATCAACGGCGGTGTGGATGAGAAACTGAAACTTCAAGTGGGTCCTAAGCAAGCACCAATGACTGACGAAGTACTAGACTTCGACAAAGTTTGGGCTGGCCTAGACAGCTTCATGGATTGGTTGGCAACGCAGTACGTGACCGCACTGAACGCTATCCACTACTCACACGACAAGTACAGCTACGAAGCATCGCTAATGGCGCTGATGGATCGTGACGTTTACCGTACTATGGCTTGTGGTATCGCGGGTCTATCTGTAGCGGCTGACTCACTGTCTGCTATCAAGTACGCGAAAGTGAAACCAGTTCGTGACGAAGACGGCATCGCGATCGACTTCGAAATCGAAGGCGACTATCCGAAGTTTGGTAACAACGACAACCGTGTAGATGACATCGCTTGTGAAATGGTTGAGAAGTTTATGAACAAGATTCGTAAACTGAAGACTTACCGTGACGCGGTTCCTACCCAGTCTATCCTGACTATCACGTCAAACGTGGTATACGGTAAGAAGACAGGTAACACCCCTGACGGTCGTCGTGCAGGTGCACCATTCGCACCAGGCGCAAACCCAATGCACGGTCGTGACGAGAAAGGTGCTGTAGCATCACTAACGTCTGTAGGTAAACTGCCATTTGCTCACGCAAAAGACGGTATCTCATACACCTTCTCTATCGTGCCTAACGCACTGGGTAAAGATGGCGACACGCAGAAAGCGAACCTTGCTGGTCTTATGGACGGTTACTTCCACCACGAATCAGGCATCGAGGGTGGTCAACACCTGAACGTGAACGTTCTGAACCGTGAAACACTGGAAGATGCAGTTAAACACCCAGAGAACTACCCACAGCTGACTATCCGTGTATCGGGCTACGCTGTGCGTTTCAACTCTCTGACTGCTGAACAGCAAAAAGACGTTATCGCACGTACATTCACTGAAACTCTATAATCTGAGTCTTCTCTGAATGATAAAAACACCTCCCATGTGGAGGTGTTTTTTTATGCCCGTTATTCGTAAGCTTCACCACAAGCCTCTTAGGCAGCACACCCATTCTCCTCTCGCGTTGCCGTATACCGTTCTGTCGACGAATGCAAAAAAGCTGACCATACTATTGGAAACGCTTACTCATCAAACAAATAGCGAAAGCGCATTCGCAACATTTGTGAGGAAATATGAAAATATTACTTGTCGAAGATCATCCCTTTAAGCGGGACATGATGTCCGGACAATTGATGCAACTTTTATCCGGGACTGACGAGTTATTAACGGCAAAAAGCGGCAGCGATGCACTTGAGCAAACTTTGATCGAAAAGCCTGATTTGGTTTTTTGCGACTTACAGCTAGCCGATATCGATGGCATAGAACTTCTCAGCAACATGGCTGAAAGAGGTTTCATGGGCTGTATTGTTATTACCAGTGCTGCCTCACCAAAAGTGCTAGAAACTGTGCAAAATATGTGTGAGAACCTTCACCTAAACGTGCTGGGTGTTCTTCCCAAGCCCGCTTCTATTCCTTTGTTAAAGCACTACATCGAAGTCGCCAACGATCATGACGTGCAATTCCCTCAAGATCTTGTGCCATTGCGGGAAGATGAAGTGCTCGAAGCTTGGAAGTCAGGGCAATTCGAAACCTGGTTTCAACCTATTGTTCGTCTTGAAGACGGTGAGTGGATTGCCTGCGAGGCTCTCCAACGCTTGCGCCATCCAACACGTGATATCATCTTACCTCGTCAATTTCTTCCACAACTCTCTGCGTTGGGGCTTGAGTCAGAGCTAACGATGACGGTAATAGAAGCCGTTATTGAGCATCAAGAGACGTTGCAAGGCCGTCCTGTTGGTATCAATATCTCGATGAATAACCTCATCGAACTTAAGTTCGTCGACAACATCATCTCGATGGCTGAAGACCACCCCAAGCTTTGCGAACACATCTACTTCGAATTGATGGAACCGGAGCATTTTAACCATATCAGCCAAGTACAAGAAGCCGCCTCTCGATTGCTGTTGAATGGATTTCGTATCGCCATCGACGATTTTGGAACGGGACACAGTTCACTGCAAGAAGTGGAGTTTTTACCGATAGACTCCCTCAAAGTAGGGTTATCTTTGGTGCTCCCTATGTTGAGTAGCCGCACGTCAAGCGCTCTTGTTGAAGCCAGTATTCTGATTGCTAGACGTATCGGCATCGCCTCTGTCGCTGAAGGCATTGAGTGCATCGAAACATGGCATGGACTGCGCGACATGGGATGCGATTACGGACAAGGCTTTTTCATCGCCAAAGCCATGCCTGCTAATGACCTAAGCAATTGGTATCCTTTGTGGGTGCAATTGAAGAATCATCGTTCACTCTGCCCTTCTCATGTCATTAGCACGATATAAATACATCGCTCCAATCCAAATACTCAGATAGAAGCTGACCATGACGGAAATGTCTTTCATTTCCGTCAAACTGGGAAGCTCCCCTATCGTGTGACCACTGTTTCCCCCTATAGCTTTTAGCTCGTGTGCAAAAACATGATCGATTGCGGCACCCGCGAAAAGCCCAACGAAAGCATGCCTGTCAAACTCGCTGAATCCCTGTATCTGAGCGGGCTTTCGGTATAATATAACTCCTTACTTTTTACAGTAGTTTTTGGAGAATCTCATGTCGGTGATTGGCCGTATTCACTCTTTTGAGTCTTGTGGCACCGTGGATGGCCCTGGCATTCGCTTTATCGTATTTTTGCAAGGCTGCCTCATGCGCTGCAAATATTGCCACAACCGTGATACGTGGGATTTAGATGATGGCCGTGAAGTCTCGGTCGATGAAATCATGAAAGAAGTCGTCACCTACCGTCATTTCATCAATGCATCAGGCGGCGGTGTCACTGCATCAGGTGGCGAAGCCATGCTTCAGCCTGAATTTGTGCGTGAATTTTTCCGCGCTGCGCACGCCGAAGGTATTCACACTTGTCTTGATACCAACGGCTACATCCGTAAGCACACTGACGTGATTGATGAAGTGTTGGATGCAACGGATCTCGTTATGCTCGATCTGAAGCAAATCAACGACGAAATCCACCAAAACCTTGTTGGCGTGCCAAACAAACGCGTGTTGGATTTTGCACGCTACCTGCATCAGCGTGGCCAAAAGACCTGGATTCGTTACGTGGTTGTACCGGGTTACACCGATGATGAAGACTCAGCACATCGCCTTGGTGAATTCATCAAAGACATGGACAACATCGAAAAAATTGAAATGTTGCCATACCACCAGCTAGGTGCGCACAAGTGGGAAGCCTTGGGTTATGAATACGAACTCAAAGACGCAACACCACCGAAGAAAGAAACCATGGAAAACCTGAAGAACATTCTCGAAGGCTATGGCCACAAGGTCATGTACTAAACCAAGTGTTCACAGATTCTATAAACGGCCTACGGGCCGTTTTTTAGTTTCGCGGCTATCAACTTATCGAGCAGCGTTACTATCGTTCAGGTGACAAATACTCCCTGTCATAAAAGGTTCGCAACCAATGTGGCCTGTATACTGCCAGCAAGGTCACCGCAAAACCATTTAGCAACCCTTCAGGAAACCACATCAGCAAGGATAACATCAAGTAATTGTCCACGATGGTTCCCCAAGGGTGCAGCCCCGACAGCCAATAGCCCGCAGACACCACACAAAGATGCAGCACGACCGTGAACGCGGCATTAAGAAAGCCCGCGACAAAGATATAAATAAACAGGTGATGTGTGAGGTATCGGTAAGAAAGCCAAAAAATACCGTAACTCACAAACGCGGGGATCACGGCGGTGGTGATCGCATATAAACCCACATCCTCCCAAGGCAACAAACCAAACCCGACCATGAGTGACAGCGGCAATACGCTTATCCACACCGCAATGCGAGGGCCATGGCTCAAGGTCAGCACTGTCATGCCAAGGAAATGAATATCGAGCCCTTCACTGATCCCTGCTTTGAGCGCCCACAAACAAAACAGCACCATGGCACTGGCAAACACCAAATGTTGATAGCCTTTGTCTTGTCGCATTTTATGCCATGCTAGCGGTGTCCAGCATAGCCAAAGTGCTAGCACTAAACCTGTCCAACCCAGCACTTGCCAGTAAACCATCAAAACTCCATCACTCTAGCTTGTTGCCACCACTGCCAACCCAGTAAGTCTCTTTTTTTCAAGTTAAAAAACCGTAACTAACCTGTAGTCAGATCAAAAAAATTGAGGGTACTAACTGATACTCTGTGGCACATGAATTACCAAACTCTCTCACTTAAAATCACAACTAAGGGACTGTTTGGGAAAAGAATTTTTAACTTTTGAGGCCACTATTATGGAAATGACTCACGCTCAGCGTCTTATCCTATCTAATCAATACTCTTTGATGTCACAGCTTGACCCACAAAACGCCGACAAATACGGTCGTCTACAAACCATTGTAGAACGTGGTTACGCACTACAAATGCGCGAATTGGATAAAGATTTCGGCGATATGCCAGAAGAGCTTTGCCGTCTGGTTATTGATGTGATGGAAATGCACCATGCACTGCAAGAATCTTTCCGCATGCTAGAGACTGGCACGCGCTGTGAGTGTGATGTCGATGAACGTCGCCTTCAGTTCTGGGGCTTTGATGCAGCAACCGAAGCACATTTGGTCAACTATGTTCGTTTCCTGACTGATGTTGAAGGTCTCTACCCTCAGTTCGACAAAGGGTCACACCACTTTAACAGCCAAATGCCGATGCTTGAGAAGTATCAGCGTATGCTGAAGGTATGGCGTAACTGTCCACGTCAGTACCACTTATGTGGTAACGAACTGTGCCAGATTGTAGGCGCGTAAGTTATCGAAATCAGCTTGAAGCCGCTCCTGTTGAGCGGCTTTTTTGTGCCCAATATGCACCGCGATTTTTCTCGGTTTCGTCGTTAATCTTGCGCCAACCCGCACCGGATTTGCCTACCCATGCCTCCTCACGCCTTCATGAGAAAATTTGTTCGTTAACGACAAATTAATTTATTTGCACCGCAACTAAAACGGTTGTCTAATCGCCACGCACCCGTTCTGGTTTAGATGATACCAAAGAGGTGTATCCAGGCGTCGAACAGCAATCACCAATCTCATCATTGCTGACGAAATATGCCTTGTTCTCTGTCATACCGTACCTGTTTGTCGTACGGCCTTTTATAGGAATGGCAATGAAATCTTTCGCAAAATCGCTTGATCAGGTCAATAACCTGGCCCCCGTTTGCGACGCCACAGCGACACTTCACCCGCACAACTGTTCCCAGCCCCTGTCAGCGCCTTCGCGCAGGAAACGGGCATCGTTAAAGCGAACACGAAGCGCGGATGCCGTCCTTCTTGATCTTTCGCTACAGATGCCTGAATAAGGTCTGCCTGCGTTAACCGCATCTGATAAATTTCTTTGGTACAAGTAAGCGTGATAGCACCACTTATTGGCTATCCGCATTCTTCTTGTGCCCGATCACCGCTGAGGAATAAACATGAGTGATTGGTCTATTAATGACGCCCGCGATGTCTACAACACACCGTACTGGGGTCAGGGATACTTTGACATTAATCCGCAAGGGGAAGTGATTGTTCGTCCTGACGTAAAACGTCCTGAGAACACTGTCGCGCTATCTACTCTGGCAGACGAACTGATTGCCAAAGGCGCTTCGCTGCCTGTCTTGGTTCGCTTTCCAGAGATCCTGCACCATCGCGTCGATAGCCTATGCGCCAACTTCAACGATGCGATCGCCGACTACGGCTACCTAGGTGAATACCTGCTGGTTTACCCGATCAAAGTAAACCAACAAGAAGCGGTTGTTAGCGAAATATTGAAAAGCCAATATGCCCGCCAACAGCGTCAGCTTGGGCTAGAAGCCGGTAGCAAGCCTGAACTATTGGCGGTATTAGCCATGGCACGTCAAGCAAGCTCAGTGATCGTCTGTAACGGCTACAAAGACCGTGAATACATCCGACTTGCCTTGATCGGCGAAAAGCTAGGTCATGAAGTTTATATCGTCCTTGAGAAGCTCTCTGAGCTAGATGTCGTGCTAGAAGAAGCCAAAGCATTGGGCGTGACACCACGTCTTGGTCTTCGCGCACGTCTCGCCTCTCAAGGCAAAGGCAAATGGCAAGCCAGTGGTGGAGAAAAATCCAAGTTTGGTCTTTCAGCATCACAAGTGCTGACCGTGATGGACAAACTGCGCCAGCACGACATGCTAGACACACTGCAACTGCTGCACTTCCACCTTGGTTCACAAATCGCCAATATCCGCGATGTACGCTCTGGTGTGGGCGAAGCCGCACGTGTTTATGCTGAACTCCACAAACTTGGCGCTGGCATCACCACCGTCGATGTGGGCGGTGGTTTGGCAATAGATTACGAAGGCACACGCAGCCAAAGCAGCTGTTCGATGAACTACAGCCTGCGTGAGTATGCCAATAACGTGGTGTATACCATTGGTGATGTCTGTAAAGAGTACGACATTACTATGCCGCGCATTATTTCTGAATCAGGCCGTAACCTAACGGCGCACCATGCTGTTCTCGTAACCGATGTGGTCGGCGTTGAGCGTTACCAGCGTGAAGAAGTGTTTGCGCCAGAAGAGAATGCTCCGCAAATTCTTCACAACATGTGGCATTCATTTAAAGATCTTAGCCAGTCAGGCGATCAACGCTCATTGGTTGAGATTTACCATGACAACCAAAGCGACCTGTCCGAAGTACACATGCAGTTCGCCATGGGCATGGTTAACTTTGCAGAACGTGCTTGGGCAGAGCAAATTAGCCTGCGTATTTGTTACGAGCTCTCGTGCAAAATGTCGCCGAAGAACCGCGCACATCGCCCAGTGATGGACGAACTGAACGAACGCTTGGCAGACAAGTTCTTCGTGAATTTTTCGCTGTTCCAATCATTGCCTGACGCGTGGGGAATCGATCAAGTCTTCCCTATCTTGCCACTCAGTAACCTTGATAAAGCACCAGAGCGCCGTGCAGTCATGCTCGATATCACCTGTGACTCTGATGGTGCCGTTGATCAGTACGTGGAAGGTCAAGGTATCGAAAGTACCCTTGCTGTTCCAGCATGGAGTGACGAAGAACCTTACCGCATGGGCTTCTTCCTTGTGGGTGCGTACCAAGAGATTCTGGGCGACATGCACAACCTGTTCGGCGATACCGACACCGCGGTGGTTCGCAGCTGCGCTGAGGGTGGTTTCAATATTGAATCTATCGATCGCGGTGACAGTGTCGACGACGTGTTGCGTTATGTTCACCTTGATCCGGCACAATTCATGGTGCAATACCAAGAAATGGTCAAAGAGTATTTGCCAGAACAAGAACACGAAGCGATTCTTGCAGAAATGGCAGAAGGCCTAAAAGGCTACACTTACCTCGAAGACATTCGTTCACACCGTTAATTTTTGATTGCCCGCTTATGGCGGGCAATCTTATTTCATAGGGATTTTCACATGGCAACAATGGCCAACTACCCAGACTATTCGCTGTATTCCAATGCGTTCGGTTTCCTTCGTCAGCCTTTGGTTTTTCAACCACAAGGTTGTGACGCTGACGTGATTATCACAGGTGTGCCGTTCGACATGGCAACCACCGGACGTTCAGGCAGCCGCATGGGCCCAGGCGCTATCCGCCAAGCTTCTATCAATCTGGCTTGGGAAGGTAAACGCTGGCCGTGGGAGTTTTCTCTTACTAAAGAAATCAAAATGGCTGACTGTGGCGATTTGGTGTTTGATTGTGGCGACGCCGCGCAAATGTGTGAGCGCCTAGAAGCGCACGCCACCAGCTTGCTGGCTGAAGGCAAAACACTACTGACTTTTGGTGGCGATCACTTTGTTACCCTGCCGCTGCTACGTGCTCACGCCAAACAGTTCGGTGAAATGGCGCTGGTACACTTTGACGCGCACACAGACACCTACGACATGGGCAGTCAATACGACCACGGCACCATGTTCTATCACGCGCCAAACGAAGGTTTGATTGACCCACTAAGCTCAATCCAAATCGGCATTCGCACCGAGCACAGCCACAAACTTGGCTACCAAGTGGTAGACGCGGCAACAGCGAATGATTGGACTGCGGATCAAATCATCGAAGCGATCAAAACACGTGTCGGCGATCGTCCGGTTTACCTCACGTTTGATATCGACTGTCTTGACCCTGCTTACGCTCCGGGCACAGGTACACCAGTGTGCGGCGGTTTGAGCACAGACAAGATCCTAAAGGTTATTCGTGGGCTTCAGGGCATTAACCTGATTGGCATGGACGTAGTAGAAGTCGCGCCAGCGTATGACCACGCAGAGCTAACGTCTCTAGCTGCTGCGACGATTGCGACCGACCTGCTTCATGTGTGGGCGGCGAATCGTAAGGCGAAGTAACCATAACTCGCTAACGAAAAACACCCGCTTAGGCGGGTGTTTTTGTATGTGCTAGTGGGTTGAAAGCTGTTTGTTCGCTCAAGATCGTTTATGCCCCATTCGGTGTTGCCAACGTTAAAACACATCAGCCTCACCCCGAGTGGTTTCGATAGATTTTCTAGTGACAAACAATAGGTTGGTAGCAATACCACATCTTGTCAAAGGGCGTCAGGATTGCATTTGCCCGATAGCTAACACTTCTTTTCCTTTCTAAAAGTGCCTGTCCCAGCAAGTATGCCGTAGGATATTGGCTAATTGATATGCAAAATAATAATTCATTGTATTTTTAGTACTGTAATAAATAAATCAGTACATGTATAGAAAACATCAACAACAAGATCTATCCACTCCTACCTAACAAGGTTATTACTTTTACTCCCTTGAAAATATATTTTAATAACTTATTTTTTCTGGTTTTATGATGAGAAATAAGATATGACCATAAAATAAAGATTAAAGTGTGCCAGTATTTTACATTTTGAGAACACATTCATGGCATTAATTACAGATATGACAGCAAAAGAGGCCAGAAACTTCTTCTTGAAGCACGAGAGTTACTGTAGCTTTTCGCTTCCAATCTACTTTGACTTTGAGCCACTTCTAAAAGCTGTAAGTGATTCACTTGCAGCAAAACAGAACGGTATAAGCGACATTGGTTACAAAAATGCGTGTAACCATGAAGGCGCTAACTACACGTTACAAACAAATAAAGACGGTCACTATTCATGGCGACCGTTTGAGTTGATTCACCCTGCTATTTACGCTCACCTTGTACATAA
Organism: Enterovibrio makurazakiensis; assembly: GCF_050336585.1. Lineage (NCBI taxonomy): Bacteria > Pseudomonadati > Pseudomonadota > Gammaproteobacteria > Vibrionales > Vibrionaceae > Enterovibrio > Enterovibrio makurazakiensis. The sequence goes on from NZ_JAKJSE010000036.1 coordinate 24,351, forward strand.
AATTACTGAAGAGGACGAGTGGAATCTCTTGGTTAAAAGATTCAGTGAATTACAGATAAATAAAAAGATAGTTTGTGCTAGTTTGCTTAGAGAGTCTGATGATGGAGAAACGTCTGATACCGCTGAAACTGTAAATTGTTGGTGGCGAAATGTAGAACAAGAATCTATCAACAAAGCACTTGATTTTAAGTACCTATTCACAACAGATATAGCCAATTTTTACCCTTCAATTTATACCCATTCCATTCCTTGGGCAATTTACACAAAGGAAGTAGCGAAACCCATAAGAGGTTTTAATGCTAACCTTGGGAATCGTATCGACTACGCTTTACGCCAGATGCGTTGGGGACAAACAAACGGTATTCCTCAAGGCTCTGCTCTTATGGATTTCATTGCTGAGTTAATTCTTGGTTATGCTGACGAACTGCTTGGAGAGACCTTGGCCAATGAGGGAATTATTGACTTTCACATAATTCGATACCGCGATGACTATCGAGTATTTACAAATAGTAAGGAAGACGCAGAGGCTATAGCAAGGCACCTAACGGTGAACCTTCAGGAACTAGGATTACAACTTAATGCGTCTAAAACCTCATTGTCAGAAGACATCATCTTCAACTCGATGAAACCTGACAAGCAAGAAGCTCTGATGATATTTGGGAAAACGGTATCAGCTACTACGATCCAAAAGACACTCTTGAAGCTGGCAATTTTCTCCAGAAAATACAAGAACTCCGGCCAGTTGGACAGATACCTTGCGAAGATAAACAAGCGCCTAGAACGAATGAAAAAGCTGAAAGAGGACATTCGTCCTATCGTTAGCATCCTCGCAGACATGATGATCCATAACCCAAGGACATTTGCTTCTTGCGCATTGGTCTTAAGCAACGTCCTCAAGTTCGTTGAAGATGATGACGAAAAGATAGTGCTAATAGAACAGGTTAAGAGTAAATTCGATCCAATATTGGGGACAGGGATTCTAGATATTTGGCTACAGCGTATTTCTTATCATATCAACCCAGACATAGAATATAGTGAGACACTCTGTGCCATTGTATCGGGTATACACGATAAACCGTATGCACATGTTTGGAATTCTGATTGGATTGCAGATAACAACTTCAAAAATGGCGTTATGGCTACGCCTTTTATTGATGAAGTTAAGCTCGCTAAATGTGAATCCGAAATACCTGAGGATGAGGTTGTTCTTTACCCTTATGACATCGACTTTAATCAAGATGATGATGAATAGTACTCTACCAATAAAAATAAATCATATAGCGATCCTCCTTCCTAGATAGGGAGGAGATCAGTGCTGATTTTCACTTGGCACAGCTAACTGGTAAGAGTGAACTCACCACTACATCAAAGCCGTGATAGATGTAATGCCATAGTGCAATTATTTTAAAAAACCAGGTGGAGACTGATACCTGACAATATATTTTAATGTTGAAAGCTAATTATATATAACTGCGTTCTAGTAAATTATCCACAGAAGATCCAGAACAAAAAGCATTGTTGATCGCTTGAACCAAACTATGGAATTCTCCCTCTATCATAATGAAATCATTTCGTGGAGCCAACGGAAGTATGATTCCTATTTTAGAAAGAGCCTCTATCATGCGCTTTTGGTGGTCTTTATACTTATATGAACCATCAGTTACCTTTTTAGATTGGTCATTTGATTTTGATATTTCAAAATTTATATTTTTGATTGCACTTATATAATTTAGTGACACAGCTATAGAGCCCACCTTTGATTCCTCAAAAATCAAATTGTACCAATTAAAAACATCAATAGACGTCAACCTTACTGAACTTCGTTTACTCACCTCAAAAGAAACATAATCCGAAAATATCTTAAAATGATTAATATGACTATTTAAAGCATTTGTCTTGGATGTATTTACAAAAGTAAGTGCAGCAATAAATATACCAAATGTAGTCAGAATAGATGTTAAAACCGACACTATTGTCATTGAGAATTTTATTATATACTCAAACTGATCATACGCTAACTTCAAGCAATCATTCGAAATGCAAATCTTTTGAAGGTATAATTCCTTTTCTATTACCGTCTCAACCAAAGATAAAATAACAAAAATAAGTAAAACAAAAAGAAGAACAGAAATAGCCTTTAGGCATTTCATGAAAAAAGGGTATTTTTTCAGATCATTCATCATAACTAGGCTTAATACTCTTCATACTTTCTCTGATTTCCTCTGCCAACTCTTTATATGAAGCTTTCCTCTGCAAAACATTGAGACGGTCATGGAGACGATAAAACCTTTTCCTATACCAATAACTATCTCCTTTAATTGAAAAATCACTTTTCAAACGATTTAACATTTGCATACAACGTTTTTTATCAACTTCTGACGGTAAGGGCTGAATCTCATTGAGTTTAGCTAATAATACTTTATGCTTTTCGTGTTTAACGCGCTTTAGTTTATTCACCCTACCCATACAACGGGCATAATCTGATCTGTAGGCATGACTTTGCCGATACCCAGCCTGAGACGCTAGACATTGAAGGTTGTGAACACTAGCCCGTAGTTTTCTTATTTCATCTGAGGGGTATCTTGGTTCTGGAAAATTCACCCTCATACCATGCACTGTTAAAGGTGACGAGGATACATAGCTAATCTGTGTTTTTTCACCGTTAACTGGTAGCTCTTTACTTATTAAGGCACTAGTAATTAAGCTAATTGGCAAGTCAAATTTATAATTAGAAACCTTTGACGAGACAGTAATGTCGTCGACTAGTCTCGTGTAAGTTAAGTTCTTTCGGATTAGTTTTTTAACTAATTCCCCTTCAACATTCCACAAAATTAGGTTCGCTAGATAGCTTGAAGTCAATGCGCCTTGAACTAACGTGTCACCTTTACAGCAAATTGATGACAATGCTTGAGATACATCTATAGGAAAATTAAAGAAACCCGTAAACACTTCAAGTACATAGTCAATATGAATATTATCAAAAAAATCTTTAATATCCATTTTAAGAAGACTTTTTGAGCTACAGTGTTGAGCAGCACAATTGACATAGTCTTTATGCTCCAATACTACTTTAGTATTTATATCAATCGTATTTGGGATTGAACCATATAGGTAGCTAGGCCAAATTACCAATTTCTTGAAAATTCTTCTATTAATTCGTCGTTGGATTTTCCTGATTAGATTATGTGGTTTGAATACAGCCCTACTAGTGCCATCTGACTTGTTAACAGACCCCGCAACGTACCTTTCTTCTATTGGTAATAAAATCGCTTTCTGCATTTCAGCTTCACTGATATTGAGAGCAGTGCATAGGTTGCTGAAGTTGGATATCACAGATGTGGATGTTTTTGTAGGATGGAGTCTATACATATCGACCTAAGGTAACGAAAAAGGTTTAGCCATCACTCAATATCCAGAGCTTGAAGAATAGTGTTTACATACACCAACAATAACTGAAAACTGCCACTATTCTTCTGGCTAAACCTAGCGTCCTCCCTCTACTCTCGGTCCGCGATGGGGGAGGCAAATGGAGGGTGTGGGCCTTGGCACCTGCTACTTACGTAGCGCTCAGCTAAGAGCTTAGTTCAGTTATTTTAATATATTGGCTGCAGTATCTAAGCGAATCGCTTATGCGCCGCTAAAATATTATATTCAACTGCACGTGTAAAGCTATAATCAATCAAGCTTAGAAATAAATTATATATCAGTATGCTAGAATAATTTATTGTTCATAAAACGAACTGTCTTTTATTCCTTACCTGCTTCTCACTACGCATTATACCCACAGTGTTAAATAGCTTTAGATAGACCCAAAGATAGCACCTACCCGTAATTTCAAGTCTTCAAGAGAAACGTGCTTAGAACAGTAAGACGCAGATCGTGGTGTATTGCTCCATGATAAATGCGGCTGCATTGCCTTTCGCATCGTTGACAATTGTCTCTATGAATTTTCTTCTTCTATTCTCCTCACCTTGCTTGAACCCCCAGCCCCTACACCGTATCCTTGCCGCTCATCCATTCTTGTCGAAACATCACTATGTCATCATACCTTTGCCCGCTGTGTCAGCTTCCGCTTAAGCGCATTGAACGCACTTACAAATGCACCAACAACCACCAGTTTGATGTGGCGAAAGAAGGGTATGTGAACCTTCTTCCGGTTCAGCATAAGCGTTCAAAAGATCCCGGTGATAACAAAGAAATGATGCTGGCTCGTCGTCAGTTTCTTAACGGCGGTCACTACCAGCCAATGCGCGATGCGGTGTGTGAGTTGCTTTCTGACTTACTAGCCGAACAGTCATACACCCAGCTTTTGGACATAGGTTGTGGCGAAGGGTATTACACCAGCCATTTTGCGCAGGCATTGCCTGACACCAAGGTGCTTGGCCTCGACATATCCAAAGTCATGATCCGTCATGCCGCCAAACGCTATTCAGACTGCGAATTTCTTGTGGCATCAAGCCAGCGCCTTCCCTTCTCCGATACCCAGCTAAATGCTGTCGTGCGCATCTATGCGCCGTGTAACGGGGAAGAATTGCAACGCACCGTCAAAGACAACGGCGTGGTCGTCACTGTGACACCTGGGCCTCGCCACTTGTATCAATTAAAGGCGGGCATTTACGATGAAGTAAAACTTCACGACGTGCCTGTCGAAGCGCTTCCGGGCTTCGAATTGGATACTGAAACCAGCGTCGCTTATCCCATGACACTAAACAGTGAAGATGCGACCACATTGCTTCAAATGACGCCGTTTGCATGGCGAGCACCTGACGCGTTGTGGCAGACATTAAAAGAGACTGAGCAGTTTGACTGTGAAGCGGATTTCACCCTGCGCGTTTATCGCAAGAAAGCCTAAAAATGCGGGAATAACGCAACAAAGCAATCATCCACATTTTCGGTCATACTGGTGCGTATCTCCTGATATTCAAGGTCATGAATTCATGTCGATACGCGCATTCTCCACAGCATTCATTCTCGCGACGCTTTTAGGTTGCACTCACCCGCTTACGCCGAAAGAAACACCCGCCCCCACAGGCACACTTTACGACTACCAAATCGAGTCCTCCAATGGTATTCCTTATTCGCTCAACGAACTCGCCAATGCACTGAGTGACGCTGACGTCATATTGGTAGGAGAATGGCACACACACCCCGGCATTCACTTATTCCAAGCGCAGTTGCTTGCCACCCTCTCAGCGCGTTATCCCGCCACAGCACTCTCTATGGAGCAATTTTCACGACCAGATCAAAGCGTGATAGATGGTTACCTTCAAGGTAATTTTGGGGAAAGCGAACTGTTGGGAAAAAGCGAGAAATGGCCAAACTACGCCAGTGATTATCGCCCCTTGATTGAAATCGCCAAGACCAATGCGCTGCCTGTTATCGCGGCAAATACCACACAAGAGATCGTCCGTTGTCTTGCCGCTAAGGGGGAAGGCTACCTTGATACATTACCAGCGGAAAAGAGACGTCACGTCGCGAACAGGCTATCGAGTGAGGCCTCCCCCTACAAAGAAAAGTTCTTGTCTGTAATGTTCCACGGCGATGAAGAGAAAACCAATAACCAGTATTTGGCGCAAATCGCGTGGGATGACACCATGGCAGAAAGCATGGTTGCGTTTTTAGCAGAAAATCCGAATCACAAAGTGATGCACATTGCGGGCGCGTTTCATGTCGAAAATGGTTTAGGCATTGCCAGCCGCATGTTGGCGCGAAACCCCAATCTCAATATCGCCATCATTTCACCGCAAACCCAAGATGCGCCGCTGCCAAACGACGTTAGAGATTATCGATTAATCGTGAACCCTCTTCCCGAGCAATGGTTATCAGAAGAGGAGATGAATGCTGCGATTGGAACCATGCGCCATAGCCGCCGGAAAGCTCCAGATTGTTCCTGATTCAAGGCTCAAGGCTCAAGGCAAATCAAAAACGTTCAGCCACTACAATTTCTCGATGTTTTTGAGGCTATGAGCCGCCTTGCCCAACACCGCTCTTTGTTGCTCATCTGATTTCTTATTCCAATTCGCATACACCATTTTGGTTCTGGGGTTACCCCCAAAATCGTCTTGGTGTTTGTCCATAAAATGCCAATACAGTGAGTTCAACGGGCAGGCATCATCTTCGGTGGTTTTCGTGACCTTATAGTGGCAGTTCGTGCAGTAATCGCTCATTTTCTTTACATAGTTGCCGCTTGCTGCATAGGCTTTTGAGCCAACAATGCCGCCATCGGCAAACTGGCTCATGCCGCGTGTGTTCGGCAATTCCACCCATTCGATCGCATCGATATAAATCCCGAGATACCACTCATCCACTTGCTCAGGGGCAATGCCCGAAATCAGGCAAAAATTACCTGTGATCATTAAGCGCTGAATATGATGGGCATACGCATAATCGAGTGACTGCTCAATCGCATGTTTCATGCAGGCCATCTTGGTGTTGCCCGTCCAAAACCATGACGGTAAATCACGCGTCGCGGACAAACTATTGAGATTGGCGTAGTCGGGCATGTTCGCCCAATAGATGCCACGAATGAATTCGCGCCAACCGATGATTTGCCGCACAAAGCCTTCCACCTGCGCCAAGCTAATGTCATTAGGTCGTGTTTGGTAATGGTAAACCGCCATCTCCACCACATGCTGTGGGCTGAGTATTTTGCTGTTAAGGGCGAAGGACAACCTTGAGTGATACAAACTCCATTGTTTGCGCTGGCCTTCTTCATCGGCCTGCCCTGTCATCGCATCTTGGAAGCGTCCAAAGTTGGGTAAGCAATACTGGCAGAAGAAAGCCAGTAACGCCTTCGCTTGCGTGCGTGTTGTCGGCCATAGCAGGTTTGAGTCAGGCTTTCCGATCACCTTGATGTTGTGGCGTTCGATACGCGCGAGAATGTCAGTGACATCATGACCAAACAGCAGTGGCTCTGGTACATCGTCGATGTCTTTCGCTTTGAGTTTGTTTCGATTGTCAGCATCGTAGTTCCATTGTCCGCCTTCAGGTTTTTCGCCGTCCATCAACACATTGAAGCGCACACGCATCTTGCGGTAGAAGGCTTCCATACGGTGTCGCTTACCTTGTTTAAAGTCGCGGGGAAGTTCTTGGTCAGAAAGGTAGAAATGCTCTGACTCAACCACATTGGAAGCAATAGACAACGAGGATGCAAATACCGACAGTTGTTCCCTCAGACGATACTCATCCGGCAATTGGTATTCGAATGCACTCACGCCGTGTTGCTCAATGAGGTGGGTAAGCAAAGCAGGTAAATCCGAAAACGGCGCGGTGTCGTCCAAGGTGAGGTGCAAGACTCTGTGCCCTGCGTGTTGCAATGCCTGTGCGAATGCAGACATGGCGGCGAAAAAGGCACAGACCTTTTGTACATGATGAGGCACATAGCGGGCTTCTTGGTGAAGCTCGGCGATGACATACAAGGTGCTGTCATCTTGATCGCGAAACCAGGAATGGCTGGCATTGAGTTGGTCACCCAATATCAAACGTAATCGAGAACAGGTTGCATTCATTGGGTGCTCACTCAGTCCGACGCATCAGTGCGTTTGGAATGGGTACGAAACCTGATGATAAATGGATTGTTCTTTTTGTTTATTAACTGACTGTTTTATCGAGCATCCAGAGAGTAGCACTTAGCTCTGCACCTCCACCGATGAACAAACCGCCAAGGAATCGCAGGTGTGTTGGGTTTTGGCAAACTGAGTTTTAGACATGAAAAGTAGTGTTAAATCACTTCAGGCAGCGTAAGCACAGGTACGCCATCACCTGACGTTGGCGGTTTAGGGCTGAAAACAAAAACGCCTCGATTCATAATCGAGGCGTTTCTTCATTCAACGGATCGCTTGATAAATGCCTAGGCAGTTAGAACCAGCGCTCCAGTGACGATTTATCCAATTGCTTGAATGCTCGGTTTAAGGTTTGCGCAAGTTCTTTGTAGCGAGGTTGGCTTTTGATCGGCTGCATTGCGCCACCTTCACTCACAATTTTCTCATGAAGCTCACGATACCAACCCGCCAAAGCTGGAGGCAATTGGGTGTCGCGACGTCTTCCTAACCACCACATCCCCTGCAGGGGCATACTCAATGCAAACAACGCCATGATCATTGCCTGAGGCAATCCTGCGTAGTTATTGAACGCCATTTGTATCAGCACACTGATGACCGCAACAGCAGGCATCACTTTGACAGCAAACTGTGTTGCTCTTATTACCCTATTTTCAGGGAACATGGGAGCCAACTCCTTTCGGACTGGCCATTCGGTCATATACTTCTGACCATCACGAAAACTGTTCCACATCGATTTTTTGCTCATACGGCGCATACCTCTCAGCGATGTCTCTGTATTATCAGCTAAAATCCTGCCGCAACCTTTAAAATAAAGTTTAAAAACATTAATTCAAATCAATAATGACTCAAAAGTTTTTGTTATCTGCCGCAAGTATCGCTATTCTTAGCCGACCTAAATCAATTGTTGCTCGGATTTGATTATCTCGCAACCACAGAAACGCCATATGGATAACCGGCAGCGCAACAAATCACCAGAAAGGTGAGCGCAGTAGGTGAGTCTGTCTGGCGTTTTTCGTTGCATATCAGGGACCGATGGGCGATGCATCTATTCCGCGACAAATTTTTTGCTTATTGCTTTTGTGAGAAGGTTGGTGAATTTTTTTTCAACTATCCTTCTTCGAATAGTTAACACACTCTACTTTACACGAATAGGTAGTCTCAAATGTCTAAGCTGGTTCTTGTTCTTAACTGCGGCAGCTCATCGCTGAAATTCGCTATCATTGACGCACAAACAGGTGATGAGCACCTGTCTGGTCTGGCTGAGTGTCTGCACCTGCCAGAAGCTCGCATTAAGTGGAAATTGGACGGCAAACACGAAGCTCAACTGGGCGAAGGTGCTGCACACAAAGAAGCACTGAGCTTCATCGTTGAAACCATTCTGGCTTCTAAGCCTGAACTGGCAGAAAACTTGGGCGCAATTGGTCACCGTGTTGTTCACGGTGGCGAGCAGTTCACTCAATCTGCACTTATCTGTGACAGCGTTCTGAAAGGCATTCAAGATGCTTCTAGCTTTGCACCTCTTCACAACCCAGCACACCTTGTTGGTATTGAAGCGGCTAAAGCTGCATTCCCAGAGCTGAAAAACGTTGCAGTATTTGACACTGCGTTCCACCAAACTATGCCAGAAGAAGCGTACCTATACGCGCTTCCGTACAAGCTGTACAAAGAGAACGGTATCCGTCGTTACGGCATGCACGGTACTTCTCACTTCTTCATCGCGCAAGAAGCAGCAAACCTACTTGGCAAGCCAGTTGAAGAACTAAACATCATCAACTGTCACCTAGGTAACGGCGCATCTGTATGTGCTATCAAAAACGGTAAGTCTGTAGACACTTCAATGGGTATGACGCCGCTTGAAGGTCTGGTAATGGGTACCCGTTCTGGTGACCTAGACCCAGCAATCATTTTCCACCTGCACGATGCACTGGGTTACAGCGTTGAAGAAATCAACAACATGCTAACCAAAGAGTCTGGCCTTGCTGGTCTGACTGAAGTGACTTCTGACTGTCGTTTCGTTGAAGACAACTACGGCACTAAAGAAGAAGCAACGCGCGCGATGGACGTATTCTGTCACCGTCTTGCTAAATACGTTGCTGGTTACACTGCATGTCTTGACGGCCGTCTGGACGCGATCGTGTTCACTGGTGGTATCGGTGAGAACTCTGGCCCAATCCGTGAGCTAGTGCTAAACCGTCTTGGCCTTCTAGGTGTTGAAGTTGACCAAGAGCGCAACCTGAAAGCTCGCTTCGGCGGCGAAGGCGTTATCACTTCTGATAACAGCCGTGTTCCTGCGATGGTTATCTCTACCAACGAAGAACTGGTTATCGCTCAAGATACCGCACGTCTAGCTGCTATTTAATTAGCCACTGATGTGAACTTGCGGCTGATCAATGCGATCAGTCGTTTCAATTTGGCATAGTGAATGGCTAAATTGAACACCTCAACAAAGCCTGCTTTTCGCGGGCTTTGGTTTTGACATAGTAAAGAGGAATTATCCGTGTCCCGTACTATTATGCTCATTCCTATCGGTGCTGGCGTTGGCCTGACAAGTGTCAGTCTTGGCGTATTGCGTGCGATGGAACATAAGGGCGTTCGCGTTTCGTTTTTCAAACCAATCGCGCAACCACGTCATGGCGACAACCAGCCAGATCTGACGACCACCATTATCGAAGCAAACAGCGACATGAAAGTGGCAGAGCCACTGACCATGGCAAACGCTGAAGCGCTGATCCGTACTGACCAAAACGACGTGTTGATGGAAGAAATCATCGCGCGTTTCAAAGGCGCAACTGCAGGTACTGAAGTTGCACTGATTGAAGGTCTTGTACCGACTCGTAACCACCCATTCGCGAACCAAGTTAACTTTGAGATCGCGAAAACACTAGGCGCAGAAATTGTTTTCGTTACCACTCCAGGTACCGACAACCCTGCACAGCTAAAAGAGCGCATTGAAGTTGCAGTCTCTAACTTCGGTGGTTCGAAGAACGAAAACATCTCTGGCGTTATCATCAACAAGCACAATGCACCTGTTGATGAAGAAGGCCGCACTCGCCCTGACCTGTCTGACGTCTTTGATGACGCGAACGCAGCGAAATCAGGCAACGTGGAAGTGATGGAAATCTTCAATTCAAGCCCAATCCGCGTTCTGGGTTGTGTGCCTTGGAGCATCGATTTGATTGCAACTCGTGCTAGCGATCTGGCTAAGCACTTGAATGCTGAAATCGTTAACGAAGGTGAAATCAACACACGTCGCATTAAGAGCATCACGTTCTGTGCGCGTTCTATCCCGAACATGGTTGAGCACTTCCGTGCAGGTTCACTGCTGGTAACTTCTGCTGACCGTCCTGACGTTATTGTTGCTGCATGTCTTGCTGCAATGAACGGCTTGGAAATCGGTGCTCTGCTTCTGACTGGCGGTTACAACATCCCAGAACAGTTGCGTGGCCTGTGCCAGCGTGCATTCGAATCTGGCCTGCCAGTATTCACGACCAAAGGTAACACTTGGCAGACGTCTTTGAACCTTCAAAGCTTCAGCCTTGAAGTTCCTGCGGACGATAAAGAGCGTGTTGAGTTCGTTAACGAACATGTGGCTAGCCACATCGACGGTAACTGGATTGAATCACTGTCTGTCGGTTCTAACCGTGCATTGCGTCTAAGCCCACCAGCTTTCCGCTACCAGCTAACTGAATTCGCGCGTAAAGCAGCGAAGCGTATCGTTCTGCCTGAAGGCGACGAACCACGTACAGTAAAAGCAGCGGCTATCTGTGCTGAGCGTAAGATTGCTGAGTGTGTGCTTTTGGGTAACCCAGAAGAGATTCGTCGTGTTGCTGCGCAACAAGGCGTTGAGCTAGGCGCTGGCGTGACCATCATCAACTCTGACGAAGTACGTGAAAACTACGTTGCTCGTTTGGTTGAGCTGCGTGGCGCGAAAGGCATGACCGAAGTTGTTGCTCGTGAGAAGCTACAAGATTCAGTCTTCCTTGGCACCATGATGCTTGAAGCGGGTGAAGTTGACGGTCTGGTTTCTGGTGCGGTTCATACCACAGCAAACACCATCGTTCCTCCGTTCCAAATCATCAAAACAGCCCCTGATGCCTCTATCGTATCGTCAATCTTCTTCATGCTTCTGCCTGATCAAGTATTGGTTTACGGTGACTGTGCGATCAACCCTGATCCAACGGCTGAGCAACTGGCTGAAATCGCTATCCAATCTGCAGACTCTGCTGCTGCATTCGGTATCGAGCCACGCGTCGCAATGATCTCTTACTCTACCGGTGAATCTGGTAAGGGTGCAGACGTTGATAAAGTACGTGAAGCAACGAAACTGGCACAAGCGAAACGTCCTGATCTGATCATCGATGGTCCGCTTCAGTACGACGCAGCGATCATGGAAAACGTAGCAGCATCGAAAGCGCCTAACTCGCCAGTAGCGGGTAAAGCGACTGTATTCGTATTCCCTGACCTGAACACCGGTAACACCACGTACAAAGCAGTACAACGTTCTGCTGACTTGGTTTCTATCGGTCCAATGCTTCAGGGCATGCGTAAGCCTGTGAACGACCTGTCTCGCGGCGCACTGGTAGACGATATCGTTTACACAGTTGCACTAACTGCGATTCAAGCGAAACAAGCTGACGACGCGGAAGCAGCTAAATAAGCCACGCGCTTATTGGTAAAAAAAAGCCGATGCTGATGCATCGGCTTTTTTATTTCAATTGATCCAGAGCTTCACGTTGACTGTCTGGTGTGACATTGTCTTCAACCCGTTTTCTTTTTCAGGTCTTTAAGGTGGTCTTCTGCTGTCAGAAAATCAAATTGGCCTATCGCCTCCTGCAAACGCTGGAACTCCTCAAGCTGGTTGCACCATTGCGGCAGTGCTTTCGCCAAAACAGTCACCTTGTCCTGCACCTCAATATCAAACTCTTGCAAACTGACTTGCAACGCATTGATCTGCTCAACAAGATAAGCATCAAGCGGTTTGATCTCTTCGTCGGCTTGCGGCTCAGGCGTTTCTTCTGCGCTAGCGGCTATTTCATCAAACTTCTCAATGGCAGCGATAATCATCGATTTCAGCACTAGCACTTCACTTTCTGATACGGGTTCTCCCGCGTTATATTTGTCTTCCAACGCCGAGGCGACACCGGCCATTTCATCCGCGCCAATGTTGCTGCCCGCACCTTTACACGAATGCGCCAAAATGCCTTTCTCGCTATTGTCATCCGACGTCAGCAATTGCTCTACAGAACTCACCTGAGAGTTGAGGAAAAGCGACAGTATTTTGAGATATTTTGCCTTGTTGCCCCCCAAGCGTTTAACGCCGTCGGCAAGGTTAATACCGGGGACATTATCCACCATCAGGTCGAACATGGTTTCGGTGTATTCCATTATTGCTCTCCTTCGGGTCTCGTCCGCTTCAAGATCTGCTTTTTTGGGTTGCGGTTGCGGTTGCGGTTGCGGTTGCGGGGTTGTTACCTCAGTATTGTTACTAACATCGTCAAGCTCTGAGACTTGAGAGTTGGATGGTGTCTCTTCAGCCAACAACGCTGGAGGCGTTTCAACCGCCATGCCAATGTCATCACTTTTCACCACGGTGGAATCTTGTGAGAAGCGAGGGCGTTGGGTGTCTTCAGGCTTGTACTCAGAAATCGCTAGCCAATAAATCAGTCGCTCTTTCAACAATTCGAAATTTATGGGCTTTGCAATATGCTCATTCATTCCCGCTTCACGGCAGGCAGCGACATCGTGTGAATCGGTGTTGGCGGTCATGGCTAAAATGGGTAAAGTCGTTATTCCCATTTCTCGGCGAATGATTTTGGTTGCTGTCACCCCATCAACAACAGGCATTTGCATATCCATGAGCACCAAATCAATGGCATGTGCTTTTAATAATTGAATCGCCTCGTCGCCATTGTTTGCCACAAGCACTCTCACCGGCAAACTTTCCATCGCGCCAATCGCGACTTCTTGATTGATCAAGTTATCTTCAACCAACAATATGACGCGATCTCGAAGCACCCACTCTTCCTCTGGAACATCTTCCAGTTCCAGCTCAGGCCCAGTTTCAAAGGAACTTAAACGAATAGGACTGATTGTATTGTTTTCGTCAGTTAACGTGCGCATCAACGCGGAAGGCAAGGTCGGCATTGCAAGCCAATTAAACGGAAAAGGCGGGCGTGTTTCAACAATATCGAAATTATCATTTGGACCGCTCAGTAGCAGCACTTTCGGCGGAGTCTCCAATGCAATAAATATGCTCGTCAGTAGTGATTTCATGTCGGGATCAATACCCTCCCAATCCACCACAAGATGCGCGTAGTTACCACGCTCTATACCCTTCTGACACTCTTCCAATTCGGAGAAACTACGACACTGACTGACATTCGCACCCGCAAACACAAGAGGGTCACAAATGTTGGCTTGAAGCGTTGTGTGAGATGCGACTACCAAAACACTTTTTGTGGTCAAAGCACGAGACCAAGCACCGCCAAGCCTCGTATTTTCTCGCACCCCTGATTGACATGGGAGTGTGAAAGAAAGGGTAGTTCCAATCCCCACACGGCTTTCAACTTGGATATCGCCCCCCATCAGCGCCACCAACTCTTTGGAGAGAGACAAACCCAACCCCTTTCCGCCCTTTGCTCGTGACGTTGAGGTGTCGGCTTGAGAAAATGGCAGAAATAACATTTCCAGCTCTTTGCGCTTAATACCTATCCCCGTATCTGTGACGGCAAAGCGGATTTTCACATCGTCTTCACGGCGAGATTCCAGCGATACTGAAATGATAACCTCTCCATGATCAGTAAATTTGATGGCATTGTCTCCCAACGCCATTAACACCTGAGTCATTCGAACAATGTCTGCGTCAATGACTTTTGGAATAGACATATCGACATTCACGCACAGCAGTATCCCTTTATCTCTGGCCCGCTCTCCCAGCGCTTTTGCCACAGGTGATAGAATGGTTTCGACATTACACTCAACCCACTCAATTTCTAGGTTTCCGGCTTTCACATTGGTAAAGTCCAATGTCGCATTCACGGCGTCCAACAATGCATGTCCTGACGTCACAACCCGCCGAATATACTGCTGTTGCTTACCTTCCAGCCCTGCATCAAGTGCCAGTTGAGACATACCAATGATGGCGTTCAGAGGCGTGCGAAACTCATGAGACATATTGGAAAGAAAATCGCGCTTGGCTTGTTGGGCTGATTGCGCCGCTTTTTTTGAAATTTGCAGTCGTTTTTCGGCTTGTTTGAGTAATTGTCGTTGCTCTTGCATCTCACTTTGGTTGCGCTTAATGATCAAGTTATTAACGACCAATGCTCCTGTCAGAACAATCACGAGGACAACAAGCAATGTAGTAATATTCGTGACGCCATCAGCGAGCGTATGGTTCACTGCTGGTAAGCTCACACCAGACAGGTATCCATGGTCTTCCTTGCCGACGGCGAGAAGAGAGAAAGAAGCAAACACAGCATAAATATAGATTAGCAATTTGGTCATAAGGCGATTATCAGGCACGCTCTGTAGGCTCAGCCATTCCATCATTTCAACATGCAACCTACCCGCATCACTGTCCGAAGCGGATTCATACCTTCATCACTCCGAAAACACGGATACTGCTTCCAGATGCCAGCCAGGATTTCGCTGATCCGTTGAGACTCTCATTTTGGGCTAAATGTATGTCTCAAATTAAATTAATGTGTTTCAAGATTGGAACAATATTAAGAGTAGACCTAGGATTGAATTAGTGAAAAGCAAATCAGGATCCCGTTGATGGAGTCACCGGAAAATAAACCCAACAAGCGAGCAACCGTCCTGGTCGTTGACGATACTCCTGAAAATTTAGTGTTCGTCAGCGAAATGCTGAAAGACCGTTACGAAGTTAAAGCGGCAACAAACGGACAAACTGCACTCGCTATCGTGGAGAAGTTCTCCATTGACCTCATTCTTTTGGATGTGGTTATGCCTGGCATGGACGGCTATGAAGTATGCCGTCAAATAAAAGCGAAAAAGAGTGGCGGTGATATTCCTGTTATTTTCCTGACGTCGAAATCAAAAGCAGAAGACCAAGAGTACGGTTTTTCGGTAGGTGCTGCGGATTACATCAACAAGCCGCTGAGTCCGCCGATCACCATGGCGAGAATAAAAATCCATTTAGAAAACAAAGCGTCACAAGACTTCCTTCATGACCAAAATGAATATCTAGAAGATGAAGTTCAACGACGAGTCAAAGAACTTAGCGTTATCCAAGATGTCACGATTAATGCGCTTGCCAGCCTCGCTGAAACCCGAGATCAAGAAACCGGAAATCACATTCTTCGTACTCAATACTATGTGAAAATTCTTGCTGACCAACTCTATCTTCGCGGTAAGTACCCAGAGGTTGTCACACCCGAATACATCACCATGGTGTTCAAAACCGCCCCCTTGCATGACATCGGCAAAGTGGGGATTCCAGATGCCATCTTGCTCAAGCCTGGAAAGTTGACGGCGGAAGAATTCGAGATCATGAAAACCCACGCAAAGCTGGGTTACGACGCTATCGTCAAAGCAGAAAAAGAAGTTGATGCGCACTATCCTTTCTTGAGCGCCGCAAAAGAGATTTCTTATGGCCACCATGAAAAGTGGGATGGGTCTGGCTATCCACAAGGTCTAAGCGGAGAAGATATACCGCTCAGCGCCCGTTTGATGGCTGTGGCGGATGTATTTGATGCTCTTGTGAGTAAGCGTGTCTACAAATCAGCCATGACTCATGATGAAGCGTTTGAGATCATCAGAGAGGGCAAAGGGACACATTTCGATCCCATGCTGGTCGATTTGATGTTTGATATGCAAAACGACTTTATAAAAATCGCTGAAACCTACAAAGATTAGTCTGCTCTAACACCCTGCAAATTACCGCACTTTTTAAACCATGCAGAACAGCATTAAAAGTGCGGTAATCACGGTAATTAGCCCACAGCCAACCAAACGCCAACACCCATCATTAGTGAGCCAGCAATACGATTCATCAAGCGTACATTGCCGCTTTTCTGCAAAAAGTGACGCAACGTGCGACCACCACTTGCGTAAAGCAACAAACAACCGAATTCCGTCATCAAGATAATGCCGATGAGCACAGCGAGCTGCGGGGGCATCGCTAACTGAGGGTTAATAAATGGCGGAAGCAACGATACCATGAACGCCCAGCCTTTCGGGTTCGCAATCGCGGTCACAAAGCCCTGCATCGCTAAAGAGAATGGAGACGTGTTAGTGCTAACTGACAAATCATCAGGAATAGCCATTTTCCCTTTGGACAGCCACATTTGAATACCCAAATAGAATAGGTATGCGCCACCCAAATACTTAAGCACAGCAAACAGGCTTGGATAGTTCAACATGATTGCCGCCACACCGACCACTGAGGCTAGCGACACCAAGCCAACACCAATCAGCTCACCCCACATCATGTGCAGGCTTTTACGAACACCAATACTCATTCCAAGCGTCATGGCGAACGTCATACACATCCCTGGGGTTACCGAGACAAAGAAAAAAGTAGGAATAAAGACCGCCAACATGGCGATATCAACAGCAGATGTCACGTCATCTCCAGACAAAAAGTGACTCAAAAGAAACGTAGTAGAAACTGAGACTGGATAAGCGTCAAGCGTAATTGTTGAGACAAAAAAGCCTCCGTTATTTGGAGGCTTTTTTTGGGCTATTTCTTAACCGTAAACGATGTCTGGTAACCATGTAGCTAAGGTAGGCCAGTAGGCCAATAGCCCCAACATCACCAATTGAATCAAAATGAAAGGCAACACGCCACGATAGATATCCATGGTTGATATGGAATCCGGTGCCACACCTCGCAAGTAGAACAGCGAGAAGCCAAATGGCGGCGTCAGGAAAGATGTCTGCAAGTTCAGCGCAATCATGATCCCAAGCCATACTGGGTCGACGCCCATGGTCAGCAGTATTGGCGCGACAATCGGGATAACCACGAAGGTAATCTCAATGAAGTCGAGGAAGAAGCCCAGTAGAAACAGCACCAACATCACCAACAACATGGCACCGAAAACACCTCCCGGCAAGCTCATCAAGAAATCACGAACAATGTCATCGCCGCCAAATCCGCGGAACACCAACGCAAACAAGGATGCGCCAATCAGGATCAGGAAGACCATGGCCGTCACTTCGGTGGTACTTCTCAGGACATCACGCAGAATCGACAGGCTGAACATACGTTTGCTGACAGCAAGAATAATGGCTCCCACCGACCCGACAGAAGCGGCCTCTGTCGGCGTTGCGATACCACCAAGAATTGAGCCTAGCACCAACACAATCAAAAGCACGGGTGGGAACAAAACGGTAAGTACCTGCATCCACAACTCTTTACTGACCTTTCTTTCTTCAGCAGGGATCGGCGGAACACGGTGCGGTTGGGTAATCGCAATCACAATCAAATAAACGATGTACATGCCGACGAGCATAAAGCCTGGGATCAACGCACCAAGAAAGAGATCGCCAACAGTGACGCTTTCTGGTGAGTAAATACCTTGGTCTAGCTGAGCTTGTTGATACGCCGAAGATATCACATCGCCGAGCAATACTAAGACGATGGAAGGTGGAATGATTTGTCCTAATGTGCCCGAGGCACAGATGATACCCGTAGACAGTTTTGGACAATAGCCACGCTTCATCATAGAAGGTAGCGACAGCAAACCCATGGTGACCACGGTTGCGCCCACAATGCCAGTACTTGCCGCCAGCAACATGCCCACAATGGTAACTGAAATGCCTAAGCCACCCGCAAGGCCACCAAACACTTGCCCCATGGTATCAAGCAAATCTTCTGCGATACGCGATTTCTCAAGCATGACTCCCATGAAAATAAACAAGGGAATCGCGACCAGCAATTCATTCGATAGCGTGCCTTGAATACGGTTCGGAATCGCTTCTAAAAACGCAGGATCAAACGTGCCAGTCACACCGCCAATCAATGCAAACAGAAGTGCAGAACCACCAAGGGTGAACGCGACAGGGTAGCCGACCAGCAACACGCCAAAGGTAAACAGGAAAAGGAACAGGGCGAGGAATTCACTCATAGCGCGTGCTCCTCATCGTGTTCTTCAAGTTGTTTGGCAATATCTTGGTGACCAGTAATGGTCAGCACTGACTTCAGCGCTTCGGCGAATCCTTGAATAATCATAAGAACAGGCATCAGTAAGATACTGGTTTTAAAAAGGTACTTTGCATCTACCCCGCCCGCTTCTTGCGAGCCTTCCATGATTTGCCAAGACACGGAAACGTAATCCCAAGCGATGTAAAAAATGAAACTGCATGTTGGGAGCAATAAGAAGAGAAATCCGAGCAAATCGACCCATGCTTTTTTCTTGTCTGACATAGGGCGGTAAAAAATATCAACGCGAACATGAGCGCCTTTCAATAAGGCATATGCCGCGCCGAGCATGATGACGTAGTTATGGAAATAAAGGACAGATTCTTGCAAAAACACCGATCCAGAATTGAGCACATAGCGCATGACAACCACGACAAAGGTGATTAGCACGATGGCTAAGACGAACCAGGAAACAATGCGTCCCGTCCAATCACTAAAACGGTTGATCCCCTTAATAAGAGCGATCAATTGGGGAGAGGCGGTATTCATAGAGCTACTCTAACATCAGCCTGTTGGCTAAAATTGGAAAGAAAAAGAGGCGATTCAGAATCGCCTCTTAAAGGTTACTGCGGGTTACGTGCGTTCAGCATGGCTTGCTCTGAAATGGCATGCCAATCGATCGCTTGGTCACGGAAGCCTTTGTAAGACTCGTAAACTTTCTTGCTGATTTCATCGACCTGCGCTTGCTCGGCAACCACTTCATCAGACAATACTTGAAGTTGTGACAGCACTTCTTTCGGGTACGGACGCAAATCCACATTGTGCTCGTTTACCAAGCTTTCCAACGCGGCATTGTTACGCGCAGTGAACTCAGCAATCATGTCCGCGTTCGCCACGCGTGTTGCTGCCAAAACGATAGCTTGCAAATCTTTTGGCAAGGCATCGAAGGCTTTTTTGTTGATCAGCGCTTCAAGGGTTGTGCCCGGCTCATGCCAACCTGGGTAGTAGTAGTATTTCGATGCTTTATGCAGACCAAATGCAAGGTCGTTGTATGGACCTACCCACTCAGTTGCATCAATGGCACCTGATTGCAGTGATGGGAAGATTTCGCCACCCGGTAACAGTACAGGTGTACCACCTGCGCGTTTCAGCACTTCGCCACCCAGACCAGGAATACGCATTTTCAGGCCTTCAAGGTCGCTGATGGTGTTGATTTCTTTGTTAAACCAACCGCCCATCTGAACGCCAGTGTTACCCGCAGGCATAGGAATAATGCCAAACGGTTCGTACGCTTCAGCCCAAAGCTCAAGACCGCCACCGCTGTAGATCCAGCCATTCATTTCTTGTGCAGTTAGACCAAAAGGTACTGCCGCGAAGAATTGACCTGCTGGCGCTTTGCCTTTCCAGTAGTAGCCTGCACCGTGACCCATTTCAGCCGTACCACGAGACACGGCATCAAACACATCCAATGCGCCAACTAGCTCACCGGCACCGTATACTTTCACGTCCAAACGACCATCACTCATCTCGGTGATTAGCTCAGCAAGGTTGTTTGCACCTGTACCTAACCCAGGGAAGTTTTTCGGCCAAGTCGTTACCATTTTCCAATTGATTTTTTCCTGTGCTACTGGCTGCGCCTGCGCACTTGCTTCCTGCTTTTCTTCACCACAACCAGTTAGCAGCACACTGAGTGCAACTGCTGTTGCGGCAAGAAACGAACGACGTTTGTACATGAGAGTGATCTCCTTGCTTGGGAAAGGCGAAAGATATGGCAGTACTGAAGGTTTACATCTAAAAGTAGGTACTGCCTTACTAACACGATACTCATCAATCACACCGATGAGTTAATGGTTTGTTGCAATAACTTTACCTATTATCGCAGCCAGCAAGTAGTAAAAGGGCGAGGTTGTTTGAAGTTGGTCAAACAATGATCACTAGAAATCTAAACATCTGATAGATAACGGCCTCTGTGACCGACCAATAACGTGCTACGCCTCGTCAACCTTATCCCTGCGCGTTGTGTTTACATTTTTTTGGTAGAGACGAAAATGCCTTCCCACAGGAAGGCATGTCATCGTGTTTTTTGTCGAAACAAAAAACGTTTTCGCGTTAACTTAACGCATCTTTAAATGTCACCATATATCGGCAAATCAACGCATCTATCACCATCAAAGCCACAATGGTTAATCCTGCCATCGGAAATGCGATACACACCAAAACAACGCTGACAATTCCCACTTTCCAAAGCCCTGAATCTGCGAGTTTCGGTGGTGCGCCCAGCTTTCGCTGACCTACAGGGCGACGTTGCCACCACATTACGCCTCCCGTGATAGCGATCAGAATAAACGCCAAACAGAAGAATACATTTGCGACTTTGTTGATAATGCTTATGTCTCCCTGATGCAGCGCAATACCTGCCGCCATGGCTTTCGCGATGGTGTTGTAATCATTCCACGTGACGTCAGCGAGTACCTTTCCAGAATACTGATCAATGTGGGTGGTTCTGTCTTGCGTTGGGTCTGTAATATCCCCGCTCATGGTGTTCGCTGATACCGTGAACACACCTGTTTCTGAGCGCGGAAAATTGAGTTTGTATTGCCCAAAACCCAACACTTTCGCTTCATTCACCACACGATCGATGCCGATTTGCTCAGTGGCCATTCCTGCTTTTTCAGCACTCCCTGCCGATGAACCCGAGGTGATTTCTTCGCCGTGCACATGCACGTTAGATTGAGGTAACGGCGTCAGTTCAAGGTTCCACGGCATCTCTTCTTCTGAACCATGATTTAGCGCCTTGTGGTTAATGTCAGACACAGGCACATCATCCCATTTCTGGGCAGGAAAGCTGTTCCAAGGCTGCACGATTTTCGCGCCCCATACGCCCGCCCACGCCAAGCCACTCAGCACGAAAAAGAGAAGCACAATAGAGAGTACGCCACCTATGTTGGCATGAAGGTCACGCAGTAAAACTCTTGACCCACTGTCAGTGCGAATTTTCAGAAAACCAGCACGGCGCGCATTGTCGTTGGGTAGCCAAAGATATATCCCCGACACCAAGAGAATCACCGTCAGGCTAGCGGCAATCTCGATCAAATAATCGCCCACATCACCGATCAATAAGGTGCCGTGAATGTCGTTCGCCAATTGATACCAACTGTCGCTGCGATCAATCGTGCCAGTGATGTCTGCGTTGTAAGGATTCACCAGTACAAACCGCGTCGATTCATCAGCCATGGTGACGGAAAATCGGTTAGCGACGTCAGAAGAAGTCGCTGGCACAAACTGCGTTACCGTGCCATCAGGGTACGCGTGTTGCACAGCCTCTAATTGCGCAGATATGGGCAACGGTTCTTGAGATGGATACGTGCTAGGGTTGACCGACAGCACCTCGCCATATCGCACCGCTTCAATTTCATCATCAAACAGCATGATGAGACCGGTAACACTTAGCATCAGCATAAAAGGGATAACGAATAACCCTGAGTAGAAGTGCCAGCGCCAAGTGAGAAAATAACGAGATTTTTGCTTCGCCAGTGTGTCTAGAGGATTGTTACTGGGGTTAGAAATAACCATGAATCATTCCTTTTTTCATGCGCGACCTCACCGCGCTTCTTAAGCATCATGAGATGCACCGAAAAACGCAGTGACATTGCATTTTGACTTTACGTTTGGGTATAAGCCCTTGTTGTTTTTATGCGGTATTTAAGCAAGGAGGAATGAAGGTGGCGCTCGGGTCACAGGCAGCTCAAACCGAATCCTTTTTACGAAGTACGGATAGGATTCAAGCGCGATTTCAGAGCTACGTGTATAAACCGGATTGAAAGAAAGCGAGTGATGATGAAAGGAAGAAAAATGGCTAAATGGGCAAGGCTTACTGCTGTGCGTTTTGGAGGTTTCCCCCTCTTCGACTTGCACCAACTCAAAGCCATTCACGGTGCAAAGTGTCGCCCACACGCCCGCACTGCTGCCGTGTGCGTTAATCACCGGCATCAAAGAAACAAGCAGCCAACTCAAGGTGCTCGCGCAGAGCATTGCACGCTTAAACGACTTATTGTGTGCTAAATAGGCAGTTAACGTCATATTCACCATTCATATGAAATTAACCCGATACCTTACTGTAAAAGCGACGTTAACGACGTGCTTCAGTGCAAAAACTAAGCAGTTGGTTCACGAACAACAGAAATTTAATTACAAACCGTTCTGGTTTGGGTATTTCTATAGGGCCTTCCCAGTAAACGTCCTGCCTTACTCGGCTTTTATTAAGACATTGTCTTCGAGCTTCCCTCAAAACACACCAAGAAACCCACCCAAACAACCGTATAGACGTCTAGCCGTAAAAATATCTATTGACTTGTCGTTCGACTATAAATAGCATCAAATTCCACAGTGAAGAACAAAAGCAACGATTATCACTACATTTTAACGATTATTTAACACGATTTTGTCCAGGATGGCTTATGATCGAAATTAGTCAGGTTAATAAAGAATTCAAACAGGGCGTGAAAACGATTCATGCTTTGCGTGATATTGACCTTCACATTCCAAAGGGCAGAATTTTTGGGGTTATCGGCGCATCTGGCGCAGGTAAAAGTACCTTGATTCGTATTGTTAACTTGTTGGAGCGACCAACAAGTGGGAATGTCAACGTCGATGGCGTAGAACTCACCACCCTTTCAGCGTCTGAGCTGACACGTGAGCGCCAGAAGATCGGCATGATCTTCCAGCACTTTAATCTTCTCTCTTCTCGCACCGTGTTTGATAACGTCGCGTTACCTCTTGAACTCGCTGGTAAAGACCACGCGCATATCCAAAACAAAGTGACAGAGTTACTTGAGTTAGTTGGCCTAGAAGATAAACGTTCCAGCTATCCTGCAAATTTAAGTGGCGGACAAAAGCAACGCGTTGCCATTGCTCGCGCACTCGCCAGTGACCCAAAAGTCCTGCTATGCGACGAGGCCACCAGCGCCTTAGATCCTGCCACCACCCATTCAATTTTGAATCTGCTGCAGACGATTAATCAGAAGTTGGGTTTAACCATCTTGCTGATCACCCATGAAATGGATGTGGTAAAGCGCATCTGTCATGAAGTGGCAATTATCGGCGACGGCAAACTGGTAGAAAAAGGCACGGTCGGCGATATTTTCGCCCACCCAAAAACCGAACTTGCCCGCGACTTTATTCGCGCCACCCTGAACCTGTCGATTCCTCAAGATTATGCAGCGCGACTGCAAACTGAAAACACAGGGGATCTGCCGCCATTAGTTCGCCTTGAATTTACCGGCACCAGCGTGGATGCCCCACTGGTAAGCCAAGTTTCGCGCAAGTTCAATATCGATGTGAGCATTTTAAGCGCCGACATGGATTACGCTGGCGGCGTGAAATTCGGCCTCATGCTGGCAGAGTTTTTCGGTGATGCTCCAGATGTCACACGCGCATTGGATTACTTAAAAGAACACAACGTCAACATCGAGGTGCTTGGTTATGTCGCTTAATATTGCTGCCATTTCTGGCTGGTTCGCGGAAAACGAACGCCTCGTTAGCTTATTGATTGATGCGCTCGGCCAAACCCTCACCATGGTGTTTGTCTCTGGTTTCATTGGCTTTGTATTTGGTATTCCTTTAGGCGTCTTGCTTCATCTGTCCAAACCCCGTGGTTTGCTGGAAAACAAGCTACTTAATCGCAGCCTAGGGGCCGTGGTGAACATTGGTCGCTCTATCCCCTTCATCATATTACTGGTTGCCATCATTCCGTTTACTCGCCTTGTGGTGGGTAGCTCGATAGGTACAGCCGCAGCCATCGTGCCTTTGATTGTTGGTGCCATCCCTTTCATTGCCCGTCTTGTCGAAGGTGCGCTGATTGAAGTGCCTTCAGGTCTTGTTGAGGCGGCGCAAGCAATGGGGGCAACCCCGCTGCAAATTATTCGCAAGGTTCTCTTGCCCGAGGCGCTACCCGGCATTGTGAACAGCGTAACGATCACCTTGGTCACGCTGGTTAGCTATTCGGCGATGGCTGGCGCGGTAGGCGGCGGTGGCCTGGGCGATGTTGGCATTCGCTATGGATACCAGCGCTTTGACGGCACCGTCATGATGATCACCATTGTCATGCTCGTCATATTGGTTCAACTGATTCAGTCGGCGGGTGATTACTTCGTTAAACGCGTCGACCACAGATAAATCTAGAAAATCAAAAAAATAATGGAAATTTAAGCTCATAGGAGATGCGCAAATGACGTTCAATCTTAAAAAAATCGCCACCGCTCTAGGTTTGGCTTCGGCACTGGCATTAACTGGCTGTGGTGAAGAAAAGGCCATTGACCTGACCAAAGTAAAAATCGGCGTGATGGCGGGTGCAGAAGAGCAAGTAGCAGAAATCGCTGCAAAAGTGGCCAAAGAAAAATACGACTTAGACGTGGAACTGGTGACGTTTACCGATTACGTTTCACCGAATGCGGCGCTGGAAGAAGGTGCGATCGACGCCAATGCTTTCCAGCACAAGCCTTACTTGGACCAGCAAATCAGCGACCGCGGTTACAAATTCACTATCGCAGGTAACACCTTGGTTTACCCAATTGCGGGTTACTCAAACACCGTGACTTCTGTTGAGCAAATCCAAGATGGCGCACAGATCGCGGTACCTAACGATCCAACCAACCTAGGCCGTTCTTTGATTCTTCTTGAAGAGCAAGGCTTGCTAACACTAAAAGATGGCGTTGGCCTTCAAGCGACCGTTCTTGATATCGTGGGCAACCCAAAGAACTTGGACATTGTTGAGCTAGAAGCCGCGCAACTTCCGCGTTCTCTGGACGACGTGACGTTGGCGATCATCAACAACACATACGCGGCGACTATCGGTCTTTCACAAGAAAAAGACGGTGTATTCGTTGAAGACAAAGAATCTCCGTACGTGAACCTGATTGTGGCTCGTGCAGACAATGTGAAAGCGCAGAACGTTCAGCAGTTCGTTCAAGCTTACCAGTCAGATGCTGTCTTTAGCGCTGCGATGGACATCTTCGATGGTGGTGCGGTGAAAGGCTGGTAATCTTCCTTCTCTGCTATCCAACGCTTAAGCCTGTGCTCGTCACAGGCTTTTCTTTTTTTCTAATACTGGCATCTATTTAACCGCCGTGGTATCAACACTCAATAACGGCATAACCACTGCCAACTCATCTCTTGTTAACTGAGCGAATATGGATATTCTCGCAACCTTTGGCCTGTTCATAGGCTCACTCATAGCCAATACATTGGCCTCTCTTGCTGGCGGAGGCGCTGGGTTGCTGCAACTGCCGCTTCTGCTGTTTCTCGGGCTCACATTTTCAGTGGCACTCGCCACACATAAAGTCGCGTCTGTGGCACTTGGCTTAGGCGCGGCAATAAAGCACTGGAAAAGTGGCAACCTCGACCCTGCACTGACTCTCTATGTGGTGCTGGCTGGGGCTACAGGGGTTGTTGCAGGCGCTAACCTTATCCTGTTCGTGCCCGGCCCTGTGGCAGAAGCACTGCTGGGGGCGCTGATCATTGCGCTTGGTCTCTATTCCCGAATGCGAAAAACCTTGGGGCAAGAAGCTGAGCCTAAACATCGCGACACCTTGGGCTTGGTCATTGGCTGCATCGGGTTGAGTGTCATTGGCATACTCAATGGCTCTTTAACAGCAGGTACTGGGCTTTTCGTTACCCTCTTTTTGGTGCGATGGTTCGGTTTAGACTACAAGCAAGCGGTGGCGCTGACCTTGGTCAGCGTGGGCATCTTTTGGAATGGGTTGGGTGCGGTAACACTCGCTGTCGCTGGTGCCGATATCTATTGGCCTTGGATACCCGCACTGCTGGTTGGGTCGTTACTCGGCGGATACTTGGGCGCTTACATGGCTGACAAGTACAGCAATCAATTGATCAAAGTGGCCTTTGAATGGCTTACGTTCGCTGTCGGATTAAAACTGCTTTGGAGCGCATGGTAAGGAACATCATGAACAAAATGAATATCGATATTTATTACTGCCGTCAGTGCAACTGGATGTTGCGTTCAGCATGGATGGCGCAAGAACTACTTTCTACCTTCAGCGAAGAAATTGGCTGCTTAGCACTTCACCCTGATACAGGAGGCCGCTTTGAAATCCATTGTAACGGTGAAGTCATTTGGGAACGAAAACGAGATGGCGGCTTTCCCGAAGCCAAAATCCTGAAACAACGCGTACGTGATGTGTTCGACCCTGAGCGAGATTTAGGCCATAACGATCGCTAAAAACGCGAGGCAAGTGTTGGCCTAATCCGCCAACATGCCATACATCACGATGCTGTTATAACTGACCACGCCCAGTACCTTGCCGTTATCAATCACTGGGGCACGACTAATGCCGAATCGCTCAAACAGTCTGGCGCAGTACTTCACATTCATATCAGGCGAGACACCCAAAGCAGGTTTCGTCATGATTTCGTAGATGTTTACACGTTCTGGTGACTTGTTCTGCGACAAGACTTTTTTCGCAATATCATTCATCAACACCAAGCCGTATTCGTCATTTTCGTCGCGCTTGTTTACCACTAGCGCTTTGATGTGCTTATCACGTGCAATACGAATGGCTTCTGCAACGGTAATTAGCCCATCAACCACGGCAAAATCGTCTTTCATTACGTCACCGACGCGCTTCAATATTTTCATAACTCATCCTCAATCACACTACTCAATTCTTGAACCTGATGGGCCACACCCACCGCATCCTCGATATCCAGTTGTACAGCTATTCCTTTGCCGGACGTCGCATCAAACTCTCCCACTTCATTGATGGTTTCGAGAATACTGCGCGCTAAATGCTCTTCCACCACAAACAACAACACATCTCGCTGCACGTCTAGGGTTAAGCCAAAGAAGGTTTTCTGCTTGGTGAGCCCTTCACCTCGCGCATTGTTAATTACGGTCGCGCCCGTTGCTCCTGCCTTTCTTGCTGCATCAAGCACCGCATCGGTTTTTGAATCTTCAATGAAAGCGACAATCAATTTGAATCGCATTATGGTTCCCTCGTTTCTTTTTGAGCCAATCCGCGCTTTGCCGACCACTCGGTTAACTGGGCATACCCCATGACAGTAATCATTGGGAACAAGCTGGCAAACGCTATCAATCCAAATCCATCAATAAGTGGGCTTCTGCCCGGAACAGTCGATGCAAGACCAAGGCCAAGCGCTGTGACCAAAGGCACCGTTACTGTTGATGTTGTGACACCGCCGGAGTCATACGCCAACGGCACAATAAACTTTGGCGCGTAGAAGGTTTGGCACACCACCAAGACATAACCCGCAATGATGTAGTAGTGGATAGGGTCACCTGCAACAATGCGATAGCACCCAAGAGAAATCCCCATCGACACACCCAGCGCCACCGAAAATCGCAGCCCGTTAACACTGATAGCGCCGCCAGACACTTGTGCCGCTTTAATCGCAACCGCAATCAAGGAAGGCTCTGCGACCGTGGTACTAAAACCAATAGCGGCAGCAAAAAGGTATACCCAGTAGTAGTGATGCCATTCCACAACGCTTGGCATGACTGCGCCTTCACCGTATAAAAACGCTGGTGCAGTAAGCTGAATCGCCATCGATTCACCCAGCGGGAACAAGGCCATTTCGAGCCCCATCAAAAACAAAGACAGCCCTAAAATAACGTAGGCGAAACCAAAAACGATTTTCTTTAGGTTGACCACAGGTTTGCGCAAAACCGCAAACTGAAAGCCGAAAATAATACAGACGATCGGAAATACATCCCGGACCGTCGAAAGTAAGGTGTCGAAAAAGGTAGGGATGAGGGAAAGGAATAGGGTCATACCGCCACCATCCCGTAAACCATCACAAATATCATCGGAGACAGGGAGGCAAAGGCGATCAAACCAAAGCCATCAATCATTGGGTTTCGCCCTTTAATCACGGTGGCTAAACCAACGCCTAATGCTGTCACAAGCGGCACGGTAATGGTGGATGTAGTGACACCACCGGAGTCATAGGCAATGCCAATAATATAGCGCGGCGCAACCATGGTCATCGCCACCACCAGCATGTAGCCACCAATGATAATGCGATGAATAGGCCAGCCTTTGAGTATGCGCAGTACCCCGAGCATGATCGCAAAGCCTACCGACAATGCCACCGTGATTCTTAGCCCATTGGCGTAGGAAGATTGCGACTCTTCGTCCATCGTAATAATTCCGCCTTCTGCCGCGACCTCTGCGGCTTCTGCGGCAACAGCAGTCAATGCGGGTTCAGCAATCGTGGTGCCAAAACCCAACAAAAATGCAAAGACCATTAGCCAAAATACGCTGCCTTTTTTGGCCAGCGCATGAGCCATTGATTCCCCAATAGGAAATAAGCCCATTTCCAAACCAAAAACAAAAAACGTCAAACCCATCACTACAAGGACGAGCCCTACGACAATAGAGATCCAATCTGGCAACGGTTGTTGCAAGACAATAACCTGAAAAAAACCGATGACTAAGATGATAGGCAGCAAATCCTTCAAGCTTCCTAACATAGCGGTCAGTAATGCAGTAATTCCCTTCACACACTCTCCAAGCGAGCAGATTCAGGCAATGAGATAGCCAAAATCACGAGCGGTAAATCAAAATAAAAAGACGGTAATGTTACCAACCCTCTTTATAACCCTGTTCCACTGTACAGAAATTTTCCATTCCACAATGTCTATAGGGTGATAGAGGTAACAAGGTTTTATTTAAAATCGGAATCACGATCGTTTATGTCCCTAAACTGCCTGAAGATGCTCAATTTCCAGTTACTTGGGGATATAGTGATCATTTAACCAATTGAATGCATACTCAATCTTATCGCTCATAGAATGGACAAATCTCATGCATATTCTTGTTACTGGGGGAACGGGCTTAATTGGCCGCGTACTCGTTGCTCAATTAGAACACCATCAGGTGACCGTATTGACGCGATCACCTGAAAGCGCCCAGAAGATCTTGCCAAGCGGTGTTCGCTTTATCCGAGATTTGGATGAGTTGAGCGATTTCAGTGAGGTGGATGCGGTCATCAATCTTGCGGGAGAACCCATCGTCGACAAACGCTGGAGCGAGCAGCAAAAAGGCATTATTTGTTCAAGCCGCTGGGGGATCACGGAGAAAATCGTCAAACGAATTTTGGCAGCAGACAAGCCTCCGCATACCTTCATCAGTGGTTCTGCTGTTGGTTATTACAGCGACCAAGGCGATACGATCGTCGATGAAACTCTAAAAGTCGATTCAACAGACTTTGCCCATGCGGTGTGCGCGAACTGGGAAAAAATCGCGAAGAGAGCGCAGTCCGACAATACGCGCGTTTGCCTTCTTCGAACGGGCATTGTGTTAAGCAAAGAAGGCGGCGCACTGAAAAAAATGCTCTTGCCTTATCAGCTAGGTCTGGGCGGGCCTATCGGTGATGGGAGTCAGTATTTTCCTTGGATCCACATTAGAGACATGGTGTCCGGCATTCTTTTTCTTCTTAATAACGAAAAAAAGCAAGGCCCCTTCAACCTCACAGCGCCCAACCCGGCCACGAATAAAGCGTTCAGTAAGGCACTGGCTTCAACGCTGAAGCGCCCTCACCTGCTATTTACCCCAAAATTTGCCATCTCTTTAATGCTGGGTGAAGCTGGTCAGCTTCTTTTAGAAGGCCAACGCGCCGTGCCTCGCGCACTCGAAGATAACGGGTTTACTTTTGAATTCCCCGACCTCCCTTCGGCATTGGAAGATTTGCTGAGGTAAACCTATACCCATCGGCAAATAAAAAGGCACGTGAGTCACGTGCCTTTGGGTCTGTCAGTGCAGATACCATTAGCGTTTGAGCGGTTCTAGTAACCCTCGGATCATCCAAGCGACCGTCAAGAATACCAACCCTACCGCCAACGTCGGCAGCACCAGCCACACTTCAGGGTGAAGGCGAACAGGCAATTCGACGCCCCATTTAAGCAATGCCGCCATCGCTAACTCCGCACCACCCACCGCCATACAACCCGAGACTAACGCCATGATGCCGTATTCCGCCCACAAGGTAGTATTGATACGCTTCTTGCTTGCACCTAAGGTGCGATAGAGCATGATTTCACGCTGACGCTCCGCAAGCGTAATGCGCAACAGCGTGAGAAGAAGTAACAAGCCACTCACCACAGCAAGACCCGCCAACACTGACAGCGACAAGCTCACCTGACTGAGAATCGCTTGAATACGACTGCTCATGGCGCGTAAATCCAATAAGGTGACAGTTGGGTAGTCACGCCCAAGTCCATTTAATATGTCACTCTGCGCTTGCTCTAACCGGAAACTGATCAACCAATTCGCAGGGAGTGTTTCCACCAGTTCAGGGTCAAAAATAAAATAGAAGTTAGGCTTCATATTTCGCCATTCAACATCGCGAATCGAATTGATGGTCGCGGTAAACTCCTGACTGTTAACACTAAAGGTTAACTCATCCCCCAAACGTAACCCTAAGCGCTGGGCAATGCCCTCTTCGACCGACACGCCACCTTCACTAGGCCAACTGCCTTGCAACAGTTCATTATGGCTCGGCAAAGTATCACGCCACGTAAAATTCAATTCACGACGCAGCGCTTCATCACGCTCTTCGCGATTGGGCGTTAACTCTGCATAATTTTGACCATTTAAGCCGATCAGTCTGCCACGAATAATAGGGTATGCTTCCGAGCGCTCTATGTTGTTTTCATCGATACGGGAGACATAATCCCCCAGCTCTTGCTTGGCAATGTTCAATGCGAACACATTTGGCGCATTTGGTGGCAGAGTTTGTTGCCAATCTTCCAACAAATCTGTTCTCAACAGCCAAATAATCGACAACAACATGAACGAGGTCGCCAAGGCACCGAGTTGCGCCCCACTGGAGGCTGGATTACGGGTAATACGACTTAACGCTAGCTTGAAGGCCGGACGTTTTACCCGCTTTTGCGCAAAGCGCAATACCATCACACCCAAGCCTGCGAGTAAACTTAGCATGAGCACCAGTGCCGCTAAGACTAACCACAGCAAGCGGTTGTCATAAGACCACGCCACCAAGGCCAGTAAAGGCACAGCCGCAAGTAGCCAGCTCCATGGGTTTTTACGAGCACGTACTTTGCTTTGTGCTTGGAGCACGCTCATTGCGGGCGCTTCAACAAGGCGAATCAATGGAATGCCTAACGCAGGCAAAGCGACAAGTAACGCCACAAGAGGGCCTAAAACCCACGGCAGGATCCCATAACTGGGCAACGGCGAAGGCAGGACATCAGCCAGCGGTAAACGCAGCAAAAACTCCAGACCAGCGCCCACTCCCAGCCCTAAAACAGTTGCCATCAACATAAGCATCAATAGCTGTCTTGATAGCCAGCGTCGAACCCATGATCGCTGGGCCCCTAGACTTTTCACCATCGCCAAGGTTTGCGTTCGGCTATCAACATAATGCTGACAAGTCAGTAGCAAAGTCGCTGCCGCCATGATGATCACTAACACGACAGTTAAGGACAAATACCCGCGACTGCGATCTAGCATATCTCCCGTGCGGTCACCGTCGTTTTCATCAATCCAACGTTGCCCTTCATCAAGCGTATAACTCGCCTTTACGGCGGCTAGCTCACTGTCTTCTCCTCGGAAGAAGTAACGATAACTGACACGGCTACCCGGACGCACCACACCAGAGGCATCAACATCACTTTGGTGAATCAATGCCGCGGGCATTTGGCTGAACGGGTTAAAGGACAGTTCAGGCTCTGAGACAATCATGCCTGATACGGTCAAGGTAACATCACCAACGTCTACCGTGTCGCCGCGCTCAACCTCTAACAATGAGAATAAGCGCTCTTCCAACCACAACTCCCCCGGCTGAACCTTGTCACGCAGTTCAGCATCGCTTTGAAGTTCTAGTGCACCGCGAAGTGGATAATTGCTTTCAACCGCCTTCACGCTGATCAGTTGCATGCTGTTATCACTAAACGCCATGGTGCCGAAACGCGTTTGATCCGATGATTCTGCGCCAGTGGCATCAAGCTGAGTCAGGATTTCAGGGGCGAGCGGTTGATTGCTACGCAGCACTAAATCGGCTGCCAGCATTGTTCTACCTTGCTGGGTCAAAACGGATTCTATCCGCCCAGCTAAAGCTGAAAGCGCAAAAACACACGCAATAATAAGCGCGAGTGCAGCAACGACAGGCCAAAGCTGCCCATGGAATAATTCGCGCCAAGCCCAGCGCCAAACCAAGGTTTTTCTCATGCAGCCTCCACCATCTCGCCAGCATTGAGATGTAAGGTGCGATGGCAACGCTCCGCCAACGCGGGATCATGGGTCACGAGAATTAGCGTCGTCCCATGATCTCGGTTCAATGAGAACAGAAGATCGATCACTGTCGCCGCCGTGTGTTGGTCAAGGTTACCTGTGGGTTCATCCGCAAACAGAACCTGCGGTTTTGTCATGAATGCACGAGCGATAGCGACGCGCTGTTGCTCACCGCCAGAAAGCTGGGATGGCAAATGGGTTTCTCGCCCGGTTAGGCCAACAGAAGCAAGCAGTGACATTCCACGCTCTTCATCCTCGTCTTCACCACGAATGGTGCAAGGCAGAAGTACATTTTCGAGCGCAGTCAAAGAAGGAACGAGTAGGAAGCTTTGGAAAACAAAGCCAATGGATTCGGCACGCAATGCAGCTCGCGCATCATCATCCAATTGGCTAAGAGGTTGCCCTAATAACTCAATTTCACCCGTACTTGGCGTGTCCAATCC
>NZ_JAKJSE010000037.1:0-55684 GCF_050336585.1 Enterovibrio makurazakiensis
CTCTGACGGCTACACCGCGTTCTACACCACGGAAATCAAACTGACCGTGGATTTGTCTGAAAGCGCGTTGGGTATTGATGGGCAAGACATCAACAAAAAGACATTAATGAATGCCAGCTTCCGCAAAGTGGTGCGCAAAGCCATTCTTCAAGAAATCCCTGTTGATGGCCGCAAGAACAAACGTGCGCTGTATTCGTTTCTATCGAACGGTGCAGAATACGATTTGCGGGACAGGGTGATTGCGGACCCATCCTTGATTGGGCAGAAGCTCGAGTATTGGGCGCAAGCGGGTGATAACTTCAACCAATACAACAAGGGCAACATCAAAGCCAGCACTCCTGAAGATGGTCGTCAGTTCAAGAACCAGCAAATTGAGTGGTATGACGAATTGAAGCGTGAAGGCAATGTGCGCACTGTCTTTAACAAGAACTTCTTCACCAATGGCGATAGCCGAGATGCAGAGCTTGCCGGCATTTGGGGCGCAACCGTTGGCTCGTTCTACACCTTGTTGGTCACGTTAGCCTTGAGCTTTCCAATTGGTATATCTGCAGCAATTTACCTAGAAGAGTTTGCGCCACGCAACCGTGCCACCGAACTGATTGAAATCAACATCAATAACCTGGCAGCGGTTCCTTCGATTGTGTTTGGTTTGCTCGGCTTGGCTGTGTTCTTGAATGTGGCGGATTTACCTCGTTCCGCGCCTGTAGTGGGTGGTTTGGTACTGACCTTGATGACACTGCCAACCATCATTATTTCAAGCCGTGCCGCGATCAAAGCTGTGCCGCCATCCGTGCGTGATGCTGCATTGGGTGTCGGCGCATCAAAAATGCAAATGGTCATGCACCACGTATTGCCTTTGGCAATGCCGGGCATGCTAACTGGCACCATCATCGGGATGGCACAAGCCTTGGGTGAAACCGCGCCGCTGCTGATGATTGGTATGGTTGCATTTATCGTAGAAGTGCCTTCTGGCCCACTCGATGCGGCCACGGCGTTACCTGTACAAATTTATCTCTGGGCAGAAAACCCAGAAAAAGGTTTTGTTGAGAATACATCGGGCGCAATTATGGTGCTGCTGGCGTTCTTGGCATTTATGAACGCATGTGCCGTTATCATGCGTAAGCGCTTAGAGCGCAGATGGTAGGAGTATGGAAATGACAACCACGACCACAACTGCAATGACACATGTCGGTGAATTCCCGCAGAAAAAGAAAATGGAAGCGGCTGAGCACACTGCAGCCCCGAAAGAGACCTGTGGTGTCCC
Source organism: Enterovibrio makurazakiensis (assembly GCF_050336585.1). NCBI lineage: Bacteria > Pseudomonadati > Pseudomonadota > Gammaproteobacteria > Vibrionales > Vibrionaceae > Enterovibrio > Enterovibrio makurazakiensis. Next base: position 1,265 of record NZ_JAKJSE010000037.1, read on the forward strand.
GTTTGTAGACGCACCAAGAATGACGGCTAGAAACGTCAGCGTGAGCTACGAAGCGGGCGCAAAATCAGCCATTCGTAACATCAATCTCGATATTGGTGAGAAACAAGTGCTTGCCATGATTGGCCCGTCAGGCTGTGGTAAATCCACGTTTCTTCGTTGTTTAAATCGCATGAACGATACGGTTCCTGGCTGTGAAGTGAAAGGCGAGATTTTGTTGGACGGCCATAATATCTATGCCAAAGAGCAAGAAATCGTTGAGTTGCGTTCACAAGTCGGCATGGTATTCCAACGTCCAAACCCATTCCCGAAATCCATCTATGACAATGTGGCTTATGGCCCGCGTATTCATGGTTTGGTTGACAGCAAAGACGAGCTAGACGGCGTGATCGAAGAATCACTGCGCCGTGCAGGTTTGTGGGATGAAGTAGCGTCACGTTTGGATCAGCCTGCGACAGGTTTGTCGGGTGGCCAGCAACAGCGCCTTTGTATTGCGCGAAGCATCGCGATTGCACCGGAAGTGATTCTGATGGATGAGCCGTGTTCAGCACTTGACCCAATCGCAACGGGTATCATCGAAGATTTGATTGAAGAACTGAAAGAGAACTTCAGCATCGTGATGGTCACGCACTCCATGTCACAAGCTAAGCGTGTCTCAGACCGCACCGCCTACTTTCACTTGGGCGACTTAGTAGAGTTGAATACCACCGAAAACGTATTCAACAACCCAGAGCATAAATTAACACGTGATTACATCAGTGGGCGTTTCGGTTAGTTTGTTGTTTTTAAGTGAGAAATAACATGAAAGGCGGACATGGAGTCCGCCTTTTGATTCGTATTAAGTGATGTTACTTACCCATGTTTAGCCCGCGTATTCAAACACAGTTTTACCATCTTTGATGGTTTCTAACACCTTGATGTCTTTGATTTCCAATGGCTCAACATTCAAAGGGTTTTGTGCTAAAACGACCAAGTCTGCTCGTTTTCCCACTTCGATAGTGCCTTTTTCTATTTCTTCAAAGTTTTGGTATGCCGCGGTTTTAGTGACGGCTTCCAGTGCTTGGTAAGGGGTGATTTTGTGGTGTTCACCTAGCGTTTCGCCAGAACGCGTAACACGGTTAACGGCGGTCCACATGTTTAGCATTTGGTCTGGGAAGGCAACGGGAGCATCCATGTGAATGGTGTATGTTAGCCCAAACTCCTCAGCCCATCCCATCGGGGAGATGTTTGATGCGCGCCATGGGCCTAAAACAGAGTCGCGATGGTAATCACCCCAAAAGAAGGTGTGAGCTGGGAAGTAAGACGCCATCATTCCGGCATCACGCATGCGTTTGATTTGGTCGAGACGCATCGTTTGAGCATGAATCGTTGTAGTGCGGTGATCTCGCTCCCCGTACTTTGCGTTGGCTTTTTCTACTGCATTTAACAGTAAATCGGCAGCGGCATCACCATTCGCGTGACTGATCAATTGTGCGTTGTGTTGAAAAGCCAAATCTACGTAGTGATCCATTTCATCTTGGTTCAAGACAGGATAGCCGTGATAGTGATAAGAGTGGCTGTGCGGCACTTCAAAGTACGGCGTAGATAGGAAAGCGGTCTTTCCTTGAGGAGAGCCATCACCCGTGACTTTCATCCCCGCCAGTTTCAGGCCGTTGTTGTACTCACCAAGCTTCATGTTCTCCAAGATGGTTTCGAAATCTACCCATTTGGCATACGCCAATACATCAATTTTTAGTGCGCCAGTATCGGCCATGGATTTGATAAGCCCTAGTGTGGAAGCCGTTGCTAAACCTTCTTGTGCGGTTGTCACACCATAACTGGCAAAGAGATCTTGAGCCTTCTGAAAATTGGCAAGGGCCTCTTCTTGGCTGCCAACCGTCAAATGTGGAAAAAGCGCATAAGTCGCGGATTCTTCAATCAAGCCAGTCAACTCACCGTTGCTATCTTTGTGGATAATGCCGCCGCTCGGGTTCTCTGATGCTGTGGTGTAACCAATTTGTGTCATGCCTGCCGTGTTACACACGCCTAAGTGACCAGAGACGTGCATCATACAAACGCTGAAATCGCCGGTAACCTTATCCATTTCTTGTATATTTGGGTGACGCTTTTCAGCGAGAACAGAGTCGTCATAACCGAATGCAATGTGAAGAATGTCTTTATTTAATCCTGGCTGCGAAAAATGGCGTTGAAGTTCGTTTTGAATGTCACCAACACTGTCACTTGTTCCCATTGGAGAAGGGTAAACAAACAGCGAGTTTGCTAAGGGAATGTAATTCGCAAAGTGACCATGAGCGTCGATAAAACCTGGCGTGACAGTTTTGCCTTCAAGATCGCGCACTTCAGTGTTTTTGCCTTTCTGTTTGAGCACGTCTTTCGTGCTGCCAACCGCGACGATTTTACCGTCTTTGATGGCGATAGCTTGAGCGCGATCTTGTTCACTTGTTACCGTGACAATGTCGCCGTTTTTCAGAATAAGATCTGGTGCAGCGAATGCCATCGACGAGGAGAGCGCTAAAGCGATCAAAGAAAGCGGGAAAATTTTCATATCGACCTCTGCCATAAGTTTTTTTAAGTAGGATTTTGAACTCACAGTTATTTTTAACTGAAATTCATTTACGACAAAGTCAGTTTTGTTAGGGTATTACTAACAAGAGGTGCAACGGATAGGAACAAAATGCATACCTTAGAGCAACTCGCCACCTTCATTGCTGTATACGAGCAAGGCTCTTACAGTGCCGCTGCAAAACTGCTGGGAAAATCGCGGACCACGGTGCGTGAACATGTGATGGCGTTTGAAGATGGTGTGGGTTACGACCTGTTCATCATTGATGGCCGAAAAGCCATTCCTACAGAGAAAGCCAGTAAACTCTATTTTCAAGCTAAGGTGGTGGATAAACAAAACCGCGAGCTCCATTACTTCAGCCAATCACTTTTCGACAGTGATGTTCATTCACTTACGGTTGTGCATGATGTCTTTGCCCCTTTGAATTTAATGGTCAGTATTGAAAAGAGGGTGAAAGAACACTATCCCAACATGGTGATTAACTGGCTGCACAGAACGCGTCAGGAAGCCTTGGTCATGCTGAAAGAGGGCCAAGCGGATTTTGCATTAATGCCCAACAGAGACATGGCCTTTGCTGAAACGGAGGTGACATGGAAAACGCTGGGTCATTTACATTTGAAATGCTATGCGGCGAAAGATTCCCCACTGTCTGCCATGGAGGCGGTGACTATTCACCATCTGCAAAGTGAAACTCAATATATTAGTGAAAACTTTCTGGCGCTTAACGTCGGCTTCGCCAAGATTTCACCTCGGTTTCATGTGGTAAGTAACCATGATTTGCTTTGCGAGATGATTAAGCAACAGGGGTGGGCGGCAATGCCAGAAGATTACATGCAACCCTATTTGAAGAGCGGTGAGTTGGTCGAGTTGAAGCTTAAAGAGCTACCAAAAAGTAAAATGATTGGGCTGAATGTGTTTTTCGCCATTGGAAAAGATAACCAAAAGGTATTTGCTGACACCATTGATTGGTTTGTCGAAGAAGGCCACATGTTGGGTTAAAAAAGGGGCAAGCCGGAAGGAGAGAACACTTTGGGTATATTGACGCAATCGGAGAAGCATCAATATACCCATGGCTTGCCCAAAGGTGTGAAGCGCGTTTTGGAGATAGAAGCTGCTTAATTAAAAACGAATATTCGTTCTTAGCCCAAACAGCAGGGCTTTATCTTCTGTTGATACCATGGATTCCACGTACTGAAGATCCGCTGTGAAGGTCAACCAAGGCGTTGCTTGATAGGCATAGTAGGCTTCAACGCCTTGTTCATTTCTCATGCGGGCATCAATAGGCAAATCTGCTATATCAAGAATGCTATTGACGGTGTTTTTTAAATCGTTTGAGAGCGTGAGGTGGTAGTAACCGATGCCCCAGTTGTCTTGCGGGCGATCGAAGAACAACGCCTGACCACCGAATCCCCCAGCAAACGTTGCATCTAAAATGTTTGGATTGCCGTCTGCCAGTGAGCCTCGTAGATAGATTCCCCACGCCTCTTGAGGGTTCCCTTCATTCTCTGCAACGTTATGCGTGAACTGTAACCGCGCGTTGTACTTGTATTTGGCGGTTTCTGGTGGAACGTCCCAGTCCATCCCTTCTTCTGTGCTATAGGTATAAGCGCCGCCTAATGTCGTCATACGTCCCGCCCACTGCGTCATATATGTGGCAGAGAGGGCGATATTGACACCATCATCAAATGCGTCATCCAGTCGGACTTTCTCGGTATAGCGATCTTTCGGGTCATATATCATGCCGGTAAAGCGCCAAGGCCCCTCTGCGTGATTGACCATAGCCCCGAGAAAAGCGGGGGGAGTTACGCCGCTTGGCGGCGCAGCAAAGGCAACATTCATAAATCCGTGGCGAGTTGCACCACCATAAAATGGTGCATGACGTAGTAGCTCAAACGCATCGACTTGGCCGACTACTGCATTGGTGGATGGCGTGAAGCGGTGCACGTAATACAAGCTAGAAATATATGCACTTTCACCATCTTCATACCCATAAAACCCTGTGTTGGGCAAAGATAGGCTGTTGATGCCAAGATCATTCGCCTGGCCGTCTCGGTAAATCAATTGCGAATGAAAGCTGCCGCCATGCCAAAGTCCAAGCTTTTCCGTGTCTGCGCCAATGAGTAAGTCGAATCGGTGTGAAGTGTTGCTTGGATTGCCATCCACGCCCGAACGCGCAGATTGATATGTATTGGTGTATTCACCTTGAAAGGTAAGGCCAAACTCTTGAATTGTAGAGCGTGCTCCCGCCCAGTCGCCAGTGAGTGACTCTTGTGTTAGTACGTTAGTTGCTGCGAGTGCGGCTGGAGCAGCTAACATGACAGCAATTGAGATGATTTTTAGTGTTGTTTTCATTATCAGTATGCTTCTTGTTGTTTGCCGGTTTTATGCGGCTTGTCCCTGAGTGAAAGATCGAGCTTGAGCCAGATGACAAAGTTGGAGCTGATGCTGGCAGCGCATGGATGCTGAAATCGCATCAGATGCTTCGGGTAACGTGAGATACCCCCGCTTGAATGCATCAACAACTGTGGCGACATTGCCGAACTCCAGTTCTTGCCAGCTACTGATCAGCCCCTTGTGTTTTAAGTAGAGATAAAACTTCTGGGTGTCGCTGTGTTCTGCGTGTTCGTTGGCTTGCAACAAACGCCCTATTTGTATTTTTGCTTTCTCAATGCTGCGCGCTAAAGCGTGGTAGCGTTCCAGATTGACGGATACCGCCATTCGAGAAAAACACACCTGTAGCGATTGCAATTTGTCGTCTACGTTTTCATCGTTAGCGATGGTGATTTCCAACGCATTGAGTGTTTCTAAAATCGCGCTTCTCTCCGTCGGTAGAATCGCGATGGTGTCATCCTTGACGAATGTTGTTACTTCCTTGCATCGCACCAGCAGCAATTGGCGTGCGTCGTGTATGCAGCTAAACATTGTCGTCACCTTTGTGATTCAGGCAGGACAAATACTAGGGATCAGAAGCTAAAAAGAACTAAAATCACGAAAAATCGACGACAAGATAACTTGTTGTAAATAATGGATTTTCATGTGGTTTCATTGGTTATCTCATAGGTTTCAAACCACCTTGGGAGCTTGGCGTTAAGTGTCAGGGATCATTTTCAGATAGGGCATCGATTGCTGCTGGGGCAGGGGTATGTTTTGGGTGCAAGTGCAAGTGCAAGTGCAAGTGCAAGTGCAAGTGCAAGTGCAAGTGCAAGTGCAAGTGCAAGTGAAGATACAGACGGTGTCGAGCCGATGACAGGCTGAACAAGAGAACCTTTGTTCATGGCGATATGAGAATGAGTAGTACGAATGGGAGGGGGGTAAGAAACAAAAGCCTACAGCGAGAAACTGCAGGCCAAATTGAAAAGAGAGAAAAGTATTACAGGGTGGAATCGATAATCTTTGCTTCAGGGATTGGGTGTACCCTGACAATGCCCATGTAAGGAACTTCCATAATGGCCTCGGTATGAGATATTGAAATGATATTTCGCTGCCCTTGATACATGTCATGAAGCAAATCATCGAGATAGGGGCGGAACGTCGCCAAATCAAAGTGTTCAGAATGCTCAGTGATCGTAGCTGTGCGCTTATCTACCTCTAACTTTAAACGGTCGCCACCGCTTACTTGCATGTGCGCATCAAATTGCAGCGTCACGAAACCCATTAATCCCTCAGAATCAAACAGCTTCATTCTCACCGCAATGGTGGCCTCGCCTCTTTCTTTTATTGCTGTTTCAATGTCAGATTCAACGACACGAAGTCCCCAATGGTGACTGAGAAAACCAAACTGGTTCGGATAGCCCCGATGCTTGAGATACCACACCTTGTTTTCAGCCATCGTTTCAGGATGATTCACAGACGAATGATGATGGTTAATGCCCCAAGCCCCAATTGCGGCAACCAACAAAAGCAAGGTAACTATTTGGTGGAAGATAGATGGTCGGCGGAATACAGATGGTCGGTGGGAGACAGATGGCATAGCAGTACCTTCTTGTTGGTGTCAGCCCAGGTCAGGCTTGGCAGTCTTTGAGTGGGTGTTATCGCTGAAACTTCAATATGTTTTAAACGGTTTGACGTTCGCGCATCGGAAAGCAACGAATCACACGCGGTATAGTTCAGCGCATCTTGTCCCAATGTTCCCTTTATCACCATCGGTTGCCACTCTGTGGGGGCGCTTCTTGTTGGCAGCCAACTATCAAATATGCCGTGCTGAAACATGGAAGAAATGCTGATAAACAGGCTCACAGCACACACAATATTGAGCGTATACAGTGAGAGAGAACCACGATGTTTACCGCACCATTGAAAGGCTTTGGCCTGAGTCGACCGGTGTTTTTGTAGTGTTGATTTAAGCTGTTTTTCATCAAGCTGCGTGACGTCCGCAATCAAGGCATAGCCTTTCATGACCTGAGTTTGAATAAAGCGCGGGGTGTCTGCTGAGTCTCCCAGCAACTTACGCAGATTTTTTACTGACGTGGCAACACTGGATTTTGCGCGCTTGCCGTCCCAGACCGAATTGAGAATTTGGTCAACGGAGATATCAATGCCCGGATTGGCAACGAATAGGTGCAGCAACTTCCATTCATTGGATTTAAGTTGCTGAGTGTTTTTTTGATGAACATGCGCAATCTTCCCTGATGCGTTATCAAAAACAATGTCCCGGTTAATCAGGTAATAGGTCATATTTGAACGCTATGAATGCCAGTAAAACTGAAATGACGCGAAGGGCGCTATTTCGGTGAGAGGATAAAATCGTAGAGGTTATTAACGCCTTGCTGATGCAAAATATCAGTCTCATGAAAGAGGGATTCAACCGCCTGATTGTGGTGTTGAAGCGAAGTAAAGACCAACAGCAGCACTAGGCTGACAGCTGCGGTTAGGATGATTGTTGCCAACATATATTTGTTCATAAGCCACCCCCCTAATCTTTAGTACCAAGGTATCAGGCGGCGTTTATTCGCACCAATCAGTTATGTTAGGGAAAACCCATCAAAGTGAGGAGGGTGATGCTTCATAGTGAAGGAGGGTGTTTTCCAATGTGGCAATTTTTTCCAATAAACGCGCTTTCTTGATATCCAAAGGGATAGGTTTTCTTCCTCGTTGGTGTTCATTGGCAGGTTTATCGCATGTGTTAGCCAGTCTACCCAACTCGCGTCTGGCCTTGGTGAGTTCTCTTTGCAGCCGTTGCTTCTTTGTCAGGGTGGGTCTTCCCGCCCGTTGCTTCTTGATTGTGACAGTGTGAGTTTGCCAAACCTTCTGCGGCGACACGGTTTTGTGTTGTGATGCTTTCCAAAGCACACAAAGCGCAAAATATGCGTCGATCATAGCTTGTTCTGCACGAACAAATTGCACGGGTAACGGTATGGCAGGGCGCCCCGTGCGAGTTTGATGCTCAGGTGGGTAGACCAGTGACATTCGGTGGTGAATAACAAATAACATGGCTTGTCTAATGGTGCTTCTCATACCTTGAAGCCAATGTTTGTTGGGTTTGGACTCAGCATCAAGTTGTGTCATCAGCGTATTCGCGACCTGCTTTAGGCATTGAGTTTGAGTGGGAATTTCCGCATTGGTTAGCTGCGTAAAGTCGCCATTAAAGTCGCGAATAAATGATGGTATTTGCTCTGTGAAGCCTTGGGTTGAAAGGTAGAGGTCATAAAAATCAGAAAGCTGCCCGAGCAATGTCTGAACGTGTTGTACCTGTGCGGTAAGAGCAGTTGATAGGCGACGGTTTCGCTGTACCCCAAGCAGCAGATTTTCTGCATCTGCCCAGAGTCGGAACTCTTCGCTGACAGCAAATAGCGTTTGACTGAGCTGTGCTCGCTGGTGGTTATCAATAGAAGGGTGGATCGTCGCGATTGATTGTATGACTTGCTGATAGAGGGTGTTTTTTTGTTCAAACAGGCGAGCGACCAAGCGTTCTTGGCGAATGATTGGGCATTCTGTTGGGCGTCCTCTTGGCATCAACCTTATCTCTTCTGTGTGTGCATTTAGTCGAGTGGGAGAATATGGGTAGCTGAATAGCCACCGCTGGCCTGCTGTGTAATTTCCATATAAATGCGTTGCTCGTGACGAAGCGTGATCGGGGCGTCACAATGGATGGTCGACAGATCAAAAAGGACGTCGACTCCCATGCCATCGGGTACTGCGAAACCAAATCCTTTCTCTGTGTTAAACCATTTAATACTGCCTTTTAGGCATAGTGTTGGCTTCGATTTCATGGTTTTACGCCTCCTCGTGACACGATATCACTTTACCTAAATTCCACGTCAATGCGTCAATTAATATGTAATAAATTAAATCGATATTTTTCCGGCGGCACAACACAAAACTGGATCAAGATCACATCAAAAGCTGATCTGGAACAAGATTGTTACCCCTGCTCTCTACTGCGTATTTTTCAATGTCGGTAAAAAGTCCCCGAACCGTCCTGTTGGGTATGCCCAGACAGGTTGATTATTTATCGGCGGGCTTTAACCATGAAAAAAATAACTTATATTCCAATGACTTTACTCAGCGTGATTATTAGCGCGGGTACGGTGGCAAAACCTGTTTCGCTTGAAACCCTGTATCACGACACTCTTAACAACAATCCCCAGCTTTCTTATTCATGGTTGGACACTGAGCGTGTTGCCAAACAAAAAGATCAAGCGAGTGCGTTATATCAGCCTCAAATAGATGCCTCCCTTTCTTATGGCGCATTACGTAACGATTGGACCACGCTAACAGAAACCGATGGACAGGGTGCAGAGGCCAAGTTGTCCATTGGTCAAAACTTGTTTAATCAGGAACTGAACGACGCTAACAAGCTTGCAGATCATCAGGTCGCTTTGTCATTGGTGACGCATCAGGTAGCAGTCGAAGGGCTGACGTTGCAGGTTGCCAATCGCTATTTTTCTACTTTGCGCACGCAGGAAATATTGAAGCAGACAGAAGCGACATTTAATGCGATTGCTGAACACCTTAAACAAACAAAGCACCGTTTTAATAACGGCTTAATTGCCGAGAACGACGTGAAAGAAACGCAAGCACAGTACGACTTGGCGCAGGCCGCAGTGATCTTTGCGCAAAACGATGTTGAGAAGGCATTGGATGATCTTTACGCCTTGTCGGGCAAGTCATACTCCGGCGTGCAGTCTTTTGATCTTTCTGCAGTGGAAGCCAATACACCAACGCCTGAAGGGTTTTCCTCATGGGAAGAAAAAGCCCAGACCCATAGCCCGCAAATGCGTATTCAGCAGCAAGTGATCACTCTTTCAAAAGCACAGATTTCACTCGCTGAAGCTGGACATTTTCCCACTCTGGGTTTGCTCGCGGAATATCGATACGCCTTTGGTGCCAAATCTCGCATCAAACCTATGGTTGGTGAAGCAGGCGCATGGGGCGATTTAGACAACAATGCCACCGCCTTTGCGGGAGTTGCGATGACGTTGCCGATTTATCGCGGCGGTGCGACAAACTCCAAGGTGGAGCAGGCCAAAGTGCAATATCAGCAAGCACTGGAATTGCGTGAGCAAACTTGGCGTGACCTGACCCGTGATGTTCGAAGCACTGAGAAGAATCTGCACGCGTTATCAAGCGCCAATCGTGCTTATCAGCAAGCGGTGATTTCGGCAGAAGCCGCACTGGCTGCCACAGAGCAAGGCTTTGACATTGGTAGCCGCACCATTGTCGATGTCCTCAATGCCACCCACCAACTTTTTGCCGCCAGACAGCAGCAGTCGGAAGCAGAAATCAATTATCTGCTGGCAGCGCTCAACCTCAAATTTCTCGGTGGTGAACTCACTGAGCGCGACATCACAGCCATTAATCGCCTTTCCCTACGAGGCGATGAGTGAAGGTGTTTTTGAACCTTCAAAACAAAATTCGTGACGACATAACCAGAAAGAGAACTGACATGAAAAAAGTATCGTTATCAATCGTGGCTTCAGCACTATTGCTTGCAGGATGCAGTGCAGAAAAAGAGACGGTTGGATCTGCTGCTCCGGCAGCAACAGCCGTCACTGTGGTCGAGGCCGTGGAGACAAATCACGCGCCAGTGAACTTCTATGTTGGCCGTATCCAAGCGATGGAATCTGCGCAATTAACACCGAGAACCACCGGCTATCTGTTGAGTAAGAATTTTGAAGATGGCGCTTTGGTTGATAAAGGCAGTGTGCTTTTTGATATCGACCCTACCTCTTATCAAGCAGCTTTAGACGCCGCGAAAGCCACCTTGGTTGAAGCAACATCGGCGCTTAATCTGTCAAAGCTAAACCATACGCGCAACAAAAACATGCTGTCGACGGGCGGCCTTTCCCAAGCTCAATTTGACCTGAGTCTCGCTGAATTGACGATGGCGAAATCACGCGTTGAATCTGCGAAAGCAAACGTCACGGTTCAGCAAGATAATCTAGAACAAACCAAGGTGCGCGCGCCGTATTCGGGTCGTATAGGTAAAAGCAATTTCTCTATCGGCGATATGGTTGGGCCCAGCTTTGGTGCGCTGACAGACATCATTCAAGTGTCTCCGATTGAGGCGAGTTTCTCGGTGAACGAGAACAAATTGGCGCACTACAAGTTTGAGAAAAACAGCCAAACCCCTTTCATCCTAGAGATTGATGGTCAAACAACCGGACATGTGGGTTCGCTGTCATTTGTTGACAATAAAGTGAATGCGACGAGCGGGACGATAGCGATTGCGGCGCAGTTTGATAACGATGCTGGAGCGCTTATTCCGAACCAGTTTGTTCGAGTGGGTGTGACGGCGGGTGAACTTCAAGGTCAGATTATCCCTCACAAGGCCATTCATCAGGATGTCGATAGTCACTACGTGATGATGATTGTAGACGGTGTTGCCACGCGTAAAGACGTTGAGGTTGCCTCCCGCATTGGGCAAGACGTATTTGTGACAGGAGGGATCGAATCTGGTGATTCGGTGATTGTTGGTGGACTCCAGCGCATTCGTGCGGGAGCCCCTGTTGTGGCAGCGGAGTAACTCATTATGCTCAGTCAATTTTTTATCAGTCGACCGAAATTCGCCTTTGTCATCTCTATATTCTTGACGTTGATAGGGTTGATTGCGATTAAAACCATGCCGATCTCTGAATACCCAAGCATTACCCCTCCACAAGTGCGTGTGGTGGCGTTTATGCCGGGAGCCAGTGCAGAGACAGTCAAGGAAGTGATTGGCAACCCGATCGAAACGGAAGTTAACGGCGTTGAAGGTATGGTTTACATGCAGTCGCGTTCGTCAAACGATGGTCGGTATTTCCTGAATATTACGTTTGAAAACGGCATCGACTCAGACATGGCGATGGTGAATGTTTCAAACCGCGTCGCCACGGCGGAGAATCTCCTGCCATTTGAAGTACGAGCGCGTGGTGTGAGGATCCGTAAAGCCTCGCCGGATGATTTGATGGCGATTGCTTTCCATTCTCCGCAAGGGAACATGGACGAGTTATCACTCAATAGCTGGGTGGAAGCGAACTTTATGGAGCGCTTGGCTCGTGTGCCAGGGCTGGCGACGTCGGAACTGGTTGGTGCCACGTTTGGCATGCGTGTCTGGACTGACATTGATCGTATGGCGAGCTTGGGCGTGAGTACCTTGGATGTGAAAAATGCCATTCGTGAGCAGAACGCCGTCGTACCAGCGGGTCGAATTGGGCAAGGGCCGAGTCGTGAAAACACGGCAATGCAGTATAACTTGATCACGCAAGGGCGATTAAATAGCGCAGAAGAGTTCCAACAAATCATTGTCAAAACCAATCCTGATGGTAGCCAGATATACCTTGGTGATGTGGCGAAAGTTGAGATTGAACGCCAATTCTTTGATGCTTACGCAACCTATAACGGGCAACCCGCTGCACTGGTGACAACCTCATTGGCGCCGGGAGCCAATGCGCTTGATGCAGGCGCCGCGACGATGGAAATCCTCCAAGAGATTGAATCGCTTCTGCCTGAAGGCGTGGTTTACAGTGTGCCTTATGACACCACAGTATCGGTAGAAATCTCGATTAAAGAGATCGTGAAAACCCTTTTCGTCGCTGTGTTGCTGGTTATTCTTGTCACCTACCTATTCTTGGGCAATATCCGCTCAACGTTGGCTCCAGTGGTAGCGATTCCCGTGTCCTTGATTGGTACCTTTGCTTTCATGCAAATGGGCGGCTTCACCATCAATACCGTCACGCTGTTTGGTTTAATCCTTGCGATTGGGATCGTGGTGGATAATGCCATTCTGGTGGTGGAAAACGTCGAGCGCATCCTCAATGAAAATGAAGATATGTCGGCGAAAGAAGCCACCATCAAAGCCATGTCAGAAGTCACGGGCCCGATTGTCGCGTCAACTTTGGTTATGCTGGCGGTGTTTATTCCCGTTGCCATGCTGCCGGGGATCACTGGCCTGATGTTCGCGCAATTCTCCATCACCATTTGTATTGCCTTGGTGCTCTCTGCAATCAACGCATTGACCTTGTCTCCAGCACTGTGCGCGTTGGTGATGAAACGTAACACCAAACCTGCTGCATGGTTTGTGGCCTTCAACCGACTGTTCGACAAAGCAACGGCGGGTTACAGCTTGGTGGTGACCCTTTTTGTGCGCAAAACATCAGTGCTGCTGGTGGCCTTTGCGATTGCCATTGTCGCTATGGTGCAGATGGGCAATAAAGTTCCAACCGCTTTTGTGCCTGCTGAAGATAAGGGGGTATTGGCGGTGGCAATGTTCTTGCCAGACAACGCATCGAAAGCTCGAACGCATGACATTGTGGCTCAGGCAGAAGCGATTCTGGCCCAAGATCCCGCGATTGAAGATTTTGCAGCAGCGGTGGGTTTCAATGCTTTATCAGGGGGCGTTTCATCCAATGCGGCAGCCTTATTTGTGAACCTGAAAGACTGGGATGAGCGTCTAGCAATGGATGGTGATCATTCTCAGCAAGCCGTCGCCCAGCGTTTGAACATGCAGCTTTATGGCATCGACAAAGCCATGAGTATTGCGATGGGTTTGCCACCAATCCCAGGGATTGGTATTGGTGACGCGCTGGAAGTCATGGTGCAGGATACTGAAGGCCGCAGTGCCCAAGAGCTTGCGAGCATGACGTACCAGCTAATGGCGGCGGCGAACCAAGCGCCGGAAATCATCAATGCGATGACAACCTACCGTGCCAATGTTCCGCACTACAACGTAGAAATTGACCGCGAGAAAGCGCGTCATTTGGGGGTGTCGGTCGGTGTTATCAATGATGCGCTGGCAACGCATTTGGCTTCTGCATACGTCAATGACTTTGCCATGGATGGACGCAGCTACCGCGTCTTTGTTCAAGCCAAAGGCGAGCAACGTGACGATCTACAAGACGTGCTTCGCATCCATGTACCGTCTGCGATGGGTGAGCAAGTTCCGCTATCAGCGGTTGCCACTATTGCGCCGACCATGGAACCAGACATGGTGACCAGCTACAACATGCTCACTTCTGCGCGTCTGCAAATGAACCCAGCACCGGGTTATTCATCGGGTGAGGCGATTGCGGCACTGGAGCGCGTGGCAGCAGAGGTGTTAAGTGATGGCTACACCATTGATTGGACTAACATGGCCTATCAAGAAAAGCTCTCGGGCAATGCTGCGCAAATTGCGATGGCACTGGCGCTGGTCTTCATTTACTTGTTCTTGGTTGCCCAGTATGAGTCGTGGGCTCTACCTGCTGCCATCATCATGGTTGCCCCGCTGGCTGCTGTTGGGACATTCGCGGCATTGCTGCTTGGCGGACAAGCGCTATCGATTTACGGCCAGATAGGCATGATCCTACTGATTTCTCTCGCGGCGAAAAACGCCATCTTGATGGTGGAGTTCTCTCGCATCAAACGCGAGCAAGAAGGGCTCCCTATTGAAGAGGCGGCGATTCAAGGCGGCAAGATGCGTTTCCGCGCAGTCAATATGACCTCTTGGTCGTTCATTCTTGGCATCTTGCCACTGGTCTTTGCAAGTGGTGCAGGTGCGGTTGCCCAGAATACCACTGGCCTCGCTCTGCTCGGTGGCATGTTGGTTGTGCTTTGTATCGGCGCCATGATGACTCCTGGTTTCTATGCACTGTTCCAACGATTGCGTGAGAAGGTCAAACCAACCACAACGTGATCCTCAACCATTTGATCCACAAAAATATTCACAACAACAATATCCAAAGCAACAATATTTACAACAACAACGGGTGAGCCCACATGTGGCTCACCCCAATGAATGGAAATCCCCCTCAAATGTGATTTTTATGAACGGCATTGTTCATTGACAATGGCGTGATTGATTCTTGTCCGATTTTCGCCTCTTGGAAGGGACGCTAGGCAGAGCGATGAAATTTAAAAAGGAAAACACCATGAATAGAACACTTATTGCTAGCTCTCTGATTGCTGCAGCGTCCCTGCCTACTTTTGCTGAAGAAGGCAAGGTGATCGACCCTTCTGATTTAACACAGGTCTATACGCAAGCCGCAGTGTTTGTGACCTCAGATGCTGATATGCGCTTGTCTGGCATGTTGACGGGTGCGTGGAACGAAAATATCCAATTCGCAGGTTTTCTAGAAGGTAACTTTGGTGATGCAGATGCCAAGTCGGGTAAAGATTCGGTGGGGGCAGATTACTTAAGCAGTCGGGGGCAGTATTTTCAGGTGCACGCGATTGATAACAACATGATGCCCAGAGTTGGCTTTATGACAGACATCATTCATCAAAAAAACACAGGGATGGATGACAACCTACTGTTTTCTGCAGGCGCGATTGGTTTGATCAATCCTAAGTACACTGGCGGCGCTATGGTGTTCCCGAATGTGAACTATACCGTTGGCGAAGTGTTTGGTGAGTCCGCTGACGGTTACATGCTCAACCTGTTTGCGACTGTGCCAGTGGGGGATTCAGGCGCCTTTTTACAGGCATGGCCAGAATACGTAAAAGTGACCGGCGATGTCGTCGAGATGGAATCGACCGCCTACAACATGATGTTCAATGCGCCGATCAAAAGTGACCGGACACAATGGCTGATGACTAAACTTGCGTACGCGTCATCTGATGTGGTGTTGCCAAGCGGATTGGAATTGGAAAATGAGTATGAATTGAAAGCTGAAATTGGCGTGAAATGGTTCTTTTGAATGTGAATATAAACCGATGATGACTTGCGTTTTATAATGTGATTCGTCATCGATTCATTTTAGGGTGCCGAGGAAATCATCAAACTGATGAACAAATCCTCGAACTGTTTAAAGGCTGCGCAAACAAACAAATTTCAGCAAATTCAGGCTTTACAAGCAGGCGAGGGCTTTGTAATATTCGCCGCAACAACGGAGAGATGGCTGAGTGGTTTAAAGCACCGGTCTTGAAAACCGGCGTGGGTTTATAGCCCACCTAGGGTTCAAATCCCTATCTCTCCGCCAAATTAGAAAAGGCCGCTGTTCTTGCCAAAGATACAGCGGCCTTTTTGCATTCCAGCGATGGTGATTCTATCTCGGGATTTGAAAGTCCCTCTATGCCTCGAACTGGCTCCACCAAATCAGATTAAGCCCGCCTTCTCTTGATAACAGGAGTGAGCGGGCTTTTTTGTATCTGGCGTTCGGCATTCTTGGATTGAAAGGGTTAAGTGTCTATAGTGGTTCAATTCACAAGCGATGGTAGCTCGCAACTAAAGCTTTGTTTGAGAAATTCATCAGGGAGATATCGTGGAAATTTGGACGCTGCTTTTCTTCATTCCGGCATGCTTTGCGCTGAACATGACCCCGGGACCGAACAATCTCCTCTCCATGAATAATGCGCGGTGCTATGGGTTTAAATCTGCGTTTATTGCTGGGTTAGGCAGAATTACTGCGTTTGCTGTCATGATAGCGTTGGCAGCGTCGGGGTTAGCCGTGGTGCTGTATGCGTCCGAAACGCTGTTCTTTGCGATCAAACTGTTTGGCGCTCTTTACCTGCTTTGGATTGCTGTTAGCCTTTGGCGCTCAGAATCAAGCCCAGTGTCTGAAATCGATACTAATCAAAACCGCTTTGGTCTCGCGAAGCAAGAATTCATTCTGGCGTCTGGCAACCCGAAAGCAATATTGATCTTCACCGCTTTTCTTCCTCAATTTGTGGATGTTTCCGCAAACGTTCACCAGCAATTTTTCGTATTAGGTTGCACGTTCTTAGCACTGGAAATGACGGCAATATCTATCTATGCAGTGTTTGGCATCTACCTCAGGCAATGGTTCGCTAAACCCCGAATGGCAAAACGTTTCAATAAAGCATGTGCCGCCTTCTTAGCGTTTTCTGGTCTCAATCTCTTACTTAGTCGTCAGTAATTTCAAGCAGCGTTTCGGTTGTAGCCCTCACCGAATTGTGGGGCTATCTCCCTTGCTAAAATTTAGCGAGTTAGTTGATAAGCAAGTCCTGCACCTGCTTCTGCGCCACATGGCGGTCGACTCCATCTGATTGCATGGACTCACCAATGTTCACTTCAAGTTTTGACCAAAAGCGCGAGGGGCGAGTGGTGAGAGCGTGCCCACCTTTGTGGCTAAAGAACGAGCCCCACAACCCCTTGAGTGCCATTGGAACCACCAAGGTTGGTGTTCGTGCCAAAATCTTCTCAACGCCTGCTTTGAATTGGCCGAGTTCACCGTCTGATGTCAATCGACCTTCTGGGAATATGCAGACCAATTCCTCATTATTTAATGCGTCATCAATCTGCTCGAACGCGGCTTCGAACGTCTTTGCGCATTTGTATTTTGAACAGATCGGAATCACACCGGCATGGCGAAACACATATTTGAGTAGCGGAAGTTCACTGATAGATTTGTCCATCACAAATCGCACCGGGCGGGTAGATGCCCCCATCAAAATCAGCGCATCAACATAACTGACGTGGTTGGCGACAATCAGGGCTGCGCCTTTTGCCGGAATGTGTTGGCGACCCTTTACCGAAACACGGTACAGGCAATGGCTGAGGAGGTAACTGATAAAGCGCTGCGTGAACTCAGGCACTTGGCGGTAAACAAATAATGCGACGACAAAGTTCCCCAATGCCATCAAAGCAAATAGCTCGACAATTGAAAAATCTAAAACACTCAGCACCAGAATTGAAACCGTCGCAGACGCAACCATAAACAGTGCATTCATGATGTTGTTCGCCGCAATTGATTGCGCACATTCGCCATCGGAAGAGCGCGATTGAATGAAAGCATACAAAGGAACGATGAACACACCGCCACTCACGCCAACAAAGAACAGGTCAATCATCACTCTGTAGTGCATCGAATGTGTTAAGAACTCTTGCACGTTGTAATACTGAGCAGGGAAAGATTCGATACTCGGAACCGCCCACAACAAATCGCCCGTGAACAGCGTTAATCCCAAAATGCCAAAGGGGAGAATACCCAACTCAACATGGTTGAAAGATAACTTCTCACACAACCATGAACCTGCCGCGACACCAATCGAGAAGAGCGCGAGCAACAATGAAACTACAGTGCTGTCGGCATGCAAGTGTTCACGTGCAAAGTTAGGGAACTGCGTTAAATAGGCTGCGCCCATAAACCAGAACCAACTAATGGCAAGAATAGACATCCAAATGCCTCGTTGTTTCCTTGCTACTTTCAGCGTTTTCTTCAGCCCTAAAATCGGTTCAAAACGTACCTTCTTACAATGCCTACTCGGCATAGAAGGAATGCGAAGGCTACTCAATAAACCTAACACCGACAGAGCGACAACAATGCATGATGCGAAGAAAGTACCGTTTGGAACCGCGAGTAACAGGCCAGCGCTCAGTGTGCCGATGAGAATAGAAAGGAAAGT
Source organism: Enterovibrio makurazakiensis (assembly GCF_050336585.1). Taxonomy (NCBI): domain Bacteria; kingdom Pseudomonadati; phylum Pseudomonadota; class Gammaproteobacteria; order Vibrionales; family Vibrionaceae; genus Enterovibrio; species Enterovibrio makurazakiensis. The sequence continues at coordinate 19,587 of NZ_JAKJSE010000037.1, forward strand.
CCCCATCTCGACCCATGCATTGCCTTTTACTAGTTCGTCTGGCTTCAACGCTTGAGGCAGCAGCGCGTATTTTACAGGGCCAAAGTAGGCCGATTGCGTACCAGTCATGAAAAGCAGAGCAAGCATAAGTGCCACGCTCTGGGTCAGAATCGCGGCCGCCGCGCATGTCATGATAAGCAGCTCAACCATTTTCAAACGGCGAATGAGTGTTGCTTTGTCCATGCTGTCAGCAACTGCTCCAGCATGCGCAGAGAATAAGAAAAATGGCAGAATAAAAAGGCCAGCGGCGAGGTTAATGAACAGGTCTACAGAAAATGGCAGTGCGTCAATCTGGCTATACGTCACCATCAACAACAGCACGTTTTTATAGAGGTTGTCGTTCAGTGCGCCAAGGCATTGTGTGATGAAGTAAGGGAAAAATCGTTTTGAGAAAAGCATGCTGGCTCCGTTGATGCAACTCACTGAGATGACTGCACCTTACGTGATGTGTACACATAAACCAGCGGCGCTGCAGGAGTGACATAATGAGAAACCCAAGGTAACAGTGGATGGAACTTTGGTGGAATAGCCTTCGTAAACAGTCTTCAATTCTAGCGGGGGGAGTAGACGCGTTTTCGCCTCAAACATTCTTTCTCTAGCACTCTCCCTTTAACACTCACTTCTCGTAACCACTAAAGCGTATCTCACTAACATGCGGTCGCTTGGGCTTGTGTTCTAGATATAACCTCTGTGATGTTGAGTCAGGAAGCGCAATATTCTGTACAGCGAATTGTGATCTTCAGTCAGGTCTTAATTTTGAGAAAAAATAATTTAGACAGGAAGAATTTAGACTCCGCGTTGGGTTATATGGAGACCATAATAATGAAAAAACATGCCCTTACCGCGCTGATTGCTGGGCTCATAGTGAGCACCACGTCGATAGCTGCACCGCAACAAGAATATCAGGATGAAATGGACCTCATGTTCCAGCAAATGCGAGCTCGCGTGCTTGAACTGCGTGAATACGCATCTGATGATGGCAATGTCATTCTAGAGAATGGTAAACGCTATATTATGGTCGATGGGCGACGTTTTGAAATCGACGCCATGAACTATTTGAACTTTGATTTACCGTTTCCTTATCACAACGAAGACGCCATTCGCCATGTGTTTTCGTTCTTCGATAACGACTGGTTATTGATGGAGTATGGACGTGGTGTGAATGCAGTACATCGTCTGTATGGAGACTATGAAGCGCCTGTGGGGCAGGGGTGCCAACTGGCCTATCAACCGTACAGTACGGGGGCGCATTTCGATCCTAAATCCGTTTTTGTAAAAGAAACGGAAAGCTGTGCGCTAGAAGAAAACGAAAGCCATGAACAACTCGCTTATCTGGGCAAGGCTAAGAAGCTAGATTTCGCCACCTTTGGCTACGAAAGCGAATCAGACTTCGCACCAGAGTCTGTTGCTGTTAGCAATGGCAAAGTTTATGTGGGTAACACTCACAGCGGTTATTCACACATCGTACGCTACGATCTGAATACGCAGCGAGCGCTGGCTCCTATCACTGGTTTTACTTTTAACGGCACACAAGAATCTTACCGCGTGGTCAGCGACGTGACTGAACACAATGGTCGTCTGTATGTTGCATCACTTTCTTCAAACCGTGTTGATATCTACGATACCCGTGACGATTCCATCATTATGTCGTTGGGTACTGGGCAATGGGGTGGCAACACCTTCGACAAAAACCTGACTCACCCGTCAGCTGTTGCTGCCAATAACGACTATGTCTTTGTTGCAGACATCACGGGTAAAATTTCAGTGTACCTGCAAAGTGATGTCACGACAGAAAACCACAAGCGCACCACCAAGCATGCGTTCCTGAGCCTGCCTGATAGCAACAGTATTTGGTCAAATGTGAAGTTGGAAGTTGTAGGCAATGAACTGATTGCTAGCTTCGACAACAGCAAGACGTACGTTTTCGACATCACCCACATTGAAGCGAGTGATGTGCTGGTTGATGCGGAGAAAGTCTTTAACCGTACTTCACGCCGTAACGTTTATGAGTCTGCCAACGGTGATATTTTCGTGGGCACTAGCCAAGGTCAGATCGAGCAGTTCAGTGCGGGTAGTCTTGAATTTGGTGAGAACGGTGTGGTTAGCCCAACTGTTCACGAGTTTAGAACCTACCTGAATGCACAAACTAACGCAGAAGAGTCTACCTCAGCATCTTTCGACCTTGCTGTTGAAAACGACACGCTTGCGATGCTTCAAGGCCGAACTGTGCTGCTGAGTGAGATAAACAAACTGGATGTGTATGTCGATAAATACCCATCATGGGAGCAGCCTGTTGACTTTGATTTGTATGCGCCAGAAGTGGTTAAAACACCCCTGTTGTTTGACGGTGAAAGCTGGGAAAGCCTGACGCAAAACCACAGTGTTCGCGTAGACCGTCTGTTGTCTGGCAAGCAGCACCTTGATGGCTTGGAAATCATCAGTTACGTGGCGCAGCGCACGCAAGATCTGACGGTGGAAGCGAGAATCGGTAAGAATACGCCGTGGATTAAACTGGGTTCACTGGTTGACCTTGACCCATTCTCGTCATTCAAACTGGATCATACGTTTGAGGATAGCTACAACTATCCGACGGTCTCTGGTGAGCAGTCAGTGGTGGTAATGGGCTTTAATGAACTCGACTACCTGCCAAAAGATTTGATTGATATTCGTCTGACATCGAAAACCGATGAATTTGTAAAGAAAATCACTGATTTCAAATCAAAATGGCGTTTGCACTTTGGTACCTATGGCTCGGGTGAAAATCCGGGTAACTGGGGGATGATCACGCCGCCATATGCACGTGAGTGGATGATCATCATGGCAAATTATGCCTATGTGATGAATAGCCCTGAATTCGAACATCTGTGGTTTAACTACAAGGCCAGTATCGGTCAGGGGCAGGAAGAGTTCTTCGGTAACGCTGGCCCTATCGATGGCCCTGGCGGCAACTTTACCCCAGCAGATTACGAGCGATACTATCAAGCGTTTATGGATCGTAGCTCTTTGCGCTTAGGGGTCTCGACTATCGGTGGTGGCTTAGGCGGCGGTGATGTACTGGGTATTGATACTTGGTTCTACTACGCTCACTACTACAGCTCAGGTATCGGTGTTGTTGGACACGAGTTCGGCCACCATTGGGGCTCGCATGACAGCAGCTTTGCCAACGAAGCACGTGGCTTACAGCGTATGACGCATGACATCCATCAAATGATGATCCGTCAGCAAAATCTTCCGTATCTGGATGATGAAATCAACGCATTCTACAAATCACCACAAGATCAGCTGCATAACAGTGTCGCGGAACATCTTCGTAAACCTAGACCAGTGGATAACGTGAACGTGGTTGAGCGTTATTTCCAAGAAAATGCACTGCCACTCAAACTATAATTTTGTTGGTAATGACATAAAAAAAGAGTCGCGAAATGCGACCCTTTTTTTGTCTCTTAGTACAGCATTAGCTGTTAGTTGAAACGGCAGGGTAGATAAACTACATAAAGTGTCCTCATCCTTTGCTAACCCACTCAACTTTCCCAGTGGTCATTAATAAAACTCGTGCTTTGAAGCGCTTGAATCACTTTTTCAAGCACGGGGCCGACGGCGTGGCGACGCGAAACTAAGCACCCCACTGAGGTCATCCACCCAGTGTGTTCATGGGCGACGGGTAGGGCAATAACATTACCTTGTTGGATCATGGGCTTTGCAGACAGTTCGGGGACGTTCGCCCAACCCACACCTTTACTGACGAGACTCACCAAGGTTTGGTGAGTGTTGGCGTACCAGACTTTTGAACTGATGCCGTAGCTGAACCAAAGCTCTTTGTGCTCTGCGCTGCGATGAACGCATTGTCGGTATCGCTTTAAATCCGCATCATGAACAACAGGCAGTTCGGTCAATTTATGACGAGGTGCGGCAATGGTAAGAAACCGTGCTTGCCCAAGCAGAAAGAAATCCATGTCCACTTTTAATTCACCGTCAGCATAGATGATCCCCACGTGCGCTTTGCCGTCTCGCACCAAGTCTTCCACATCAAACGTAGAAGCCGTGATGATGTCGAAATGCGTGATAGGAAAGGCGTCACAGAGCGGCGCAAGAATAGCAATCAGGTTCTCGTCGAGCAGACTTTCATCGACGGCAATCACCACTTCATGTTCGTGTTCTTGGGTCAAAGATTCGACTTTCTGATCGAAGTACTTTTGTTGATGAAGAATGGACTGGGCGATGGGTAACAGTGCCTTTCCATTTTCCGTCAAAACCGGGGTGTTTTTCTCTCGGTTAAACAACTCCTGATCGATGGCGATTTCAAGGTTTGCGATGGCTTGGCTAACGCCAGATTGGGCGCGCTTCAATTTGCGTGCGGCTGCAGAGAAGGAGCCACTTTCGCAGACGGTGACGAATATCTTTAATTGTTCGAAGCTGTACATGATGACACCAAGAAAAAACCTGTACGCTCAAGCTATCATTAATCGTGATGGCTGTTAACTTTGTTTATGGTTTTTGCCTGCCATAATCGCCACTTCGAAATCTTGGCTATCTTTCTTTTTGAGTTACCTTATGACTACCTTAGAACGTATTTTTCACTCAGTTTTGTTTGAAGCGCTTGCTATCACTTTCTCGGTGATTGGCTTATCTATCTTTACCGATCACGATCTTAAAGCGTTATCAGGAACTATGATAGTTGTGGCGACAATCGCCATGATTTGGAATTACTTTTTTAACCTGACATTTGATTACTTTGTGAAGGGTGAGAAAACAGAACGCTCATTTGGCACGAGGGTATCTCATGTATTGCTGTTTGAAGGTGGGCTACTATTTTTCACCATTCCGGTCATGGCTTACTTGTTGAATGTGAACCTGTGGGATGCGTTTATCATGGACATTGGGGTGACTATCTTCATTACGATTTACGCATTTTTGTTTAATCTGATTTACGACCACACTCGCGTATTCATCGTTCAGCAACGTCAGGTGAGCGTGTAACGTTAACGGCAATTGAAATGAGAAAAAGCCCGTCGCGCTGTTAACGGAAAATAGTTAACCAGAGCGGCGGGCTTTTGTTAGGTTTGGTTTAGTGCGAAATACCTAGCGTTACTTGGCAACTTTTCCGAGCTTGGTCCAGGTATCGACGACCGTATCTGGGTTCAATGACACTGAGCTAATGCCTTGCGCCATGAGCCATTCAGCTAAGTCGTCATGATCTGACGGGCCTTGACCACAAATGCCGACGTATTTGCCAGCACGTGTCGCGGCATCAATCGCCATTTTTAGCATGGCTTTCACTGCAGGGTTGCGTTCATCAAACAAGTGCGCGACATCCCCTGAATCACGATCCAAGCCCAGCGTTAGCTGTGTCATGTCGTTCGAACCAATCGAGAAGCCGTCAAAGTACTTTAAGAAATCATCCGCAAGTACGGCGTTTGATGGCAGTTCACACATCATGATGACTTTCAGACCTTGTTCGCCACGGCGGAGATCGAACTTCGCCAACAAGTCATTCACTTCTGCCGCTTCACCTGTGGTGCGAACGAATGGGATCATGATTTCAACGTTCTTGAGCCCCATGTCATTGCGCACACGCTTGATGGCCTGCGTTTCCAACTCGAAGCAATCTTCAAACACCGGCGAGATGTAACGCGATGCGCCGCGGAAGCCCAACATAGGGTTTTCTTCGTGCGGTTCAAACTCGCTACCACCAATCAGGTTGCTGTACTCGTTCGATTTGAAATCGGACATACGTACGATAACGCGCTTCGGCCAGAACGCGGCTGCGATGGTGGCGATCCCTTCTGTCAGCTTGCTGACATAGAAATCGACGGGGTCTTTGTAGCCACGAATGCGTGAGTTGATTTTTGCTTTCAGCTCGTCGCTCTGCGCGTCAAAGTTCAACAGGGCTTTCGGGTGAATGCCGATCATCTTATTGATGATGAACTCCAAACGCGCAAGGCCAACGCCTTCGTTTGGAATTTGTGCGAAATCGAACGCGCGGTCAGGGTTACCGACATTCATCATCACTTTGGTGGGCAGCAATGGCAGTTCATCTACTGCGGATTGACGCACCACGAAATCGAGTTTTCCCTCGTAGACATAACCGGTTTCGCCTTCCGCACACGAAATGGTGACTTCTTGGCCATCACTGAGCTTACTGGTGGCATCGCCACAGCCGACGATGGCGGGAATGCCTAACTCACGCGCAATGATGGCAGCGTGGCACGTACGTCCACCGCGGTTAGTGACAATCGCTGCCGCTTTCTTCATCACAGGTTCCCAATCGGGATCTGTCATGTCGGTCACCAGCACGTCGCCTTCTTGCACGGATGACATTTCATCAAGCGAAGCAACAACGCGCACGCCACCGCTACCGATGCGTTGACCAATCGCGCGGCCTTCAACCAGCACACCGGCTTTGTCGTTCAGCTCATAGCGTTCGATGATGTTGCCGTTCTTCTGTGAACACACGGTTTCTGGGCGCGCTTGCACGATGTATAGCTTGCCGTCGATGCCGTCTTTTGCCCACTCAATGTCCATTGCACGTTGGTAGTGCTTTTCGATGATCATCGCTTGTTTGGCTAATTCCGCAATTTCATCGTCAGTGAGTGAGAACTGGTTTTGTTCTTCTGGAGAGGTATCAACGATCTCGACCTGTTTGCCAATCACTTGGCTGTCGGCATAGATCATTTTGATAAGTTTGGAACCAAAGGTGCGTTTCACTACGGCAGGCGTGCCGGCTTCAAGAAGCGGCTTGTGCACGTAAAACTCATCAGGGTTTACTGCGCCTTGCACGACCATTTCACCCAATCCCCATGAAGAGGTGATGAACACGACTTGGTCAAAGCCAGATTCGGTGTCCAGCGTGAACATCACGCCTGATGAGGCTTGGTCAGAACGCACCATGCGTTGAATACCCGCAGACAGCGAGATACCACGGTGGTCAAACCCTTGGTGAACACGATAAGAGATAGCGCGGTCGTTAAAGAGGGACGCGAAAACGTGTTTGGTGGCTTCTAGTACCGCATCAATGCCTTTCACATTGAGGAAAGTTTCTTGCTGACCCGCGAAAGAGGCGTCAGGTAAATCTTCTGCGGTGGCAGAGGAACGCACAGCGACAGAAAGCTCCGAATTTCCATCAACTAACGTTTCATAGTTATCACGAATATCCTGCTCAAGATCTGCAGGGAAGGGGGCATCTAATACCCATTGTCGAATAGTGGCGCCGGCTTGGCGCAGTGCATCGACGTCTTCAACATCGAGTTCATCAAGAATCTGATGAATGCGCTCGTCCAGCCCTTCAAAATCAAGAAACTGGTTAAACGCATACGAGGTGGTTGCATACCCGTTTGGCACGGATACGCCCGCGTTGGCGAGGTTTGACACCATTTCGCCGAGGGACGCATTCTTGCCGCCGACTTTGTCGACATCATCCATTGATAGGGAATCGAACCACAGGGTGTTCTTTTGCATTTCTTTCTCCAGAAATAGTGCAGCAATTGGGATTTTAGTGGCAATCTTGGCCTCTCAACGAATAAAACCACGATGAGTTTTAAAAGCTGTGGAGACACAAGTAGCTTGCCGAGTGTTGTTATTGTTATCGTTGTGTATATATCCTATGAAAAATTTGCGAGAAGATTAACCATCTATGCACAAAGAAATTCAAAGTCGAGACGTCTTCTATGTTTCGGATGGGACAGCCATCACATGCGAGACGTTAGGACATGTCGTTTTGGGGCAATTTGCATTTGAGGCGAATGAAAAAACCTTTCCCTTCGTCGAAACTGAAGACAAGGTTTGCGAGCTGCTAAAACGGATTCAGCATTCTTACGAACGTGATGGCGTGAAGCCGCTGGTTTTCTTTTCCATGGTGATCCCAGAGATCCGTGAACGCCTGATGGAGGCCCCAGCATTTTTTTATGATGTGCTGGAAAGCATGGTGCAACGGGTCGCGGAAGATACTCAGCTAGAACCGAAGCCGAAATTGCAGCGCTCTCGCAGTGTAGGGAAGGATTCAGATACCTATTTCGACCGTATTTCTGCCATCGAATATACCTTGGCCCATGATGATGGGGTGTCGCTGAGAGATCTCGAACATGCTGACATCATCCTACTAGGCGTGTCTCGAAGCGGGAAAACGCCAACCAGTTTGTACATGGCGATGCAGTTTGGCCTGCGGGTAGTGAATTACCCTTTTATCGCGGAAGACATGAAGATGCTGCGCTTGTTGCCTGAATTTGAATTTCATCGACACAAGCTGTTTGGTTTGACGATAGACGCAGCGCGATTGACCCAAATCCGCGAGAATCGGCTTTCAGGCAGTGAATACGCCAGCACAGAACAGTGCGAGCAAGAAGTGAACACCATTGAGTCACTGTTTCGCCGCGAAGCGATTTCTTACATCAACACCACCGCACTGTCTGTTGAAGAAATCACCACGCGTGTGCTCGAGAAAACAGGGCTTAAACGCCGTTTGTTCTGAGTCCGCTTTAATAAAACCCAAAGCCCATCTGTGTTGAACAAACTCAACCAGATGGGCTTTTTGTTGGCTCAAATTGAGCTCAGACAAAACGCAAATCAAGGGGCGCGTGATTCTGCATCAAGCGGTGAAATGCGACTTGGTGACGGCGCATAAATCCCGCAAGCACATTATAGAAACTGCACATAATCCTCACGTCCTAGGGCAAGAATACAGAATCTGCGCGTGGGCTCTCTGTAAACTTTTTACTATCAAGCACGTGAACTTGTGCATTACCGATAGGAAAAGGACGTCATAAGCATGCTGAAACTGTCAGGGACACTTACTCATTTTTTAAATCCTCTTGCGTCTGCCAAGCACGCTTACAGCGCAGAGCAGCGTTCGGTGTTAAGTGTTGAACATGCACAAACGGCGATTCGAGATATTACTCGCTGGCCGGGATATGCGGTTACCCCGCTACATGATTTAAGTGCCACGGCAGCCGCGTCGAAGCTGGGTAAGCTCTGGTACAAAGATGAGTCACAGCGTTTTGGTTTAAAAAGCTTTAAAGCCTTGGGCGGCGCGTATGCAGTAGCCCGACAGCTTCAACTTGTACTGCAAGCACGCCATGGCGAGATGCCCACTATTGATGATTTGCTGGCTGGCAAATGGCAGAAAGAAGCGGCAGACGTGGTGGTAAGCTGCGCGACCGATGGCAACCACGGACGCTCGGTTTCTTGGGGCGCCCAAATGTTTGGTTGTCAGTGCATTATTTACATTCATCGCGATGTGTCTGAAGGGCGTAAGGAAGCGATGGAAGCGTTTGGCGCGCAGGTAATTCGCATTGCGGGAAACTATGACGAATCGGTGCGAACAGCTGATGTTGAAGCGAAAAAGTACGACCGCGTTATCGTGTCAGATACCTCTTACGAAGGTTATATGGAGATCCCGAAAGACGTGGCATTGGGTTACACCGTCATGTTGTCTGAAATTGTTGAGCAACTGGATGGCGAAGTTCCCACTCATGTCTTTGTGCAAGGTGGCGTAGGGGGCTTGGCGTCTGCGGTATGCGGGTATTTCTGGGATGTATGGGGTGAGGCGCGTCCTCGATTCGTTATCGTTGAGCCAGAAAAAGCAAACTGCCTTCAGCAAAGTGCCAAAGCAGGAAAACCGGTGGCAGTGTTGGGTGACTTAGAGACTTTGATGGCAGGGCTTGCTTGTGGCGAAGTCTCTAGTTTGGCGTGGACGATCCTCTCCAATGGCGCTGATGATTTTATGACGATCAGTGAAGAGGCTATTCCAGAAGCGATGAGAATATTGGCGAAAGGCTACGACACCGAGCCTGCCATTGAAGCGGGCGAATCGGCAGTGCCAGGGTATGCTGCAGCGATCATTGCGAATCGATCGCCTGAATTTGCAAACAAATTGGGGTTAGACAGCACCAGCCGTGTGTTGGTGTTAGGCACTGAAGGTGCTACAGATCCTGAGCTTTACCGAGAACTTGTTGGCTAAGCGTTAGCCAAATAATGACGAGACATTCACGTCAAAAAGCGGCTCGTTTTCGCGCCGCTTTCTTTTAAAAAACAGGAAAATGCTTACTCTGCGTGCTCATCAATCGGCACGGACAGACCCACTTTGACAGGGTCCATCACCACATTGGTTTGAAAGCTTTTGATGTTCGCGTTATCGAAGAAGGCTTCTCGGGTGAAGGTGTCATACCCTGCCATATCTGCCGCTGTCACAATGAGAATGAAATCCGAACTTCCTGTCACGTAATAACACTGCTGTACTGAGCGATTGGCTTTCATTTCCTTTTTAAAGTTGTGCATCAAATCCACGCGCTCTCTTTCCAGCGTCACTTGCACAACAAACGTCATTGCGTAGCCCAAGGCTTTGGGGTCAACCACTGATACATCCGAACGAATGACTTTGTGTTCTCGCATGCGCTTTAAGCGACGTTGAACGGCAGCGGGAGAAAGCCCGACTTGGTCGGCAATGTAGTCAGACGTTGCTCGATTTGACGCTTGAACGATGTTTAGTATTTTTCGATCAAAGTTGTCTATCGCCGAGGAGGAAGAGTGCGCCATATTGATTCTGTCCTTAGAAAGTCGGTGTTAATAATGGGAGCGTGATGCGTTCATCTTTAAGACAAGATAGGGAAGTTAATGTCTTGTTAGCGCCTCGTTTTTTCTCCGCTACTAAAAAATGACTATAGCGCATAAAAAATGCGGATTTTCTTCATTCCTTGTCTTCTTTATTAGGATTTTCTTCAAACTCCTCGGGTGATTATTGCACTTGTGAAGGAAATGTAATGATCAAATCGGCGTTTGGATATTGAGACGTTAATTCTGAGATATGAGTTTAAAGACATGGATGAGATGCAGGTTAAAACCTTAGTACCCGCGTATGAGTTAGAGCACCTCGCACCGTTAGGACGGATTGGCGTGATTGCGTTGGCGACAGATTTCAATATTGAGCAAGACCTTAACAGCATCTACCCCAGCGATGTGCGTGCCTTCACCAGCCGTGTAAGAAACGTCAACCCACTCACGGTTGAAAATCTGCGCACCATGGCGCCGGGTATCAGTAAAGCCGCTGACAGCATCCTCCCCAACACCGACTTAGACGTGATCATTTATGCCTGCACCTCGGGAACCGTGGCGATAGGCAGCGATCGCGTGACAGAACTCGTGCATCAAACACGTCCAAAGGTTGCTGTGACGAATCCGGTGACTGCCGCATTGTGTGCATTCAATGTCTTGGGGGCGAAAAAGCTATCCATTTTGACGCCATACACTGAGGCCGTGAACCGCGAGATGGCAGCGACGTTTTCGGCAGAAGGTTATGAGGTACTAAACATTGCAGGGTTCGGCTTTGAAGACGACACCGCCATGACTTATATCTCGCCAGAAGACATCGCGCAGGCTGCGATTTCGAACTGCGACCCAGAGGCGGACTTATTGTTTATCTCCTGCACTGCTTTGCGCGCAACCCATGTCTTGAAGCGCGTTGAATTGGCGCTCGATAAACCTGTAGTGAGCAGTAACCAGGTGCTGGTGTGGCATTCGTTGCGCTTATTGAAATACCCAAAACCCATTGAAGGGTTTGGTGTGTTGTTAGAGCAGTATCTCGCGCAATAGCGCATCTGTTTCTATTGTCTGAAATAGGGATGTTTTATTAATGACGACTTACGGAGCGCACACAATGTCATTGCCTTCTTCGGGATCACCTTCATTGAAATCAGGGCCGTCTTTGTCAGAGCAACTGATTACGGACATGACAACATGGCGGCGCCACTTACATCAATTTCCAGAGTGCGGATTTGACGTCAATCTTACGGCGGATTTCATTGCAGAAAAACTAGAAAGCTTTGGTATTCAGGTTGAACGAAACGTGGGTAAAAGTGGGCTGGTGGGCATCCTTCGCAGCGGCGACAGTGATGCAAGCATTGGGCTGCGTGCTGACATGGATGCGCTGCATATTCATGAACAAAACACCTTCGCGCACTGCTCAAAACATGATGGAAAAATGCATGCCTGTGGTCACGACGGGCACTCTGCCATGTTGCTCGGCGCGGCGTTTTATTTGGCACAGAGCCCCAGTTTTAACGGTACAGTCTATTTCATTTTTCAACCTGATGAAGAGCATGGCTGTGGCGCTCAAGCCATGATTGATGATGGCTTGTTTGAGCGCTTTTCGATTGATGAAGTCTATGGAATTCACAACTTTCCAGGCCTTGCCGAGGGTGAGCTTATGGTTCGCCCAGGTTCATTGATGGCGAGCGAGAGCGGCTTTGAAATTTCCATCAAAGGTGTTGGTGGACACGCAGCGCTGCCGCATCAAGGGATTGACCCAATGGTGGTTGGCGCACAAGTGATCCTTGCCCTGCAAACGGTCGTGTCGCGCAATCTTAGCGCCATCAGTGAAACCGCTGTTGTGTCTGCCACCGAGTTTATTACCGACGGCACAGTGAACGTCATTCCCACCCAAGTAACCATAAAAGGCGACTGCCGATGTTTTACGGAAGCCACGCTTGCCCGTCTTGAAGAAAGCATGGCGCGAATCGTGGCAGGGATTTGTCAGGCCGCTGGCGCAAGCCATACCTTTACGTTCACCAATACGTTTTACCCCACAGTGAATGCCAAACAACAAACGGTGTACGCCGTTGAAGCCGCACGGAAAGTATTGGGCACTGACAACGTGAATGCTGAATGCGAGCCGCTGACCATCTCTGAAGATTTCTCCAGCATGCTGCGTGTGAAACCGGGCTGCTATGTCCTATTGGGTAACGGGACTGAATCTATTGGAGGCTGTGCCCTCCACAATCCGAAATACGATTTCAATGACCGCATTCTCCCCCTAGGTGCGCGTTATTGGATACAGCTGGTCAATGACCGTTTGGGTGACGCCATGGTGAATTGACTCAACTGAAGCTGCAAAACAGAAAGATCGAGATATGAAGTAAACCCTTAATCACCCACATCTCTGAGTGACCTGTGTCTGAGTGAAGAGTCTCTCAATGAGCCTTATCACTTGGGGGCATTCGTGCGGCGAAAATTTCGCTAAAGAGCTCAGTAAATAGCGATAATAAGGAAGTAAAGGATGAAGCGATTTGGCATAGCACTACTGAGTTTAGGCATGATTTTCAGTGCCCACGCTGAAACATGGAAGTTTGCGTCTGAGGAAGATAAAACGGACGTGCAGGACATTTATGCGCAGAAATTTGCCGAGGTGATCAAGAAAGAATCGGACGGTGATATTCGTGTTCGTATTTACTACTACGGTCAGCTTGGTACAGAGAATGACATCGTTGAACTAGCCGCCAAAGGTACGATTCAATTCGTGTCTGTGGGATCTGGGCACTTAGGCTCCTATGTCCCAGAAGTACAAGCGGTGAGTCTGCCATATGTGTTGGGTACAGACGAAGAAATCACACACAAGGTGCTGACAAGCAGCCCAACCATTTACAACGAACTCGCACCAAAATTCGAGAGCGTGAATTTGAAACTGCTCTCCATGATGTCAGAAGGCGAAATGGTGTGGGGCGCAAACAAAGCTGTGCGTTCACCAGAAGACTTTGCCGATCAGAAGATCCGTACCTTTACCTCAACCATCCCTGTTGAAACCTACAAAACGTTTGGTGCAACGCCGACCCCATTATCTTGGGGAGAAGTGTACGGTTCGCTGCAGTTGAAAACCATTGATGGCATGGTGAACCCGATTTACTTCATCTACAACGCTAAGTGGCATGAAGTGCAGGACTTTTTGATGTTCCCAGGCCAACAACCTTACGTGGGTACCGTGTCGACCAACAGTGAGTGGTTTAACGGTTTGTCTGAAGAGAAACAAGCCATGATCCGTAAAGCGATTAAGGCGGCAGATAAAGCGGCATACGACTACCAAATCCGCATTAACAGCGAAAACATGGAGAAAATCCTCAAAGAACGCCCTGATATGCAAGTGGTGGTGTTAACGGAAGAAGAGCGCAATCGCTTCAAGGCATTGAGCGAAAACCTCCACGGCACTTATTACGATGTGGTGGCGAACGCTTACCCTGAGGACCAAAAAGACGCGGCGCGTGAGGGTGCACGAAACATCCTTCAAAACTTGCTAAGTGAAGTCGACGCAGCATCAACTGCGAAGTAAGTGTTGGCCCATGAGCGAATAAACATGGGCTGACGAGTATGCGCGATGTTCTGACAACACTCACAGACCATCGCGCGTATTTCCTTTTTACAAAGCAACGGCTTTCAACGAGTGCTCGAGAAGTATTGCTGATGCGAGTGAAGGACGTTTTATGAAAAATCTGTTGAAGAAGGTTAGCCTGATCACCGAGAAGCTTGAGCGCTTTTTGATCATGACAGGCATTATCGCCATGATGGTGAATTCCACGGCAAATGCCATCGGTCGCTACGCGTTTAACAAAAGCATTTTCTTTTCCGAGGAACTGAATCAGTTTCTTATCGTTGGCGTCACCTTTATTGGCTTTGCCTATGCCGTTCGAAAAGGGCGGAACATTCGCATGACGGCGGTTTATGATTCACTAAGCCAGCGCGCCAAAAAAATCCTAACCACAGTGATTGCGCTAACGACCTCGCTACTCTTGTTTTATCTCGCCTATTTGTCAGTGTTCTATGTAATAGAGCTCAAGAACATCAACCGCCTCAGTCCCGCTTTGCAAATGCCGGTTTATTACATCTACGCCATTATTCCTGTTGGTTTTGCCATGGCGGGGTTGCAGTACGCCATGAGCTTTGCCATGAACCTGCTTCATAAAGAAATCTATGTGTCTTTTGATGTCACGGAAGATAAAACCGACAAAGGGAGCGCATTGTAATGAACGAAGTAATACAGTTTTTTGGTGACATTATCGCAGGTGAACTCGATATCTATGTGATCACCTTTACCCTCGTTTCTGTCATGGTTGTGCTGCTTTTTCTGAGCTTTCCAATGGTGGTGCCGCTCGCGGTTGGCGCATTGATTGGTTTGATTCACTTTTCACAAGTGGACCCCGAAGTGCTGATTCAGCAAATGGTCACGGGCATTTCCCCAAATGCCTTGATTGCGGTGCCCATGTTCATTTTGGCCGCCGACATCATGACGCGAGGCCATACGGCTTATAACCTGCTGGGCCTCATTCAAGCCTTTGTTGGACACCTTCGTGGCGGTTTGCCGATCACCACGTGTATCAGTTGTACTTTGTTTGGTTCGGTCTCAGGCTCCACGCAAGCGACGGTGGTGTCGGTGGGGCAGATCATGCGCCCCAAGCTGTTGCAAGCCGGCTACAAAGACAGCTTCGTGATGGCGTTGATCATCAATGCCAGTGATATCGCTTTTCTTATTCCGCCAAGTATTGGCCTGATTTTGTATGGCACATTAGCCAATGCCAGTGTCGGCGAGTTGTTTATTGCGGGTATTGGGCCGGGCATCGTGCTAACGGGTTTCTTCGCGATTTATAGCTACCTCTACAGTGCAAAACATGCTGATTCCATCAGCTTGGTGGAAGAAACGAATACGGCTGAGAAGATCGAGGCCATCAAGAAAGCCATTTTACCGCTGGGTTTTCCTGCGCTCATCATCGGCGGGATCTACTCGGGTGTTGTGACACCAACGGAAGCGGCGTCTTTTGCCGTGCTTTACGCCATCATTGTTGAGTGCGTTTTCTATCGCATACTGGGTGTGAAAGACATCTGTGATGCGGCACTAAGCACAGGCTTGATCACGGCAGTGGTATTCGTGTTGGTAGGGGTCGGGCAGGCATTCTCTTGGTACATCTCGTTTGAACAAATTCCTCAAGATTTGCTCGCGCCGCTGGATTTAAGCAGTGCGTCGCCTGAGTACATTTTGTTTGTTATTGCCTTGGCATTCTTCGTTGGTTGTATGTTTGTTGATTCGCTGGTGGTGTTGTTGATTCTAACGCCTATCTTCATGCCGATCGTCAATGCTGCAGGGCTCGACCCTATCCTCGTTGGGGTTCTGATCACCTTGCAAATGGCGATTGGTTCAGCAACACCGCCATTTGGCTGTGACATTTTCACGGCAATTGCGATATTTGAACGTCCTTATCTAGAGGTGATCCGCGGGACATTGCCGTTCTTTCTCATTCTTTTATTCATGTCGGCATTGCTGATTTTCTTTCCGAGCATCGCATTGCTACCAAGAGACATATTATTCGGTTAGGCCATACTTAAATAGCGCATCAACGAAAAGGAAACCAATATGCCAACAAAGCCCCTAGTGGCGCCAGTGCGTGGCTTCGCAGTGGTTGAGTTTGAACATAGAACATTGCAATTGCAGAAACACATGCGTGAACAGCAGGTGGATGCGGTGTTCTTCACCACCGAACCCGAGTTTCGATATTTGAGTGGCTTTAAATCCCAGTTTTGGGAGAGCCCTACACGCCCTTGGTTTTTGGTGGTGCCCGCGGAAGGGAAGCCTATCGCTGTGGTGCCAGAAATTGGGGTCTCTGGGTTTGACCAAACATGGATTGAAGACGTAAGAAGCTGGCCTTCGCCGCGTCCAGAGGATGACGGCATCTCTTTGTTGGCAACAACCTTGGCAGAGGTCAGTACACGCTTCCGCCGAGTGGGTGCGATGTTGGGGCCTGAAACGCATTTACGCATGCCTGCACAAAACTTTGTCGCATTGCAGCAGATTTTGATGCACCACGAACTGGTGGATGTATCGAGTAGTGTGCGGGAGATTCGCAGCATTAAATCGCAGGCCGAAATAGAGAAAGTGCGCTTTGCATGCGGCGTTGCTGCGGCGGGTTTTGAGTATCTTCGTGGTCATCTTTCAGCAGGCATGACAGAGCGTGAGGCGTGTAAAGCCATGCACCTCGAAATGTTGCGTTTGGGGGCCGATAACTGCCCGTATTTGATTTCATCTTCAGGACTGGGTGGGTATGACAACATCATCATGGGTCCGACCGACCGTGTGCTGAATGACGGCGATGTTTTGATCATCGATACAGGCGCAAACTTTGATGGCTACTTCTGCGATTTTGACCGGAATTTCGGATTTGGTGATGTCGATTCCGACACATTACGCGCCTATGACGCGGTCTATGCCGCCACTGAGGCCGGGCTGAATATCGCTGCGCCAGGTTGCACCACAGGCGATGTGTGGCAAGCAATGTGGACGGAGCTAGAAAAAGGCGGTGCACTGGGTAACGATGTCGGCAGAATGGGGCATGGGTTGGGGATGCAGCTTACCGAGTGGCCCTCGCATGTGCCGAATGGCGACGTAGAGTTGAAAGCGGGCATGGTGTTAACGCTTGAGCCAGGAATGGCGTTTGCACCCAACAAGATGATGGTGCATGAAGACAACATCGTGATCACTGAATCTGGTTGCGAACTGCTGCATGACAGAACATGGCAGACGATGCCGCTTATCTGATCAGTGGGTTTAATGGTCTAGCTACAACTTCTAGCTAGAAGGCCAAGTTCAGTTGCTTAGTTTGATGATTTAATTCAATCAGCGATGACTAATAGCAAGGGGAATTGGTCGATCAGAAACGAATTCGAACAAAAAAGGGGAGGAAGAAAACTACCCAATGAATTCTCCATTCGATAGTATTGGAACAGCATTCGAATTTAGTCTGGAAACAACGTCATCATGAACAATGCTCCAACACATAAACCACGCCCGATGGTCGACCTTGTCGTCAGCATCGTCATTCCGGCTTTTGTTCTCATGAAACTAAGCGGAGAAAATGATTTAGGTGCAAGCGGTGGTTTGATTGTCGCCCTTAGCTTCCCGCTTGGGTGGGGGTTATTTGAGCTTGTTAAATATAGAAAATTTAACTTCATCGCGCTGTTAGGCTTAGCCAACGTATTACTGACGGGCGGTATTGGCTTACTTGAGCTAGATACCAAATGGCTCGCGATAAAAGAAGCTGCTATCCCTGCCGCGATTGGCCTTGCTGTACTGGGTTCAACCTTCACGTCTTCCCCATTAGTGAAGGCATTACTTTTCAACCCGTCCGTGATGGATGTTGAGAAGATCAATCAACAGCTTCATATGCGAAATAGCATGGCAGCGTTTGAAAGCCGTTTGATGAAAGCGACATATCTTGTTGCGGGTTCATTTGCGTTTTCAGCCACGATGAATTTCATTCTTGCTAAGTGGATTGTCACTAGCCCTGCTGGGACGCCGGAGTTTAATGAGCAATTGGGTCAGTTGACCTTATACAGCTACCCAATGATTGCACTGCCATCCACTATCATGATGATGGGTATCTTCTACTACTTGTGGCGCACCATTCACGATCTGACAGGGTTGAAACTGGAAGAAGTGTTGGCGAACAGTTCGTCGAAGTAAGTATTCCGAAAGGCTAGGGCGAGTTTAGTCTCGTCCTAGTCCATCAACAATCGCCACTGACTCGCCTCTGCACCGAATCAACATTGCCTCATATCACACTCATCCATCGTGCCATCGCTCAAATCTATTCAACCGCAACGGCTCTTAGCAATTCGACCACACGATGGTGTAAGCCCGCAGGGTCGGGGAATAGGCGTTTTGAATATAACCAGTTGGTATGTGTGCCAATAGAGATTTGACCGCTGCTGATCTTGATGCCGGGGTTGACGTAAATGTCACCGTTTTGAAGAATGTTTCTCGCCATTTCTCTAGAAAGTGTCCACCGGTGACCGCTGCGCTTGTTTGGACGTCGGTCATCCAAATGACACTCAATACCGTTGATTGTTTTCTTAAGCCATGTGGTTTGGTTACTGGTTTCAAACAGCTTAATATCTTCGACATCGGGGTTAATGGGCGCGTTCTCGTCCACGACTTCTGATTCTTGACTGTCTTCTTTCAAGAAGGCTTTCCACGCTAACCACGCACCAAACCCCGCGATGCCTGTTTGTGCCACTTTGGATAGAAGGTCGACGGCTTCCGTTAACACTTCCCACATCATGTTGCTCCATCAATCACGTTTGCCATGGCTAAAGATTGGATGAAAATCAGTGACTAGGGTGTACGTTATGTTAGACGAGGAGTCAAAAGGTCAATCAACGACGGGCGTATTAAGCCGAGGGGCGGCTTATTTGGTTTGGTGAGTGGTGTGGTTTTAACTCCAAAATTGTTTGATGTAGACGAAAGGGCTGCATTACTGGTTGAGTGTATTATACTCTAACGATGGAAACGTTTACATTGGCATGCGTAAACGTTCGGTACGCCGACGCCATCTCTGATTTATTGGTGTGGTTATCCCGAATCCTGCTCAAAATGGCGCTGATGTAATCATGACAAATGGATGAGTAATGACGATGTCGAATGTTGAATTTAACCCTGTTGATCACGCACATCGACGGTATAACCCGCTAACTGGTCAATGGATCCTTGTATCTCCACATCGTGCTAAACGACCGTGGAGTGGTCAAGACGAAAAGCCATCCTCACAAGCGTTACCGAGCTATGACAAACAGTGTTTTCTGTGTCCGACGAACAAGCGAGTGTCTGGCGACAAAAATCCCGACTACCAAGGGACTTACGTATTCAATAACGATTTTGCTGCGTTAATGGTGGAATCACCGGATGCGCCCGAATCGGATAGTCTGCTGTTCAAAACCCAAGGCGTTCGTGGGTTAAGTCGCGTTATCTGTTTCTCGCCTGATCACAGCAAAACGCTGCCTGAGCTTCCGCTTGAAAGCATTCGTGGTGTTATTGATACGTGGAACGAGCAAATCGAAGAACTGGGTAAAAATTTTGTTTGGGTGCAAGCATTCGAAAACAAAGGCGAAACCATGGGCTGTTCGCAGCCGCACCCTCATGGACAAGTTTGGGCAAACAGCTTTTTACCCAATGAAATTGAGCGCAAAGAACGCCATTTAAACGCGTACTATCAAGAGCAAGGCTCTAATCTGCTTGTGGATTATGTGAATGCCGAATTGAAAGATGGCGCTCGCGTGGTGGTTGAAACCAAGCATTGGGTTGCTGTTGTGCCTTATTGGGCCGCGTGGCCCTTTGAAACCCTGTTGCTGCCAAAAACGCACATTCGTCGTATGAGCGAATTGAGTGATGAACAGCGCGATGATTTGGCGATTGCCATTAAGAAACTGACCAGTCGCTATGACAACGTATTTCAATGTTCCTTTCCGTACTCGATGGGTTGGCATTACGCGCCATTCTTTGATGAAGGGACAGATATTGAACATTGGCAATTGCATGCGCTTTTCTATCCGCCATTGCTACGGAGCGCATCGGTTCGCAAGTTTATGGTGGGTTATGAGATGTTGGCGGAAAGCCAGCGTGACCTGACCGCAGAACAGGCGGCACAGCGCTTACGAGAGGTCAGTGACGTGCACTATAAAGAGCAAGAATAAGCACATAGCAATACCGAATTCAGAGGGCTTGTCTTATACGGGCGGGCTCCACGTAGTTTGAAATTTCATAAGAGCGATAAACATGTCTGATCTCATCCAAAATGTGAAAGCGTCTTTTGAGAAGATTTTTCACTACTCGCCCACGCACATTGTGCAAGCCCCTGGGCGCGTGAATTTGATTGGTGAACACACGGATTACAACGACGGATTTGTTCTGCCATGTGCGATCAATTATCAAACCATGGTGGCTGCAGCCAAGCGTGATGACAACATAGTGCGCGTTGTTTCTGTCGACTTTGATAATGCCTTGGACGAATTTGACCTTTCTAAAGACATCACCTTCCAAGAAGGGAAAATGTGGGCGAACTATATTCGTGGTGTCGTTAAATGCTTGCTAGATCGTGGCTTTGTGTTCAGTGGCGCTGACATTTCGGTAAGCGGGAACGTTCCGCAAGGCGCAGGCTTGAGTTCTTCTGCTGCGCTAGAAGTGGTGGTAGGGCAAACGTTTAAAGCGCTATATCAACTGGATATTTCTCAAGCAGAGATTGCCTTAAATGGTCAGCAAGCGGAAAACGATTTTGTTGGCTGTAACTGCGGCATCATGGATCAAATGATCTCAGCGGAAGGCAAAAGAAATCATGCAATGTTGCTTGATTGCCGCACATTGGAAACCCAATTGGTTCCGGTGCCGGAAGACGTGGTGGTAGTGATCATCAACTCCAATAAGAAGCGTGGTTTGGTTGATAGCGAATACAACACCCGTCGGGAGCAGTGTGAAGAAGCGGCGCGTATTTTTGGTGTAAAAGCGCTACGTGACGTGACGATTGAGCAGTTC
This sequence comes from Enterovibrio makurazakiensis, assembly GCF_050336585.1. Classification (NCBI taxonomy): domain Bacteria; kingdom Pseudomonadati; phylum Pseudomonadota; class Gammaproteobacteria; order Vibrionales; family Vibrionaceae; genus Enterovibrio; species Enterovibrio makurazakiensis. The sequence goes on from NZ_JAKJSE010000037.1 coordinate 40,729, forward strand.
AATGCGCGCGCGGGCGATCTTAATCCGCTTGTCGCGAAACGTGCCCGACATGTGATCACCGAAAATGATCGTACGTTGGCGGCGGCGAATGCTTTGAGAGGTGGTGATATCAAGCAATTGGGCGAGTTGATGGCGGCGTCTCATGCGTCAATGCGAGACGATTTTGAAATCACGGTAAAAGAAGTGAACGCATTGGTAGATATTGTGCAGGGCGTAATTGGCAAGCAAGGTGGTGTTCGCATGACAGGCGGCGGCTTTGGCGGCTGTATTGTCGCACTTATTCCACCGACATTGGTTGATGAAGTGAAAGCGGCGGTAGAAACCAACTACGAAGCGCAAACGGGCTTGGTGGCATCGATTTACGTGTGTCAGGCAAAAGATGGCGCAGGGCTGGTAGAAGTTCTGTAAGGAACGGAGACGGAGTAAGCGTTATCGAAAGGAGTGCCCGTGGCCTTTCATTCCTAGCGCCTCATCTTGTTACGTTTGGGGCGTGTTTTTACCTTGGTTAGTGGGCTTTGCCCCAAACTCGTGTCAGGCCGATCTGCTCTGGCGCGGTTCTGTTCCATTCCTTGCTGGGGATGCTAATTCTCCGATTTCAATGCACTGAATAATTTTTAGTCCATTCGGGTAATAAAGGTTTGCTCGTCATCCACAAAAGCCACAAAGCCGCCATGATAGATAAACACCCGACCACGTCCCTCAACGAGACAGGCAAGCTGTGGGTTTAAATCTTCTTCGTTATCCTGACTTTGAAAAGTGCCGGTATCGGTGATTACGCCGCTGAGTGTCGGCAAATATCCGTAAGTGCGCTTGGCTTGATCAATCAGGTTCAATTCGCTGGCGGTCGAGAAGCAAGAGGGGATCGTACCGGCATCTTCGATAAACATAGTTTTCAGTTCTACATAAGCTGTAATAACCAGCCAGTCGATGCCGTTAACATGATGGATAAACATAGAGTTTCTCGGTAATTCTGATGTGAAGATTTTACCACTATCAGGGGAGAACGTATTAGAGATTTAGTGGGTAAAGGCGGTAATTCTGTGCCATTTCTGGACATTCACTAGGCCAGCTTGTAACACGGTTTTTTCCACTTTTGAGCCAGATTAGAAACTCATCAAAATTCTGCGCCACTGAATTTCCCATATCTCAACTAATGACCGATAGCGTATCTGTCGAGATTTTAAGTACTGGATAAATATGCAGCCCTGATGGTGACGGTGCATAATCTTCAATCTCACCGATTTGTCACTTTTTAACAACGTGACTTTTGCAGGTCGGATCTTGGTTTTATAAAACAGAATGTTACGTTAGGTGTTAGAATCGCAGTTTGTTGTTATTGGACTAAATGGCGTGTTTAAACACACCATTTAGGGAGCTAATACACTGTTATGTGTTTTGTTTGCTTTATATCTTATTGGAGAGCTTCGTGGATTTAGAAAAATCTTGGAAGATAACAATTGTGCACCTTAAAGCTGCAAGAAGCACACTGCTTGAACATATGCTTTTTGCAAAAGCCAATGAAGTTGAAAAAGAGTTCGACGAATACTTAGAGCATAATGAATTAGAGCTGGCAATGAATGCTCTCGATTACGTTGGTACATTATCCAAAGCTCCCGATGAATTTTGGTTTAATCTTGAGTTAGCGGCGTTAAACATGGGTCTTGTTGTGGATGCAGAGAGATACAACCGCATACGAAACACCTAACAAGCAAATAAACGTGGACGCTTACTCGTGGCGCATTTTTTCATAGAAATGCCGTGATTTAGGCGTTTAAATCAGTTTGGGCTAGTAAACGCCCGTTATTCGAACGTTATCCGTCAGTTCTTCTCTGTGTTTAGTTGGCGATGTTTGGCTAGCTAGTTCCTCCCTTTGTCGCAGACTGTTTAAACTCAAAACCCTCGTCAAACCAATCCCAAACTCGATGCAAAATCATGCGGCTATCTTTGCTAAGTTGAATTCAATGCCTTTGGTTTTATCGAGTGATTTTGTTTTTATGGTCGCAGTTGAACTCACAAAATGGCGCGTTCGTTGGGTGTTGGTGGCAAAGCCGCGATAGTATGAATGTTCAGCGGCTAACAAGGTCATGAACGGGACACCTTGCCAATCTCGAAGCGCTTAGAAAGTGTTGTGAATACATAGGTTTGGTCAGGTTCAGTGCGGTCAAGTGCCCGTTATCACAGCGTTATCCGTCAGTTCTTCTCATTGTTTAGTTTGCGATGTTTGGCTAGCTAGTTTCTCTATTCGTCGCAGGTTGTTTAAATTCAAAACCCTCGTCAAACCAATCCCAAACTCGATGCGAAACCATATGGCTATCTTTGCTAAGTTGAATTCAACACTTGTGGTTTTATCGAGTGATTTTGTCTTTTAGGCCGTAGCTGAACTCGCAAAATGGCGCGTTCGTTGGGTGTTGGCGGCAAAGCCGCGATAGTATGAAAGTTCAGCGGCTAACAAGGTCATGAACGGGACACCTTGCCGATCTCGAAGCGCTTAGAAAGTGGTTTGAATACAGAGGTTTGGTCAGGTTTAGTGCGGGCAAGTGCCCGTTATCACAGCGTTATCCGTCAGTTCTTTCCGTGTTTAGTTTACGATGTTTGGCTAGCTAATTCCTCTCTTCGTCGCAGGCTGTTTAAACTCAAAACCCTCGTCAAACCAATCCCAAACTCGATGCAAAATCATGTGGCTATCTTTGCTAAGTTGAATTCAATGCCTTTGGTTTTATCGAGTGATTTTGTCTTTATGGTCGAAGTTGAACTCACAAAATGGCGCGTTCGTTGGGTGTTGGCGGCAAAGCCGCGATAGTATGAAAGTTCAGCGGCTAACAAGGTCATCAACAGGACACCTTGCCAATCTCGAAGCGCTTAGAAATTTGTGTGAATATATTGGTTTGGTCAGGTTAAGCTCGGGCAAGTGCCCGTTATCACAACGTTATGAAACAAGGAGGTTACAGTGGAAGAAGAATACTATAAGAAGTCGGTTGAAGGCTTCGAAGTCGTTACCGAGCAAGGTAAAGATCCCGAACCATTTATGATCACATCTAATGGTATAGACTTTGAACAGCTTAAAGTCACAACCCTCAAAAAATTTACGGATACAGTTAAAGCAACTGAGGAACTTTCTGAAAAAGAGCGTAGTTCTGTATTGGATTACATTTCAGATAATGCAGATTTAGTTAGTGGAAAGCTTGAATCATTCGTTAATGACCAAGAAGCAGCTGTCAAAGTTCATGATTACTTAACTTCTATGTTTGTGGATTTTCCTTCTATTTCAGAGCTTGCGGATGTTTTGATACAAATCCTCCTGAAGTTATTGGGAGGCTGACGGAATGTTTCATAACGCTTGGCATTTTTGCTTCTACTTCAAATTTGGTGTTTATGGCACAATGTTTAGGTTGGGTGGAGGCGTTGTTGACCCCTTAATTGGGCTACATGGATCCCCCCGTTCGTCAAACATCCGCAAGACATTCTGAGATATGTTATGGACTGCCGCTCTACATTCGGCCTTTTTCTGACTCTCGTCATGGCCCTGATGACATTGCGCGGTTGCAGTGCCTTATTCGTTAGAAGGCATCAAATGTGCCCGCCGCATTAACAGGCTCTCTGCAAATGGTCTTAACCTATTCTCATCAGCTGCGTCTGCAATGACCCGGTTGGGGTGTTTCCCTACGTGGCTTGTGTATTAGGCCACGTAGTCTTGGTATTCGGTTTGATTGTGTAACAAAGCCCAGATGATTCGGGCATTCTTGGCGGCGAGCGCAACAATGGCTCGATTCATGCCTCGCCGTTCAAGCACATTTCGCCCCCAGTTGCTGAGCCTGTCCTGTTTCTCTCCAAGGTTAGTGATAGCCGCTCTCGCACCATGAACGAGCAAGGTTCGAAGGTACTTATCACCATGTTTGGTGATGCGCCCAAGCCTGGGTTTACCGCCAGTCGAATACTGCTTAGGCACGAGTCCGAGCCAAGCGGCGAAATCCCGACCTGAGTCGAATTGCTCGCCTTTGTGATGGTGGCAAGGATGGCGGTTGCCGTTTGAGGGCCAATGCCTCTGACCTTCATGATCCGCATGGCATTGGGGCTAGCTTTTACAACAAGATCGAAGCTCTGCTCTGTCTCCTCGATACGTTGGTTGAGCGTTTGCAGGTGCTCAAAGCAATCCGCTAAAACAGCACGCGCAATATCGGGTATTCCGTTTTCAGCGGCCTCAAGAATGAGCGGTACTTCGCGATGGATCGCGGCGCGACCTGTAGGAAGGACAATCCCGAATTCCGCCAATAGCGCCCGAATTCGGTTGATAAGGGCTGTACGTTCCCGAACCCAATGCTCACGCATTCGGTGAATAGCCAAAATGGCTTGGCGCTCACGCGATTTAACGGGAACAAAGCGCGTATTGGGGCGTTGAACCGCTTCACAGATAGCGATGGCATCGTTAACGTCATTTTTACCTTTGGTACGATACGGCCCCACGTATTTCGCCGCCACAATACGAGCATCATGACCGAGTTTAATGAATTCTCCTGCCCAAAAATGCGCACCACTGCAAGCTTCCATGCCTATACGCATAGGTGGAATATTTGCTAATGTAGTCAGCAGTTTAGCGCGAGACACCGATTTGTGAAGAATGACTTTTCCTCGCTCATCAACCGCGTGCAATGAGAAGTGGTGTTTGGCGAGGTCAACACCGCAAAAGATTTGAGAAGACATAGAACCTCCGGTTTTGAAAAAGACACCTAAGTGTGGCAAATCCACATGAGGGGGGATCCATGTCATTCGTCATGCTCTAGGAGGAAATTTGACAGTAGTATCCAAGGAGAATACGGAACATTATCATTGGGGTGATCAGTCTGATGGGTGGCATCTGGTCAAGTCAAAGAGCTTGAGCGTAATCCAAGAACGAGTACCTCCGGGTTGTAGTGAGGTTCGTCACCTACACAAGAAATCAGAACAGTTTTTCTTTGTTCTATTTGGTTGTGCCACGTTGGAAGTGAATGGCGAAGTTTTTGAACTCAAAGAGAACCAAGGCTTTCACGTGCCAAGCAATACGCCCCATCAATTGAGTAACCTCGGTCAAAAAGACCTGCATTTTACCGTGACATCTACTCCACCTAGTCATGGCGATCGTATTGAAGTACGAACTTAGCTTCAAGTTTGAAGTGCGACATTTACTCTGATTTGGGTACATAACATTCCTCCGGTGTTTTAAAGGCTAATCGTTTTCTAGGGCGAGTGTTAAGTTTCTTTGCGACTTGGTTACACTCTGCTTGAGTGACAAGTTCTAATGACGTGCCTTTTGGGAAATATTGTCGGATAAGACCATTGGTGTTTTCGTTGGTTCCTCGCTCCCACGAGTGGTAAGGCGTAGCAAAGTAAAAGGTTGTTTTTAAAGCTGCTTCTAATACGCTGTACTGATGAAATTCGGTGCCATTGTCTGCCGTTATCGTTTTCACTAAATGAGATTTGAGCATCATGATCACTCGACGGTTCAATTCTCTGGTCGTTTTGTTATTCAAGTGACCGATAACGGTGTAACCCGTTTTTCTCTCAACGAGTGTAACGAGACAATGAAGTGAGCCTTTGCCCATGACTGTATCTATTTCCCAGTGTCCTTGTGAGTTTCTATTTTCAACATCATGAGGGCGTTCAGAGATATGTTTTTTGGCAGCGATACGACCGCGGCTGTCATAGGCGCTATAGCGTTTTCGACGTTGTTTTGGCGCACAACGTAAGTGTTGCCAGAGAAGCCCGCCTTTTGCCTTGTCACGCCATATGTATTGGTAAATAGATTCATGGCTGATGTAGTGTAAACCTTTGCGGTTGAGGTGGCCTACGATTTGCTCTGGGCTCCAGTCGAGGCGCAGATAGTGCCTAACAAGGGCATAAATTGCCTCGGTCATTTGCGTGTTTCTGCGAGAACGACGTCTTCGAGCTACTGTTCGTCGCTGTGCTTTACTAGGTCGGTACGCACCATCAGTGACCCAGCAAGCATTACGCTGAACTTCGCGATAAATGGTACTTCGGTGTCGACCCAACAACTTGGCAATGGAAGCAACAGTACAGCCTTGCTTTCTGAGTACTGAGAGCATATACCTTTCATTCTCGGTGATCTGTTGGTAGTTCATTGGCTTTCACTTCTTGGCGGGAGTAAAAGAAATGAAATAGCACAGGTCACCGTTTTCTGCTGAAATGGTGTCGCACTTACTATTTGAATTCGCCGAACATAACAAAAGCATGAACGGGACGTTTACTCGTGACGCATTTTTTTATAGAAACGCTGTGATTCAAGCGTTTCAATTAGTTTTGGCTAGTAAACGCCAGTTATGCTGACGTTATATTTTTTGGAGAAATAATGAAATATATTCTACTTATCATATTAATTACTTTTACAACGCATGTTTCTGCTGCATTAAAAGAGTACAAGCTACCTACTGCTGAAGATGGCGAAATTGTATTTATAGTTGATGACGAAACAAAACTCCCTGTAAGTGCCTCTGATGATATGGCTCGTGTTATCGAAGGAGCACTTACATTTTTGCCTAAAAAGCCGGGAGAGTCATTAAGATGGACATGGCAATATAGAATTCAATTTTTAACTGATCAAAAAGTTAAGTCAGTGGTTATTGAAGATGAGCGCGATGAAAAAATAAAATTGCTAATTGAAGATGATAAACCATTGATTGTAAATAATGAATGGACTGGCGTGGAAAAGAGTATGCACTTAAGTAAGTCATCTTTTGAAATGATGAAATCCGAAGAGACTTGGCTTCTATTAAGAAGAGTAAGGATTACTTATGAAGATGGCCAAGAATCTAAACTACATCAAATGATAGTAGTTACTCAACCAATGCGTATTGATATATTAAATAAAACTATCGCTGCGCTAAAAGCAAGAGAATAGAAATCGTATCTTGTGAAATAAGTGAAAATCTAACAAATAAGAATAAGTGTCGCGCAGTCGATACTTTATTTGGGTGTTGGACAAGCCCGTTGCTGCTTTATTAAGTCAATTTCTCGGGTGAGCGCCGGATGGATGTATGCCCGCCATTCTCCTTATCCTGTTCGCCTTTTGGCTACCTCGGTCGAGTGACGCCCACGCAGACCATGAGTCGTTCCCCGCACGTTGGACAACATCGCGTCACGGGAATGTTTTGCCGTGGTCATGACGCTAAGGGAGCGACCGAGTTTAGTGAGCGTAAGGTTAGCCCCATCGAGTGAGGATTGATTCGCAAGTATCAGAGACTGAAGCCGTTTTTTATGAATAGTGGGACATTGACTTTGTAGAGTATCTTGTAGAATTTGAATATCGCGCATCGTTCATCCCTTTTGGTGGAATGTGGTTTTTGGCGAAATTCATTAGATCAAAAGGGACGATGCGCGTCCTTCTCATTGTTTAGAAAAGAGATTTTGAGGGGATTCACTAGATGCAGGCGTTAAATGTTATTATGAATATCGATCTTAGCAAACATAAACCAGATGAGTATGGAACTTACACGCTTCCACTTTACAGTGTGTTACTAGAAGCAGAAGTCGCGTTAAAAATACCATCTGAGAATGGCCAGGTAGAAAAATGGCAACTTCAAATTGTACAAAAATTCCTCCAGAAAGAAGAGCAATTGAAAGACGAGGTGTTTCAATTGCTCTTCGAGTACTATCAAGAGGGATTGCCGGACTTACGAACTCAATTTGGTAGTAGTGCTGATGAAATGGCTCCCATAATAGATCATATTGATCAGTTGAAGAGTTTGATTACTCCCACAGGTATTTGCATTGGCGAACTTGATCCATCTGAAGAAGCTGTCGGACTACTGTTCGAGTGTTCGTGGGAACCTGAACACGGCCTTGGGATACTACTCAACAATTGGACCGTGGAGGAGATTGGTCATCAAGATCTCGCTTTTACCATTTAAAAAGGCGCTGTTGTCGCACTGTTTTTCCGCTGCGCTCCAAAACAGCCGCCAAGCGCGGCGTTAGGTTTACAATGAGTTCTTTCTATTACAAAGAATCAGCTCGAAAAAATGCGCGAGAAGGTTTCTTGGTGTGGTTACTTTGCGTACCAATTTGTGTGGTTATCCTTATTGTTTTTCGAGAAACTCACCCTACAATGGTTATGTTAGTAAGCTCGCTTGTAGTTTTCGTTAGTCTTTTTTCACTTTTTATTATTTACAAAGCTTCTAGATCTCAGGGCGATTGGGTTATTTCTATAACTGACTCTGCGTTTATTTGGGAAACCCCAAAAAAGCGCAGCTTATTGGGTGAGCATTCATTTCAATATGATCTTTGTGAAATTGAAAAAATTACAGGGGTGGAAGTTCATAGGTTTGATGGAACTCAAATAAATTATTTCTTGTATTTAAAAAGCGGAAATAAATTAAGCTTGATGACTGGTTCAAATGTACCAATGATTGAATTAATTGAAGTGTTAAAAAGTAAAGGGTTGAAATATGAGCATTCGAAAGCCTAACAAATAAGAATAAGTGTCGCGCAGGCGACACTTTATTTGGGTGTTAGACAAGCCCGTTGCTGCTTTATTAAGTCAATTGCTCGGGTGAGCGCCGGATGGATGTATGCCCGCCATTGATTAACAGGCGAGCGGCGCCATGAAGTTATTAGACATTCCATAACTTCAATGGGTTACGTCACTGTGTGTCTATTCTTCCACGCTTTCTCCTTATCCTGTTCGCCTTTCGGCTACCTCGGCCGAGTGACGCCCACGCAGACCATGAGTCGTTCCCCGCACGTTGGACAACATCGCGTCACGGGAATGTTTAGCCGTGGTCATGACGCTAAGGGAGCGACCGAGTTTAGTGAGCGTAAGGTTAGCCCCATCGAGTGAGGATTGGGTCGCAAGTATCAGAGACTGAAGCCGTTTTTTATGAATAGTGGGACACTGATTTTGTAGAGTATCTTGTAGAATTTGAATATCGCGCATCGTTCATCTCTTTTGGTGGAATGTGGTTTTTGGCGAAATTCATTAGATCAAAAGGGTCGATGCGCGTCATTCTCATTGTTTAGAAAAGAGATTTTGTGGGGATTCGCTAGATTGCAACGTTATGTGAAACGGTATCAACTCAACTTCAATAGAAGCTTTCAATTATGGATGTAGTATTTACCCCTGTAGACCTCGAAAGTTCAGTGAGCACCTGTATAGCATTTAGAAAAGATGCGTGGATCATCAGTCATGGCACTGAGGAGGGGTTTTCAAAAGAAGAGGCGGTACGTTGGTTTCGCTCAATAAAGGAGGAAAGCCCATTTGGATTTTTGCATATATGGTATGAGGGGATAGTTGTTGGGCAACTGGAGTTCATGTCAAATATCAAAACCTCAGACAACCAAAAAGCTGGTTATGTAAATCTGTTCTATCTCACTCCGGAGTACAGAGGTATAGGTTTAGGGCAAATAATCCATGATTACGTCATCAATGAGCTAATAAAAGCTAAATGCATCGGCGCAATGTTACGCTACATCCCCGGTAATGCCAGAGCAGAGAACTTCTACCTGAAAAATGGGTGGTACAAGTCGGGTGATGCTGAACCGAAACGTGGTCAGCTTATGCGTAAAGATTTCATAAAATAGCTTGTATAACAATAGCTTAAATGGGGATAAAAACACTGGGCCATTTTCTGGTCTTTTCAAATTTTGGCGCGTAAGGTGGTTGTTTCGAGTGAATCGTGTTTTTTAGCCCCTTAAGACGACGTTAAGCATCAAAATCATGTGTATCGATATAGCAAAGAGTGTCCAGAGAGCAATGCTTGGTGAAGTTCCGCCAACGTTAAGATATGTCTATGCATCTTTAGAGTCAGGTATGCTGAGCTTTCACGCTGTCTTCACCGACGATGCCACTGATGACCATCTTGAGTCTGCTAGTTGCGTGTTGACCGAAGTGCTAGCTGATTGTCCAGCCACAACTCAGCTTTGTGAAAAAATTGAACGTAATAGCGCAGCACCGTGGAAAATCGGAACTGGCGAAAATTTATTGTATTTAAGGTACGGTGAACTCGACAATGTTTAACAAAGCAATCAAAGGCGCCACTTCGAGGCTGGACCTACATTCCGCGGCTTCGCCGCTCACCATTGAAGGTGTTGCAAACAAGACATCAATGGCTAGGAAAGACCAAGCATCCTGCGGGCTGTTTGCAAAGGAAAAACGCGAGGTTCGGCTAGTCAAACAGATTGGGTGGTAGCTTTATAACAAAGGTTGTCAAGGCGGGCGCAAAACATCTCCGCAAATTTTTTATATCAACTTATGGCGTTTACGGTGACTTTCTTGCGTGAAGCTTATGTTTTACGCACCTTAAGCCGACGTTATGTTTCAGGAGAGTCATGGCTTTTACTAATTGCTCAAGGTGCGGCGAATCATTTCATCTAAGAATCACCTCTTCCGAGTCAATTGAGGAATTGAAACGAAAAGAGGATGCCGGCGAAGTCCTTTGTATTAGCTGTTTCAGAACAATCAAAGAACATGATGTAGTCGAGATAGTATCACTGAACAAAAACGTTCCAGAGGCTCAGATCGGCGATAGCGGTGCAGTTGTGATGGTACATGATAATCGAGCTTTTGAAATCGAATGTGTGCTCAGTGATGGCTCTGCTAAATGGCTGGGGTCATTCAGTAGAGAACAAATAAAGTGGTTGCAATCACCCAATGAGTAAATCACATAACAATGGCCATCAACGGGACACTTTGTCAATGCGGCAGCTTTTCAAAGTGTTGTGAATACAAAAGATTAGCGCAGTTTTGGGCGGTTTGGTAAGCGCCCGTTATTGCGACGTTAGGGTTTATATGAATGTTGAGCTACTTGGCATATCAAGTGATCAGTTAGAGCCTGTTGATTCGGGGTATCCTGAAAATTTCGAAAACTTCGATATTTTATTCGAACTGGATTTATGCTTCGAAAATCATCGAGCAGACAGCGTGCATTTTGAGTTTTATGTAGCGTCTCCCAAAGCTATGAGTTGTCGTCCAATAAATTGCTTTTCACCCCCGACATTAGTTATCGAAGAGTTCGATTGGGACATAATAAAAAGCCAAGTGTCAAAGTTGCTTAATCATGCGAATGCTTCAAAATCATGGGTGGAAGTAGCTACAAGATTAAGTGGCCAAATTAGGCCAGTAAGCTTGAGTTGTTTTCCATGGTCTTAACCCTAACAAATAATAATAAGTGTCGCGCAGCCAACACTTTATTTGGGTGTTGGACAAGCCCGTTGCTGCTTTATTAAGTCAATTGCTCGGGTGAGCGCCGGATGGATGTATGCCCGCCACTGATTAATCACCAAGCAACTTTGTGATTAYGATAACTACCAAGCGAAAATGTAGGGGCTGAATTGGCGTGTTTKTTTCTCTGGTGGTCATTGAACCGATGCGACGGAGTTTCGACGCACAAGCGTCGGAGAGAAAATGATGGATTCAGGTTCAACCGATTCAGAGCGTGCCAAAGCYAGCGCTAACCGAGCCGCTTTATCTGCCATCATTTGAATGGGATAACGCACCGTGGTGAGGCGAGGGTGAACGTAGCGAGCAATTAAACCATCATCAAATCCCATCATGGAAACTTGCTCAGGCACTTTGATGCCATGCTCATCCAACACAGATAGCGCACCAGAAGCCATGTAATCGTTGTAAGCGACTACGCCCGTTATCTCCAAAGACTTGGCTAGAAGGCGGGTCATGGCGACTTCGCCACCTTCGCTGTTTGGTTCGTTATATTCGATGTACTCGTTGTGTTCGACATCGTTGCTTGAGAGCGAAATATCGTGGTCGCTCAATGCTGCGAGATAGCCAGCGACGCGATCGGACGCATCTTCGATATCATGTGAAGAGGCAATACACGCGATCTTGGTATGACCCTGTTGGATGAGGTACTCCGTTGCCAGATAAGCCCTTTGAGTGGATAACTAACGCCTCGCAACGGTTGTTGATGAGTAGTTCAATGGCGTTGCGCTCTTCTTCATAATGATTTCATCCACGAAAACCAAGGAAGCGTTGCAAGTGGAACGAAGCCAGTTGGAAAGATGATGGCAGAGACTTGATGAAAGATGTCAATAAAACGCGAAGCTGGGGTAATCATGGCATGGCGGTTTACCGTGCTTATGACTTGGCAAAACAATTTGGCCACCTTGGCGTAAAAGCAGATGTGTTTACCAGTAAAGGTAAAGAATACATCGCCATCACAACCAAGAATCATTCAGACAAAGTACTCCGTCATGTTCTGGTGAATGGTGTCCGACTCAAGGTTAACGGGCATAAATACCGCATCAACAACCCAAAAGGTCATTCAGCTTGGGTTAACCCCACAAAGTCGTGCGACTGCTTTCAAAGGCGGTGAGGTACTCACTTTCATCATCTCGGCAGGAATCAATACCAATGAACTTGTGTTCAATGACGAGTATTATTGGCAGGATTGGTTTGGTAATCGTCGTTGGTGTTTCTTTTTGCGTCAATTATCTTTTTGACGAATGGAATGTGTCACAGAAAACAGTTGAGTTACTAGAGAATGCAACCACAGATTGAAGTACCGCGCAGTAAATCAATTCCCGCATTTGCAGTTTTATTGTTGCTGCTTGGAGGGATCTGGCTTGCTCTCTCTAAGGATTTTATCGTTACCTTAGATGACATAAATTCCGGAAAGGAGATTGTTGACATAAATGTTTATGGGCTATGGCTACCTTTAGGCATTTTTGGCATTTTCCCCTACCTTTTTGTGGGATTTGGCGTGACTATTGCCACCAAAAAGAAAGCTTCTGATGTATGGGGGCAGAAAGGGCAAATGGCCTCAAACATCGTTGTAGGTATGTTTGCAGGGCTGGGAATAGTGTTCGCTTTTGTTTGCTTCAGTTGGATGGTTAACACACTAGAAAATACTGGCTACAATTATTGCAAACCACTCAGTCGTATCAGTGCAATGGGTCGGCATGACGTCTATGTTGCTAGTCCTGAGTTATGCTCTAAAAAATAGTATTTATTCTGTTTACCCAAACTCAGCTTTTCCGAATCTAAGGGCATAGAGCATACTCAAACGGGTCGATCCATTCTGGCTCGTCCATGACCCTTACGCGACCTAGCTTCATTTCAGGCATGGTTGTTAGAATTCTCCATGTACCATACTTTTTCACAGTTGAAACATACATCATAAGGAAAGGTGTCGCATAATACCGAATTAGCTTGATTTTTTGGTTCTTTCGCAAGCTTATTTTTGGCACTGTAAGAAAAGTTTAAAAAAGGGAAAGCCAAACTTAAGATAGGTTGGCTTAATATTGGTGGACACTATGGGAATGTAAATAGACTACTTTGGTATCCAATACATTGTTACATAAGGAGTGGTAACGATGAGGTTTCAAATCGATCTCGGTGTTATTTTTTGAGGTAAAGCACTATAAATTCAGCTTCACGCAACAAGTCAAAGCACACGGAGTTGGTAAGGCTTTCTCCTCTTTCCTGAAAGGAGTTCAATTTTATCGAGTCGACGTTTGAAACGTCATATGCACTGATATGACTGAATTGGAATGAAATTAGGCTCTAAGGTGAGCCTTCAATCAACCAAAGATAACTTTAGTTATCTTAAGGATTTTAAGCCGAAATAGTGTCAATTGTTGCAGTGGTAGATTTCAAAATAAGCGTGATTTCCAATGTTTTTAAAAAGGAGATGGTAGATAGTGACGGATAGTGTCAATCGAGAAGACATGAGCTATGAAAATATAAGACAAATGTTGAACTTATATGAAATTAAAGCTGAGCTTTGCCATGGCCCACATGAATATTTGAAAATTGATGGGCCATCAGGTCACCCCCACATATTGGTTGTGGATAGTGAGAAGATGTTATTAATTTTCCAGATGAATTTTCGTTTAAGTTTTGAAGAGAGTCTAAGTAGAGAAGAAAAATTAGCATTCGTCAATAAGCTTAACAGTTGTGTAGTAGTGTCTCGTTTCTTCATACCTAGCGATGCTGATGAAATGCTCTCATCGAATTACTGTATTGATTATAAAGATGGTGTGACGTCGTTACAAATAATAGATGGATTATATGCTTTAGATATGTATACAACTTACGCGCTAGAGATTTGTGATGCGACAGGATTAACTACGCCACCATGCTAACGATTTATCTTTACTGTGACAGAAAAGCAGAAAAGCAGAAAAGCAGAAAAGCAGAAAATTGAAATCTTAAAGATAAAAAATGAGATAAATAAAAAATGACAGATATTATCGCGCCAGACAGAATGAGTCATGAGAAAATTAAGGAAATACTAATTGACGCCAATGTTAAAGCTGAATTCAATGGTGATACTGATGGGTTTGTTACAGTGACAGGGCCTTCAGGGTTTGCAAGTTTTATTACAATAAGTGACGAGCATATGTTAATAAAATATGAGGCTGTTTTTGAGTTTCGTGAACATGGTGGTATTGGAGAGAGGTTGGAGTTAGTCAATAAACTAAATGAGATGGTTGTGTTTTCTCGATTTTTAATTCCTTTTGATGACGATAAGATGTACTCAGATTACTATATTTCTTATGAGGAAGGTATTACGTCAAAACAAATAATCAACAGTATGTGTTGGTTTGATAATGTGACCTGGAATGCAATTGCTACTCTTGATGAATCAAACTTGGTTAAGGTTGGAGAAAAAAGCAAAACGAGTTCAACTGAGCACTTTGTCATCTATGCAATATTTTTTATTGTTTGTATTATATTTTTGGCTAGTTATTATTAATAGACTTCAAAGTATCAACAGGTAGGATTGATTGTTTACGGCGAATTTCGTGCTGTTGGTTTCGCGAAAAAGAGGCATCGAAAAACAAAGAATAGAACACCGCATTTTTCTTATCCCCCTTTGCTGGAAACCCGAAGGAGCGGATGCCTGAGGGTATACCCCTAGCACCAAGCAACTGTGTCATTATGATAACTACCAAGCGAAAATGTAGGGGCTGAATTGGCGTGTTTTTTTCTCTGGTGGTCATTGAACCGATG
>NZ_JAKJSE010000038.1:0-52308 GCF_050336585.1 Enterovibrio makurazakiensis
CATCCAAGTACCGCCACAACAAACCACCCGATCGATCCCAAGATAATCAGACACGTTCGCTTTGCTGATCCCACCCGTTGGCATCAGGGTCACGTTGACATAGGGGGCAAGTAACGATTTGACCATCGCTATGCCGCCAGAGGCTTCTGCAGGGAAGAATTTCATCATGGTTAAACCGAGCTCTAAGCCTTGCTCGATTTGACTTGGACTGTTAACGCCCGGCACCATCGGAATGCCGATTTGTTGGCAGTACTTCACCGTGTTTGGGTTCAGCCCTGGTGCCACAATAAACTCTGCGCCAGCCGCTTTGGCTTTGTCGACTTGTTCGGCGTTCAACACCGTCCCAGCACCAATGCACATGTCAGGATATGCCTCACGCATCAAACGAATCGCTTCTGCCGCAGCTTCTGTTCTGAAGGTGACTTCTGCAACAGGAAGGCCGTTTTCAACTAACGCTTTGGCAAGCGGTACTGCCTGTGCGGCATCATCAAGTTGAATCACGGGAATGACTTTGAATTCGTTGAGTTTAGCGACTAAATCTTGTGACATGTTAGGCTCCTGTAAGGTGAAAAGGTTCGGTATGGGCGATGGGAACAATCGCTCCCGGAAATTGAATCACGACACCCGCGAGTGCATGCCCAAGTTCTGCGCATTCAGTGGGGGACTGTTGAGTGAGATACCCCGCGAGAAAACCCGCAGCAAAGGAGTCTCCTGCCGCGCAAGTGTCGACTACGTTTGTCACATGCGTTGCTGACACTTCAACATGTTTGGCATCGGTTTGTAGATCGGAAATGACCACGCAAGGTTCGCTGCCTCGCTTAATAACAAGCTGCTCGCAACCAAAGGATTTACACCGTTCAACGATCTTGGTGTCACCCCAAACCAGCATGTCATCATCTTCAGTAATTAACGCGACATCGGTATGGCGCAATATATCGCGATACCATTGTCTCGCTCGTGTTGCTGACCAAAGTTGCGGGCGAAAATTGTTATCAAAGAAAACGGTTTTGTTTTGTATCTTTAGCCGCTTAACGCACAACAATAAACGGGCTTTGGCTTCGTCAGATAGAATCGCAAGGCTGATCCCGCTTAGGTAGAGCGCATCAATGTCTTGGTTTTCTATGGCATGTTCAAGCGGCGAAATCGCGTCGAAATAATGTGTCGCTGCGCTGTCAGTGCGCCAGTAATGGAACGAACGCTCGCCGTGTTCATCGGTTTCGACGAGGTACAGCCCCGGATTTTTGTTGGGGACACGAGAGACAAGATCGGTATGAATGCCTTCACTGTGCCATGCAGTGAGCAGATCATCGCTAAGAGCCTCCTCCCCAAGCCCCGTCGCATAGTGGATATTGATAGGGTGATGGGACAACAATCGAGCAAGATACAATGCCGTATTGAGTGTGTCGCCGCCGAAGGTTTTGTTCAGGGGCTTGCCGCTTAATTCGACCATGCATTCGCCAAAAAAGGCAATGTTCAATGTGCTCATCTTGCTAGACTCCGATCCCATCTGCTTATTGATTCTTGCGGATTACACGCGATCAGCGCGATAGCAAGTCACGTCGACTTCTACTTTCACATCAACAACAAGGTCGCACACCATGCAGATACGTGCTGGTGGGTGTTCGCCAAAGAACTCTCTGAAGACTTTGTTGAATGATTGGAAATAACGCGAGTCCGTTAGCACCACTTTTACATGCACGACGTCGGCAAGGGTGTAGCCAGCTTCTTCCATGATATCGACACAGTTTTGGATAGCGAGACGAGACTGATCGACAATGCCCCCTTCAACCACTTCGCCGTCTGTCATCGGTGTTTGGCCTGACACATAAAGGAAACCGCCCGCTTCTGTTGCTCGTGCGAACGGAAGGTGTTGTCCACCTGTGCCTGTGCCACCTTCGACACCGTAACGTTTAATAGTCATGTTTGTTTCTCCAGATAGTTTGGTTATTAGGCTATGGGGCGTTTATTGCGCGGTTATTGAGTGTCTATTTAATACTGCGAGCCAGAAAGCGCCCAGATCGGCTCAATACGCCCTGTTTTTCGGTATAGGCAATATTGCCATTAACGATGACCGCCACGATTCCTTTTGCCGCAGCGATGGGATGGTCGTAGCTAGCCACGTCGGAAATCTCGTTTTTATCAAAGAGCACCAAGTCAGCGAAATTCCCTGTTTTAATTTCACCGCGCCCCGCTAATTGAAAGCGTGCTGCAGACAGCCCTGTCATCTTGTGAATCGCGGTTTCAAGCGAGAAAATGTTGCGTTCTCGGCTGTAGTAGCCCAACACGCGAGGGAAAGCACCCCATAAACGCGGATGTGGATGCGGGTCGTTGGGCAAGCCATCAGAGCCAATCATGGTGAGCTTATATTTCAGGACACGCTCAACATCGGCTTCATCCATACAGTGGTATACCGCGCCTGCGGGTTGCAGTGCTTGGGCGGCGTCCATCAATGGCAGATCCATATCTTGAGCGACTTGTTTGAGCAGTTTGCCCGCATGTTCGGGCAAGGAATCACTCCACGTGATGAAAATATCGATATCATCGGTGACTTGTTTTAAGTCGAGCGTGGAAGAGCTAGCCGAGTAGGGATAGCAATCGCAGGCAATGTCTTGGTGTGCTGATGCATTGTCCATTTTCTTCAGTACATCATGGGTGCGGCCCCAGTTACCTGCTCCCGCACATTTTAGGTGTGAGATGATCACTGGCACTTTGGCTTTTTGGCCGACGCGAAAGGCTTCATCCATCGCATCTAAAATACCTTCGAACTCGGTACGCATATGGGTGGTATAGATGCCGCCAAACTCGGAGAGCTCCATAGCGAGTTGCTGCACTTCTTCTTCTGGTGAAGATTTTGCGCTGGCATAGGCGAGTCCGCTGCTCAGACCAAGAGCACCTTGTTCCAATGCTTCGCGCAGTGATTGGCGCATTTGGGCAATTTGTTCACTGGTTGCGGCGGTAAATAGGTTGTCCATGACGTTGTTACGTAGGGTCGTGTGTCCCACGAGCGCAGCCACATTGACAGCAGGCTCGGCGTTAGTCACGGCTTTGGCATAGGATGCAAACGTCGGATATTGAAAGTCTGTTTGTTTACCCAATAGGTTCATTGGGTCAGGCGGCGCTGCGGTGAGCGTGGCAGGGGAGGCACTAATGCCACAGTTTCCCACTATCGTGGTGGTGATGCCTTGGCTGATTTTCGGTAAGCATTCTGGTAGCCGGATAACGTTAGTATCGTCATGGGTGTGTACATCGATAAAGCCGGGTGCGAGCACTTTGCTTTGCGCATCAATGTCGGTCGGAGCTTGCACGCGAGAAAGGTCGCCGATAAAGGCGATCTTGTCGTTTTCAATGCCCACATCCGCTGAGTATGCTGGCGCATTCGTTCCATCAATAATGGTTGCGTGACGAATGATGATATCAAGCTGCATCTTGGTTTCTGTTCCTTTCTAAATACGCGCTAATCACCTAGCGGCTGTCTATCTACGCCTCCGCGATGAGCATCTAGCGCGAGTTTTAGTCGGCGAAGACGGTCTCTTGAGCGGCGTTTGTGGCTCACGGCCAATTCCATGGCAAGAACATCAATTAACGCAAGCATGGCGTAACGTGAAGCAGATGGTTTATAAATAAAATCAGTTTCTTGTGTCACGATAGGGAAAACCAAATCGCTGATATTCGCAAGCGGTGAACCCTCGGCAGTGATGGCAATAATCTTCACGCCGTATTGCTTCGCTAACTCGGCAGTCTCGACAATGGTCGGCGTGAAGCCAGTGGTCGACATCATCACTAACACATCATTTTTATCGGCAGTCGAGGCGACCATTCTGACTAACAAGCCATCGTTATACGCGACCACGGGGTAGCCTAATCGGAAAATACGGTGCTGGAATTCTTGTGCGCCCATCGTAGAGCCGCCGCCCATGCCAATAGAAATAATTTGTCGTGCACCGTGTAACCATTCAACAGCAAGCTTAACGTCTTCTTCTTTAAGAATTTTTCGATTGATATCCATGGTGTGTTTAATGGACTCATAAACCCCTTGAACACCTGTCGTGTCGATAGGGTCATCGATAAAACGCGAACCAACAGCCAGTGATTGTGCCAGTTTGATTTTTAAATCGCGGACGTTCTTACATCCCACGGCTTTAGCAAATCGAGTGATTGTGGCTTCACTGACTCCTGCGCTGTTTGCCAGTTGTGTAATGCTGGCATTCGCTGCCATCGATAAGTCATCCATAATGAGCGTGGCAACTTTCTTTTCGGCATCTCTTAACGCGTTAAAACGCTCTGAAATACAAGAAATAATATCGATTTCAATGGCCATAACGTTCACCTGTTCGTTGAGTAAATACTAGATTTACTGCAAAAATAAAAAAGTGAGAAAGCGCACATTTGGCGCTGTAATGTTTGATAGTTTCTAACATGGGAAATACTGTAACGCACAATGAAGCCAGTTTCCACAGGCTTGTAGGTCATGTTTGGAGAATTTGATATGGACGATAAAAAGCAAACTTGTGATAGTAATTTTCAGGCTGCGGACGCGGAGACCTTTCCTTTTGGTACAAAAGGTGTGCCTATTGGACGCCAAAAGCAAGGGCGTTATTCGCTAAAAGACGAGCAGGTGAGCTTGCCTTGCGCCGTTGTCAGACAAAATGCGATTGAAAATAACCTGCAATGGATGCAGTCGTTTGCCCATCATCACCATGTCAAACTCTGCCCTCATGGCAAAACCACCATGTCCCCTGATTTGTTCAAACAACAACTTGAAGAAGGAGCCTGGGGACTGACCGTGGCTTCACCAGCACAAGCCGAAGTTGCTGTAATGGCGGGGGCGACAAACATCATTATTGCAAACCAAGTGGTCGGCAATGTGAACATGCAGATGGTCGCTGATCTTATCAAGCAATATGGCGTGGTGGTGTACGCCTGTGTAGATAGTTTGAGCAATGTGCATTCCTGGCAGGCCATTGCTGAACAAGAACAGGTGACGGTCCCACTGTTTATTGAGTTAGGTGTGCAGGGTGGACGATGTGGCTGTCGACATGCAGAGGATGTTCATGCGATCGCCGAGGCAATTCAAGCCTCGCCCCATCTTTCTTTGAGAGGGATTGAAGTTTATGAAGGTGTCATCAATGGTGAGCATGCAGAGCAAGATATTCGTCAATTCTTGCAGCTGGCGATTTCATTACTTGAAGCACTGAAGTCCAAATATGCGTTGAAAGAAGCTATCGTTTCCGGTGCAGGCTCTGCGTGGTATGACGTGGTTGCTGAAGAGTTCAACGCGCTAAATGGGATAACGGGTGTAATTCGCCCTGGCTGCTATGCGATTCATGACACGGGTATTTATGAGAGTGCGCAAAATCAGGTTCAAGCGCGTGCGAGTGCGAGCCAAGGTGTTGCTTGCGATATTAGCGGCGATCTTGTGTCGTCGTTAGAGGTATGGGCGCACGTGGTTTCTGTGCCCGAAGACGGTAAGGTGATTGTTGGTATTGGTAAGCGAGATGTCGCCTTTGATGCGGGCTTACCGACGATTGAACGCTTGATTCGTGAAGGGGTAGACCAGCCGTTACCTGTAATGACTGCCACCAAAGTGATGGATCAACACATGTTCGTGGAAGCGCCTAATGGTGGATTGAACGTGGGGGATATTGTGGTGATGTCTACGTCTCATCCTTGCCTAACGTTCGATAAATGGCGCTTTATCGGTGTTGTTGATGAGCAAGATTGCGTGGTTAATTGGATGCCTACGTGCTTTTAGTCGACAGCGATGTTGATTAGTGCATCACCTTAGCTAAAACCACCTCATTCGTTACAATATCTATCAAGCTGGCATCGCCGGCTTTTTTTGTGTTCGCGGTGAGCAAGTTCAAATTCCCTTCAAAAAAAACGACCGAATAATTAGGTTACTTTCTGCCAAATTTTGTATTCAGTACGGGTAACTCGCTGTTTTTCATCACTGGCGGGAATGTTATTTTCAAACATGATTTTTCAACATCACTTTTCCCGAAATTAATTAATTTGTAATTTAATCAATGTTTTATGTTTTTAATTAGTCAAATATGTTTGAAAGTATCACGCATTACTGGTTTTGTGAGCTCCGTCGTATTTGCTGGCAACGTAAATTGCTATGGTGAAAAAATCAACTGTAAGGCCATTGTAAATACATGGTTAATCTCTTTGAGGGGAGAGCAGTCAGAAGGAAGGACTGAAGGTTTATGACATTACCCAACAACATCATTACGACAACGAAGAATCGGCTTAATAAAGCCAATCAGATGTGTGTCGCTATCTTAACCACGCTGCTGATATTGGACGTATGGGTTGGTGTATTAGATCGCTATGTTCTAAAGCTTCAACTGGTGTGGGTAGAGGAAATGGCGCGTTATCTAATGATATGGGCCATCTTAATGGCCGTGCCTTGTTGCACTGCGGGTCGCGAGCATATGGGGCTCGAATTTGTCACCGCGCGTTTCCCTGACATGGTTCAGAAAGTCATTAAGCTTTGTGTTGGCGCGTTAACGTGCGCTTTCTTCTTCTACATTGCCTATCTCGGCTATGCCTTTACGGAAAAAGGTATGCATCAACTTTCCACTGTCTTTGCTATGCCAATGTCCTATGCCTATGCCGTGATCCCAGTAACCTTTGCTTTAGCGGGTATTCAAGCATTTCTTGTATGGCTTGAGGACTGGTACGCACTCAAATTACATCTGTCCGATGGTTCCGACCACTTGCAAGGAAATCGCTCATGATTGGTTTATTGTTCGCCGGGCTAATGTTGCTGGGAGCGCCTATCGCAGTTGCGCTGGGTGTCGCGGGGCTTGTCGGTATGCATGAAATTGGTGGAGCTCACTTTGCCTCACTGGCACCGAGTAAAATTTTTAACGGGCTAAATATTTTCCCATTCCTAGCGATGCCATTTTTCATTCTTGCGGGTGAAATTATGAATCACACTGGCATTACGAATCGTTTGGTGAACCTTTCAGAGGCTTTGGTGGGGCACTTCCGGGGCGGGCTCGCTCATTCAAACATGGTGGCATCGGTGTTCTTTTCCGGCATTACGGGATCGGCGACGGCTGACGCCGCAGCATTTGGTCGCACATTAGTGCCTGCAATGGTTAAACAAGGTTATAGCAAAGATTACGCCTGTGCAGTGACCGCTGCCGGCTCGATCATTGGCCCGACTATTCCACCTTCGGGTTTGATGGTGGTTTATGGTTCGCTCATGGGTGTCTCGATAGGCGGTTTATTTGCCACGGGTATTCTGCCGGGCTTGTTGGTGTGTTTTGTTTGTATGGCCATCATTGGGGCGATGGGTAAGCGAAAAAATCTGCCTAAAATCAATAAGCAAGCATCACTCGCTGTCGTGCTCGATCACTTTAAGAACTCTCTGTTGGCATTGCTGATGCCGATTATTATTCTCGGCGGCATCGTATTCGGCATTGTTACGCCAACGGAAGCGGCGTCCATTGCTGTCGCTTATGCGTTGATTGTTGGTACTTTTATTTACCGCAACCTTACGTTCAAAGCGCTGTACCAAATGATCATTCGTACATCGCAAATATCCGCGGTGATTTACCTCATCATTGGGTCAGCATCCATTCTCGGCTGGTGGCTGAGCTTCAATCAAATCCCACAGATGATCGCAGACATGTTCATTTCACTGTCTGACAATCCTGATGTGATTCTCGCCTTGATTATTGTTCTTTTACTGACAGTAGGAATGATCATGGATATCAATGTGATGCTGGTAATTTTGGCACCCATTTTGATTCCGCTTACAGCAGAAATTGGCATGGATCCACTCCATGCGGGCATCGTATTTATTCTGGCGTTGAATATCTCCCTGATGACCCCACCGATTGGCGCCTGTCTGTTCGTTCTTTCGTCCGTCACTGGCGCCAAAATAGAAGGGATATCTAAAGAGTTGATGCCGTTTCTCATCGGCCAATTGGTGCTTCTTTTCGGCATTGCTTTTCTACCCGATATTGTCTTGTTTATCCCAAGATGGCTTGGGTACTAAGACATGTTGGCTATGCAACACAGAAATATAAGCGCACTGCGCATGAACCAAAACACATAAGTAGACATTGAGTAACGGAAATACCTGATAGATGACAATCAAATTTCATAGTCACGGAGTCAATATGAAAACACTAACTAAAACACTTGTTGCTACTGCACTAGCTGCCAGTCTAGTCACCGCTCCTTTCGCAATGGCAACCAAGGTGTTACGCATTGGTCACGATAACAAAGCAGATATGATGGAAAACCCTGCTCATGCGTTCACGGGTGTATTTAAGAACATTGTCGAAACAGCGACGAATGGGGAGATTACCGTACAGGTTTTCCCGAGCAATCAATTGGGTAATGCCAAAGAACATATCCAAATGGTACGAGATGGCCAACTTCAGGGCACGCTGTCTCCGGTCGGCCCTTTAGCGGGTTATTACCCTCGTATTGGTGTGCTTGATGTGCCTTTTGCCTTCGACAACAACGCATCGACCTATGAAGTGTTGGACGGCAAATTTGGTCAAACGCTAGCGGGTGATATTGAAGCGGAAATGAAAGACGTGAAAGTGCTAGGTTTCCCGGATACAGGCGGTTTCTTTTCAGTGACAAACTCTAAGCGTCCAATTAAAGAACTGGAAGATTTTAAAGGCCTGCGCATTCGCACAATGACATTGCCAACACACCAAAAAATCATTCAGTCTCTGGGGGCGGAAGCCTATCCCTTGTCTTGGGGCGAGGTGTATTCATCGCTACAAACTGGCGTGATCGATGGTCAGATGAACCCAGTGCCAACCGTATCATTTGCGAAGTTTAATGAAGTGCAACAATACCTAACGCTAACCAACCACTTGTTTGCCCCGTACACTTTCATGGTCAACAAAGACTTTTACGACAGCTTGACTGACAATGAGAAGAAGATTGTTGCAGACGCTGTTGAGATCGCCCTAAGTGCTAACCGCGGTCTATCTCGCTTAATAGAAGCTTCTGATGATCGTGGTATTGCTGGTTTGAGCAAGAAAATGAAAATTAATGCACTGACGGACGAACAGCGTCAATCCATGCGTGAAGCAACTCAGCCAGCCGTAAAAGCCTACATCAAAGAAACACACGGCGCGAAGGGCGAAGAGTTACTTAACTTGTTCCTTGTGGAAGTAGATAAAGCGAACCAATCGACTTATTTGCAGTAATTGCAGTAAGGCGCATACGCTCCCGTTGA
Source organism: Enterovibrio makurazakiensis (assembly GCF_050336585.1). NCBI lineage: Bacteria > Pseudomonadati > Pseudomonadota > Gammaproteobacteria > Vibrionales > Vibrionaceae > Enterovibrio > Enterovibrio makurazakiensis. The sequence continues at coordinate 9,221 of NZ_JAKJSE010000038.1, forward strand.
TTGACCAATCGTACATTTGATTTGGTTTGAATTGACAGATGCAAAGCCCCAATTGGTGTTGGGGCTTTTTGCTATTTAACAGGGAAGATGCGAGAGACTCTTCCATCGTTTTAATTGAATATGAACGCGAAAAAGTGCCGAGAAAACTTGCAATCTACAAGTCATTGAAGCGATCGATTGCGCGACACTTACCCACAGAAACTGTGCATAAAATGAGCGGTCCGTGCCTGCGCGAATCAATGGGTTATGTCATCAGCGTTTCATTTCGTTCTCCTTATGTACTCATTATCCGACTTAGCAATGACTTAACCCTGCGACACGCTTTTAGCTTTCATTATTTTTGCGCAGAAAAGGCGAGATCGGTTTGTTTCTTGCTGCGTCTATCATTATTCTGTCGCCCTACGTGAAAGTCATGGCGGCAAATAACGTTCAATTGTTGTGCATACGAGCTTCAATGGCTCACATAACGTATGTAGAACAGGGTTTACCTATTATTTTGATAGGTAAAAACGACTATCACTTTTCTTCTTAGTGTTTATAGTTTTATCACTAAAAAAATGAATGACTTGCTCTGAGGGTTTTGGGGCAAGTGGGATAGCATTATGGTCAAACCAGAAAATAATTGTATCGTCATCTTTGGGGCGTCGGGTGATTTGACCCATCGCAAGTTGATTCCCGCTTTTTATCATCTTTTTGCCAATGGACTGTTGTCAGAAAAGTTTGCCATTATCGGGGTGAGTCGCACGCAATTTACGGATGCGGAATTCCAAGCAAAACTCAAAGATTCGCTGACAGCCAATGAAAAAGTCGACCAGCAAATGCTGACAGATTTCCTTCAACGCGTGCATTATCAGGCAATCGACACATCTAACGTTGAAGATTATGCGAAGCTAAAAACGCGATTAGAAGACATTGAGCAAGTTTATGAAACGGGTGGCAACACCACGTTCTATTTGGCAACTCCGCCAAGTCTATACAGTGTGATCCCAACAAGCCTTGCGGCGCATGGCTTGAACACGGAAAACAATGGCTGGAAACGCCTGATTGTTGAAAAGCCTTTCGGTTACGACCTTGCTACTGCTGAAGAACTCGACAAGAGTCTTCACAAATCCTTCAAAGAACACCAAATCTACCGTATTGACCACTACCTTGGTAAAGAAACCGTTCAAAACCTCCTGGTTTTCCGTTTTGCTAACGGTATGTTCGAACCACTTTGGAACCGTAACTTCATCGATTACGTTGAAATCACTGCGGCAGAATTCCTCGGCGTAGAAGAGCGTGGTGGATATTACGATGGCGCGGGCGCAGTGCGTGACATGTTCCAAAACCACTTGCTGCAAGTTTTGGCGATGGTGGGTATGGAACCGCCAGCGGTTATTAACGCAGATTCTATGCGTAACGAAGTGGTGAAAGTGCTAAATAGCCTTCAACCACTGACCGAAGAAAAGTTGCAGAAGAATCTCGTACTGGGACAATACACCGAGTCGGATGTGCGCGGCGCTCACCTGAAAGGCTATCGCCAAGAAAATGGTGTTGCGGATGATTCGCGCACAGAAACGTATGTTGGTTTGAAAATGTTTATCGACAACTGGCGTTGGAACGGCGTGCCGTTCTATGTGCGCACAGGTAAGCGTTTGCCAACTCGCGTGACAGAAGTGGTGATTCACTTCCAGAAAACGCCGCACCCAGTGTTTGGCGCGAATGCCCCAGAGAACAAGTTGATCATTCGTATTCAACCTGACGAAGGCATTCAAATGAGCTTTGGTTTGAAAGAACCAGGCGCAGGCTTTAAAGCCAAAGAAGTTTCGATGGATTTCCATTACGACACGCTTGAAGAAACGCAAATGCTAACGGCTTACGAGCGCTTGTTGCTCGATTCAATGAAAGGCGATGCCACATTGTTTGCCCGTACAGATGCAGTAAGAGCATGTTGGGAATTCGTACAACCCATTTTGGAATACAAGGAAAACCCGGAGCACCTATACGGCTACGCCGCAGGTACATGGGGGCCGAAAGAAGCCGACGAACTGCTTGATGAAGAAGATCGTTCATGGCGCTTCCCTTGTAAGAACCTAGCAAGCACGGATTATTGCGAACTATGAGTAATATGAATTACCGCGTGTTTGACGACAGCCAACAGGTCGTTGAAGCGTTAGCAAATAGCCTGCTGGAATACAGCGAAATGGCTCGCCCTGTGCACATTTCTCTGTCTGGCGGCAGCACGCCATCACAGCTTTTCAGCTACTTGGCGAACTCTGATTACGCGACTCGTATTCAGTGGCAAAACCTGCACTTCTGGTGGGGCGACGAACGATGCGTCGCGCCAGAAGATGAGCRAAGCAACTACGGCCAAGCCAAAGGCCTATTGTTTGACCTCATTCAAATCCCAGCCGAAAACATTCACCGTATTCGTGGTGAAGATTTTGCAGCAGCCGAAGTGATCCGCTTTACGGAAGAAATGCTAGAAACCATTCCGAATGCAGAAGGCGCAGTGGACCAAGAAGGCGTGCCTGCTTTTGATTGGATCATGCTGGGCATGGGCACAGACGGGCACACCGCCTCGTTGTTCCCGGGAAAAACAGATTACAAAACCACAGAAATCGCGACCATTGCATCACACCCAGAGAGCCATCAGCTCCGTGTGTCGAAAACCGCGCATCTGTTAGAAAACGCAAAACGCATCACCTACTTGGTATTGGGCGCAAGCAAAGCATCGGTATTGAAAGAAATTGCCGACAACGCGCCAGCGGCAGAGGCTTACCCTGCAGCGCAGGTTCGCTCAACAGCGGGCACCACCGAGTGGTATTTAGATTCAGACGCAGCGAAAGAGCTGGCCTAAGGAGAAATGGATAAATGAAAGCTGATATTGCCGTAATCGGATTAGCCGTAATGGGTCAAAACCTGATCCTAAACATGAACGACCACGGCTTCAAAGTCGTTGCCTTTAACCGTACTGTCGCGAAAGTGGACGAGTTCCTTGAAGGCCCAGCGAAAGGCACCAACATTGTAGGTGCCACTTCACTAGAAGACATGGTGAGCAAGCTAGAAACGCCACGTAAAGTGATGTTGATGGTTCGCGCAGGCGACGTGGTTGATCAGTTCATCAACGCCCTAGTGCCGCTTCTAGACGAAGGCGACATCATCATTGATGGTGGTAACACCAACTACCCTGACACCAACCGCCGCGTGGCAGAACTACGCGAAAAAGGCATCCACTTTGTGGGTACTGGCGTGTCTGGTGGTGAAGAAGGCGCACGTTTCGGGCCTTCAATCATGCCTGGCGGCAGCCCAGAAGCATGGCCGTTCGTGAAGCCAATCTTCCAAGCGATTGCAGCGAAAACTGACGACGGCGAAGCATGTTGTGATTGGGTTGGTCGTGAAGGCGCAGGCCACTTCGTGAAAATGGTTCACAACGGTATTGAATACGGCGACATGCAGCTGATCAGCGAAGCCTACCACTTCATGAAAGAAGGCCTAGGTATGTCGCATGATGAAATGCAAGCGACCTTCGCAGCGTGGAACAAAACCGAGCTAGACAGCTACTTGGTTGAGATCACCGCAGACATCCTTGGTTACCGCGACGAAGACGGTGAGCCATTGGTTGAGAAAATCATGGATGCAGCGGGCCAAAAAGGCACTGGCAAATGGACAGGCATCAACGCGCTTGACCTGGGCATTCCATTGACCCTGATCACCGAGTCAGTATTCGCACGCGTATTGTCTTCACTGAAAGACCAACGTGTTGAAGCAGCGGCGCTGTTCGACAACCCAATTCAGCCGGTTGAAGGCGACAAGTCAGAGTGGCTAGATGCCCTACGCCAAGCGTTGCTTGCATCAAAAATCATCTCTTACGCGCAAGGCTTCATGCTGATCCGCGAAGCGTCTGAAGCGAACAACTGGGAACTGAACTACGGCAACGTGGCGCTCATGTGGCGTGGCGGTTGTATCATCCGTAGCGCATTCCTTGGCAACATCCGTGATGCGTTTGAAGCAAACCCAGAACTGCCATTCCTTGGCACAGATGCGTACTTCAAAGATATCCTACAAGGCAGCCTGCCAGCATGGCGTAAAGTGGTGGCTAAGTCGTTCGAAAGCGGCCTACCAATGCCATGTATGTCGTCTGCACTGACCTTCCTGAACGGTTACACCACCGCTCGCCTTCCAGCGAACATGATTCAGGCACAACGTGACTACTTCGGCGCGCACACTTACGAGCGCACTGACAAAGCACGTGGCGAGTTCTTCCACACGAACTGGACTGGTACAGGCGGCAACATCTCGTCTACCACCTACGACGTGTAAGCACCGCGTGCAAATCGCCTTTTAAGCAAGGCGAAAATTGAAAAGGGCAGGATGACAATCCTGCCCTTTTTTGTGCGTGAGATTTACAGATGAAAGTTGAACGAAAGTCACACAATTACTTGCAATCCCTAAGCCATTGAAGCCATCGATTACGTGGGAGTTATGCACAGAAATTGGGGATAAGGTTGGGGGATATATTTTTTGAGGAGCGCGTTTGGGAGAAGTCTAAATGGCAATGAGTGCTTTGACTATTTAAGTTGCCTGTCCTAAATAAAACCAAAAAACAAAACTCTCCCAAAACAAAGAGTTAGTCCTCTTGATTGTTGTTGTCTGTTTCGCTGGATGTTAAACGCTGGAAAGGTATCCGGTGTCCAAATTATGAGGCACACAAAATGTCATTGATTGCCTATAGTCAACGTGGATGTGCGGAGATGAGTAGAAACATCGTCATAGTTTGACGCAAGTCCTTACTGTGTTACCCCGTTCCCCCCTCCGTCATGTAGAAGCCTGAACAGGCTATCCAGATGGATTCCCTATTCATAGCAAATGTCTAATCTTTACTGTTTATTTAATCTGTATTTAGGATTAGATGGGCAAGCTAGCCTCTCTCATCTTTTCCGTAATTCCTTTGTTTTCGCCGCATCGATTTCTCCCTTAACCTGCCGGCGAATGTCTGCGAGACGTTGTGTCACTGTGGCAGCTTAAAAAGTACTGTGAATGCAAAGGATTGACGCAGTTTTTACGGGGCTGGTAAGCGCCCGTTATTGCGAAGTTAGGCCTTTTGATAGGAAGATTAACAATGCGTACTTTCGCTGAAAAACCAAAGGCAAATCAGCAGGCAACGTCCCCAACGACGGCGTTAGCTGCTCGGCCACACTTTGGTCGCAGTCACGAGGCTAATTCTTTCCTTCACTTCCCGCGGACGATTGGTTATCAACCAGTACAGCAGTTTCTCCAACGCAATACTGAGAACAACATATTGTCTGGTAAAAACTCACCTCACTTTGGGCATGATTTTAGCGGTACTCCTATTTTTCCTACTGCAGCAAGAGAGAGACAGTCAAAATTGGCAATCAAAATGCAGAGGGATGAGCATGAGCAGGAAACCGATGAAGTTGCAATATTAGCCATCAATATGCCGGATGTTTCTGCAAACAATTCCCTGCAGCGAAGCCACCTATTTCCTCGGGAAAAAGAACAAGAGGATATGCGACAAACCAAACGTTTTGCTGCTCCTATAACACCATTCGTGCAGCGCGATGTGGGGAGAAATATTGACGAAGATAAAGAAGAGCCTCATCGCGATAAATCAACAGATTCGTTGGATGGTAGCGTTGAGGTCGGGGAAGGTGTTGAACCCCTGAGTAAAAGAGGTAGCAACCCATTGCTGAATTCAGTGCGTTCCTTCATGGAACCACGGCTTGGAGCTGACTTTAGCCGATGGGGGCGTGGCAATGCCACTGCTCCTGTGGGAGGTGAATTTGAGCGGGACGCTGATGCATTGGCTGAACGTGTTCTTGGTGAGCCGATTTCATATGCCGGCCCCATTGTTGAGCCCCCGCTCGTCACCACCCCTGCTATTTGGGCGGATAAAGGATCTGGAACCCCCCTTAGTGATCATGATAACCGTTTCTTCTCGACTCGCCTTGGTATACCCCTTGATCATGTTCGGATTCACACTGATGAGTCTGCGGATCGCACCGCTCATGCGCTCAACGCATATGCTTTTACCGTCGGTCACCATATTGGCTTTGCATCAGGAGAGTATGCACCAGCAACAAGTCGTGGACTTAGGTTGTTGGCCCACGAGTTGTCCCATGCGGTGTTGCATGAGAATACAGGGCGGATTCACATGGCCGCTCGCTATTCGAGTTCTGAAAGAACAGAAATGAGCAGCGGTACCGTGACGGGCGGTACGCTGGATACAACGGTTGCTAGCGAACGTGGATTTGTGCCCGGAGATATCGTGTTCAGGATGGGCAGTGCCAGCCTGGGCGCAATTATTAACGAGCCCGTGACTCATGGCGGTATCTACATCGGCAACGGTTTAATTCACGATATGGTAGGGTTCGGTAATCGCAATGTGCGGCTAACCGATTTCTATCTTGAGGCGGATGATCCTAGCGTTATTCGCATCATACGTTTCTCAGGACCAAATGCCACACTGATCATCAGCCGCTTATTAGCCAATATCAACTCGCGCAATTTTCGCCTGCCGACCGATGCAAAACCATGGAATCTGTTCAGTTCAGCCACCGACTACAAAACCGCTACGTGCCTCGAATATTCACATGCGCAATTCCTTCATGCCATCAACGAACTGAGTGCTGACACCCGGGTGCCTGCTGCAACTCGCCGGAACCTCCGAACGGAGTATTTCGCAAGCGGTGCGAGTTCTGCAAAGGATCTGATTTCACCTCAGTCCATATCCCAGTCCGGCACTCCCCAAGCACCGCCGGGTCTTGTTGTTCGAGGCTTGATTGGCGCGGCTGACTATCTGGCGGAGGATGTGGACTCCAGCGTGTTTGAGAATCGTTGGGAGGGCACCACAACGACCAAGAACTTCGGTACCTCGTGGTTTCCTAATCACATTATGACTGCCACCTTGCAGGCTTTTACCTACCAGTCTTTTGTAGACAGCCGGCGTTATTTCACCAATGTTGCAGTGCCCGCGCTTTCCTCAAGTACATCGGGCAGCCAGCTATTGATCGATGCTCATGCTGCGACTTCAGACAGCGATATTCGTAGTTTTGTCAGCAGTCATACTTCAACAGAGCTAGGGTCACTCCCGGTCGCCGAAAAAGTAAGAATGATCTCGAGGTTGCTGGAAGGTTGGATTGCCGATGCGGATGTCGTTGCTATCGAGACCATTTGTCGGAGCGTTAGTGATAGTTCGGAGATGGTAACCATTGATGCTCGTATCCAGCCGAAGCTTAGGTCAATGAAATCGTTAGGGCAGCGGATACGCGTGAGAATTGCTATTAGCCGCAGGCCGTAAGGAAATGACTTCAATCCAGGCGAACTAACGGGACACACACCTTTAAAATGGCAGAAAACCACATCATTTGTCTTTCTACCAGTGTGCCCAAATAACACCTCTCCCCTAGGTTTTAGGCAGGAAAGTAAGTATAGCGGGGACAGGCATTCAAAAATGCCCACAACCTTGCCATACTCAAAGTGATAGAATAGTATCACTTTGAGTATGTCTTTGAGATAACACAGATGAAAGTAGAACTGGTAACGTCGTTGAAACGCCAAGCGACCAAAATATTGTCTGATCTGCACGAAAGCAAAGAGCCAGTGCTCATCACTGAGCACGGTAAACCATCTGCCTATCTCGTGGATGTTGAAGATTACGAGTTCATGCAGAATCGCCTTGCGCTACTGGAAGGTATCGCACGTGGCGAAAGAGCCGTTACTGAAGGAAAAGTAACCGCACATTCGGAAGCCAAGAATAAAATGTCAAAATGGCTCAAGTAGTCTGGACTGATTCAGCGCTTTCCGATCTTAACGATATTGCTGAATACATCGCGCTCGACAACCTTCCTGCTGCAAAACTAGTTGTTCAGTCAGTCTTTGACAAAGTAGAACGGCTAGAAACTTTCCCTGAATCGGGTCGAGTCCCCCCTGAACTGCCACATTTGAATTATCGCGAAGTGGTCGTCAGCCCCTGCCGAGTATTCTATAAACAAGAAGCTGATACTGTATTTATCTTGTATGTCATGCGCGAAGAGCGTGAACTGCGGAAGTTTCTTTTAAGTAAGTAATGCGGGCTCAGACCTTGAGCAATGCTTTCAACCTCTGTTTTCTGTGGCTATGACACTCCCCTCTTAAACTGACCCCGATATTCTCTCGGGGTCAGTTGCTTGTACTGCTTAAATTGGCGATTAAAATTCGATAGGTTTCTGTACCCAACGCTTTCAGCGATTAACCCGATGGGCTTGGTCGTCATTTGCAATTCACTGCACGCATGCCCTAGACGAAGCTTTTTCAAATACGATGAAAAGCTCTCACCAAAGTGATCGGTAAAGAGGCGTTGAATACTGCTATCGCTGGCGTGAAAGGCCCTGCCGAGATCGGCGAGAGTGATGGGTTTTGCCATATTACGTGCTAAGTAATCACAGATTTTCTCTATCTTGGCGCGTTCTGCATCATCGATTTTGGTTTGACCCAACGCGGTCGGCAGCAGCGTTTTACTTTGGCTGTCTTGCGCCAATACCGAAAGCACTTGAAGAAAAGTCGCTAACTGGTCGATTGGGCTGGTGTTGGGGCAATTATCTAAAAGCTGAAAGACGTCTTCTGCCGTTCGTTCCGAGAATTCAATGCAGAGCTTGGAGCGCTCAAGCAATGGGGTGAGGTTTCTCAGTTCCTCACAGCTAGCCATCAACTGTTTAATCCACGATTCGCGAAACCAAACCACGTGGGTTTCACATTGTTGTCCTTCAATATCTTTTGATGTCACGGCGTGGGGCAGGTTGGGCCCTATCAGCATAAGATGGTTGTGACCGACGGAAGATTCATGGTGCGATACCGCAGCCGTTCCCACAAAATTCCGATGCAGAGCCAGTTCGTACTCTTCATGGCAATGCCAGAGTGTGGGTTTTTGTTCTTGCTCAATTTTTCTATAGCGCCATGAAAAGCCTTTGCGTCTTGGTGGCTTTTCTAATGCGGTTTTCTTTTGTCTCACGGTTTTCACTCGGCCTTATTGCTGCATGCCGATTTTAGCAGTCTTTCACATCCGAAAAACTAAGTTGCGGCAAAAGTATTAGTACCTGCCTTCATCGTACCAATCTGCCTTTTTTACCTCGCTATATTGTTGTCATTCCCACGAAAACGAGATGAAGATTATGGTTAAGAATATCCTTGAACTGATTGAAAATAATAAACAATATTGGCTGTTAGATTTGACGGGCATTTATGGGAAAGAGTATGGGCTGGGTTGGCGAAGTGTCGGTTTTAACAACGACTGTGAATTGAAAAGTGCGTTGCACCAACAAGAAAAACAAGACGCGTATAGTCAAAATCAACGCATCCGATTCGACGAGAGCTAATCACACCAATGGGGATAGTTCGGAGTATCAGTTCTTTAATAGCGACCCGATGGGCGAGTTGACTGGCGCGATGCTAGGTGTTGTACCTTTTGCGTTGGGGCGCGACACCTAGCAAATTACCGTGACGGTCACGTGATAACGCTCGCCTTATCAATCAACCGCTGCGATACATTCCACTTCCACTTTTGCCCCCAGTGCTAACCCATTGGCGCCGATGGCACTTCGCGCTGGGTATCGTTCAGAAAAATACGTTTTGTAGATGCCGTTGAACGTCTGCCATTCGGACATGTCTGCGAGTAAGACGGTACATTTCACTAGATCGCTCATGGCATAGCCGTTAGCGCTGAGCGACGTTTTGATGTTTTCCATCGTCTGCTTTGATTCCGCTTCTATTCCGCCCGGCGCTAAGGTGAGTGTGCCGGGTAAAATGCCGATCTGACCGGACAGGTAGAGGGTTTTATCCACTCTGACAGCCTCGGAAAAAGGAAGATGCGTAGGAAGAACGGTACCGGAGTTCAGAAACTCGATACCTTTACTCTGTTTTGCAAATATAGGTTGAACAATGAGAATGCTAAAACTGACGGTGAGAAAGATGAAGATGTTTCGCATGTTGGTTTCCTTACATTTGACTATCGATGCGCGTCGCGGATTAAGCGGGTAAAAACCGACGCCAGAATGACAGCTACCGCTCAGGGCAATGGATGAGGTAGCTAGGAATGAGACGAAATGAGGGCGGGTTTGGATGCAAGACAAAAGGAATTGATAGACAATCAACGTAAGGCAGCCCTCGCCCAACGCGGCTGCCCTTAACACCCTATCCGCTTTTTATTGCTCCATCACAAAGGCTTCTCAGCAGGGAACCAAGTGAATGCCTTCAAGGGTGCCAATACCTTGATCTCAGCTTTCTTCTCCCAAAAAAAGAGGCTGATATAAACCGTGACGGGCATGATACTAATAGGTCTTTTTTTAACAGCATAGAGCTAGTCAACGTACTCGGTATTATTTCAGTTTTCGTGCTAAATAATTAAGGTTCTTATTGAAGCCGATAAATATAGGCCTAAACCAAATATTGCATGAGCGATTAAACTTCTAATACGCGCTACATTGGGCTGTGGCATTTTTGCTGCAGCAAAACCGAACCCAAAGCTAGGTTGCATAATCATGTAAGGAAAGATAACGGTCGATAAACCGAAAATAATCGAAGGAGTAATGGTGGGGTCAATCAACCAAGTATTACCATTCAATAGGATCATTATTGCTGTGAAAATTATACCTGTAGCATAATGCGCTAGCCAGCCGACAGTTGATTCCATCGTGATAGGCTCAGTAAGTAGTATGTTTTTGTGTAGTAAAATACCTTTTGGCATATGTAAAATCCAGCGACCAACTAGGGCATAGTTTAGGGAGGTGATCCCGAAAAAGCGTTTTTGAAATAACGCGTATAAATCCATGATTAGTGTCGCGCCAAAGCCGATAGTTATAGAGATAATAATAAAATTTGAGGATGATAGTTCTTCAGTCATGATGTTGAGTTTCCAACTCCTATTTATATGGCCTATCAATATAAGCAAGATTTATTAGACTTGTTGCCCGATGTGGCTTTGACTATAATGCCACTTAAAGTTAACTTGAGGTCAATGGCTAAAGTGAAAAAAAACACATTGGATATTGGTGAGGTTGCTAAGCTCTCCGGCTTGCCGGCATCTACTTTGAGATTCTATGAAGAAAAAGGTTTAATTGAATCCGTCGGTCGTCATGGATTGCGCAGAATATTTGATGCTAATGTGCTAGATTTACTTTCTTTGATTTCATTAGGTCGATTGGCTGGTTTTTCATTAGATGAAATTAATAATATGTTTATCAATGGTAGTTATTCAAAAATAAATAGACAATTACTGTCATCAAAAGCAGATCAGTTAGATGAAACGATAACCCGCCTCGCTGCAATTCGTGATGGACTTCGACATACAATAAGTTGTCCAGCGCCCAATCACTTTGAATGTCCGAAGTTTAAAAAAATGTTGCGTATTGCGAATAAGCAAGTTCGAAGGTCAGCGAAGGGGTAGTTTATTTTTAACCATGATGTGTTTTTATATAAGCCAATAACATGGCTAACACATGTGAGCCTTTCCGCTGCCAACTGGCAATAGCATTTATTTTGGCTTAGTCAGTGGTACTTTCGAACAAATTTCTCTACGTCATTCTGTTATTTCCGCTATAACATCGCTGCTGATGCAGGCTCATACTGAGGGTCTGTTACGTCGGTCTTTGGATGCGACTATCCCTCAACAATCTTAAAGTTGCCTGAGTGTATTGAGATAGAGCCTGAACAAGGTGCTAAGGTGCGTGGGGCATAAATCGACTTTCCATTTCTGCTTCCTGTGCTTCCATTAGCTTTTTTGCAACTTGCATATGTTCCCGCATGATTTCACGAGCATCGTCTGCACGCCCATCGCGCAGTGCAACAATTAGGTCCTTCTGGTGACTTAGACCTTCTTCCCAAAGCTCATGGTTGGGCGGCTCGTACAAGCGGCGGTAAACCGTTAAGTCTGTCAGCATCCGCACCATAAATCGGATCATAAACCCCAACAGTTCGTTGCCCGCAAGCTCTGCAAGAATGAGGTGAAACTGTAGAGAATCAATATGTTGCCTACGCTCATCCTCGGCATTGGTTGAGGGCTGAGAGTACTTTTGCACATTGGCTTCAAGGTTTGCCAAATCCTGCTCTGATAAATTGCCTGCTAATGATGCGACCAACTCAGGCTCTAACAGGTATCGAAGTTGATATACGTCTTTGACAGAAAGTTTATTAAAGAAGAAATAGTTACTCAGTAAGCTGCTAGCAAGGGGTTCAGAGACTGCTTTAATGAAAGCACCACCCTTTGGCCCTGTTCGTGTCACAATCAGGCCTTGCGCCTCCAGCACCCGCATGGTTTCACGAATGGTGCCTTTGGACATACCAAAGAGCTCCATCAGCGTCTGCTCGTGCGGTAATTTGTCTTCCGGCTTTAACCCCTGTTCCACAATCCAGCTTTTTATCGCCTCCGCGACTTGGTAGGGGCGGCGCATTTTTGCTGACGGGGCTGCGTTATTTGAGCGGGAGGTGGCAGGCGACAAATTCGTTCTCCTTTATTTTTGTCAAAGGGGGTGGAGCGGTGAAACAGTCGAGATACGCTCTTGGGCATCGACCCGCAAATGCACAACCTTTTGGCGGGTTTAGTGGGTCTGGTAACTCTGCATGTTTCGTAGGCACCTGAAGCGGTCTGCCTACGACGGGAGCGCTGTTCGCCAATAATTGAGTGTACGGATGTTTTGGAGAATTGAAAATCCTTTCCGCGGGAGCAAGTTCAACCAATGAACCAAAATACATCACAGCGACTCTATCACTCACCGCCTCAACGACAGCAAGATCGTGACTGATAAACAGGTAGGTGAGCGACAGCGACTCTTTCAGCTCGGCGAGTAGGTTCAATACTTGAGCCTGAACAGACACATCTAGCGCAGAGACTGGCTCATCCAGCACTAATATCCTCGCACTTGCCGCGAGTGCTCTAGCGATGCCGATTCGCTGTGCTTGACCGCCGGAAAACTCGTGAGGGTAACGTTGTAAAAACTCTTCTCGAAGCCCTACCTGCGAAAAGATCTCACGTATGCGGGATTCGCGTGCCGTTTTATCCATGCCATGAAGATAAATCAGAGGTACTTCCATTAGCTGACGAATTGTTTTCCGCGGGTTGAGGCTACTAATGGGATCTTGAAACACATATTGGATTCGCTTGCCATTTTCTTCAGGGCGATGGGGAGAAAGTGGCTCCCCTTCAACCAGTACCTGCCCTTCAGTGGGTGTCGTTAAACCCACCAGCATTCTAGCTAGTGTTGACTTTCCACAGCCCGATTCACCAACAATGCCTAGCGTTTCCCCTTGAGTAACGTCCAAGCTGATAGTGCGAACCGCTTTAACGCCGGGAAGCGCGGGAGAAAACATTGGCTTTTTGAAATAGTATGTTTTTTCCACGCTTTGAATTTGCAACGCTGCTGTCATACCAATTTCTCCTCTGGATAGTGGCACAGCACCATACGGGCAGCTGATTCATGTCTCGCGACATTGCCTTGCTGACAAGTGTTTATTGCTTTCCCACAACGTGGTGCAAACGCACAGCCTTGCGGTAATTTATCGACCACGGGCGGTAACCCCGGTATGGCTTCCAAGCGACCTTTCCCACGACCAAGTTCAGGAACGCAAGCAATGAGCTTTTTGGTGTACGGATGCGCGGGTGAATCCAATACTGCTTCGGTTGGCCCAGTTTCGACAATTTTCCCAGCGTACATGACGGCAACTTGATCGCAGAGCTGGGCCACAACACCAAAGTCATGGGTGATAAACAGTACCGACACATTCCGCGTGCGGCGAAGCTCGTCCAGTAGAGCGAGTATTTGCCCTTGAACGGTAACATCTAATGCGGTGGTGGGTTCGTCGGCAATAATCAGCGAAGGGTTATTCACTAAAGCCATCGCAATGGCTACGCGCTGTCGCATCCCTCCGGAGAGCTCATGAGGAAAGGTGTTCATCCGTTCTTTGGCGTTGGGAATGTGAACCGCATCGAGCAATGAGATGGCCCTTTCTTTGGCTTCACTGTTCGGCACTTTTTCATGCACCTGAATTGCTTCGACCATCTGCTCTCCCACGCGGTAGAGTGGGTGTAATGTTGCGAGTGGGTCTTGAAAAATGTATGCCACATCTTTGCCTCGCAAGTTTCGTAGCGTCTCGTAATCTGCGCCGATCAAAGAGACATCATTGAAGCGGATGTCGCCACCACAAATCACGCCTGGTGGGGAGGACACTAACCCCATCACTGACAGCGCAGTGACAGATTTTCCAGAACCACTTTCGCCAATTAAACCGAGACATTCTCCCGGTGCAATCTCAAATGATACTTCGTTAACGGCCTTATATATTCGGCGATTAATATGAAATTGCGTCTCCAATTTATCGACTTTCAGCACCGCATCATTGTTTTGATTGCTTTCGACGGCGTTGAACGCATCACTGATGTTAGTGGTTGGCTGCGGGCGAGTGAGTGCGCCGGATTTCAGCCTTGGATCTAACGCATCGCGAACGCCGTCTCCCAATAGGTTTATGCTCATCACGATAAGGAAAATCACGATACCCGGCACCACACTGGCATGGGGATCCGTGATAAGAGAGTTTCGCCCCTCGCCGAGCATTGAACCTAAATCCGCCTGCGGTGGCTGTGAACCTAAACCAAGGAAGGAAAGCCCTGCCGTTTCGAGGATCATCCAGCCAATTGTCGTAGACATCGCGATGACAATGACTGGGATCACATTGGGCACTATTTCGGACCAGATGATTCTCAGATCAGACATGCCGCAAAGCTTGGCGGCCTCCACAAACTCTCTTTGTGCCAGTGATACCGTTACACCACGAATATTTCGAGCAAAGAACGGGATATTCACCGCTGCCACCGCAATCAGTGCATTCAGTAAACCTGGACCCAACGCTGCCACAATGGCGAGTGCCAATAAAATGTAGGGAAACGCCATTAACACATCGATACAGCGCATAAAGACGTTGTCTACTCGTCCTCCAAAATAGCCAGCAACGATTCCGATGGCTGACCCAATGAGTGCGGCAATCAAGGCTGCTGCAAAACCGACGGCAAGACTTAACTGGGTGCCCCAGAGTAAGCGTGAAAGTAAGTCACGTCCGAGGTGATCGGTACCGAGCAAATGCCCATCACTGAAAGGGCGCAGAAAGCGGTTCGTGGTATCGGTCACTGCAGGATCTTGCAACCCAAGTAGTGGCGTGAGTAAAACCAGAATGACAATAACGCTCATCACAACGCCGCCAAACGCCGCGAGTCTGTTTCGTGCAAGAAGCTTTAAAAATGCCGTCATGCTTTGATCCTCGGGTCGAGCCAACTTTGCAGCATGTCGACAGCAATGTTGAATAACACATAACAAGTGGCGACAAAGACGACGCCACCTTGCACCAGTAAAATGTCACGTTTGAGGATCGCCTCTACCAGCATCTTCCCGACGCCGGGCCACTGGAATACCATTTCAATGTAAACGGCACCGGAAAGTACAAAACCCGCTTGAATACCCAACACTGGAATGATGCTGACCATGGCGGCTTTCAACGCATGCTTCCACACCACCTTACGCTCGTGTACGCCTTTTGCGCGGGCAGTGCGAATGTAATCTTGTCTGAGTACTTCCAGCATTGCAGAGCGAGATAAGCGTGCGATGACCCCCGTCGCGACGGAAGCAAGAGCGACCACTGGCATTACTAGATGTTTGAGTAAGTCTGGTAAATCGCCCCCGCCATAAATTGCGTACATTCCCGAGACAGGAAGCCAGCGTAGATTGATGGCAAACAAAAGGATCATCATCATGCCGAGGAAAAAAGAGGGGATAGAAATACCGAGCAGCACCACGAGGGTGATACCTTTGTCCGCGAGCGAAAACTGTCGTGCCGCTGACACCACCCCAGCAATAATACCGAGCAAGGAGCACAGCACAAAGGACACGCCAGCGAGGATCAAGGTGGCATTAAAGCGCTCAAGCACTTCATCAATAACTGGACGGTTTAGTGAGTAAGAGCGCCCAAAATCGCCTTGAAGCATGTTCGATAGCCAAATGAAATACTGGTGCACCAAAGCTTGGTCGAGCCCTAGGTCTTTGTTGATTTTGGCGACATTCTCCGGTGTCGCATACGCGCCCAAAATGGCGGTTGCTGGGTCTCCTGGAATCATCGACATGATAAGAAAAACGATCACTGTTATTCCGACAAGTACCGGAATCGCGGACAGCAGGCGTCGAAGAAAATAATTACCCACACGCAGTGCTCCCTTTTGCTAAAAAGTGTGGGCGGGTTACCCCGCCCTGTTCGAGTTCTGAATCAGCAAGCGCTAGCAGATACCTTTATGTGCCAACATTTTGTTTTCCAACATCATCATTTTTGAACGTCATCAAGAATAAGGAAGAACGAAGGTTGTAGTTTGAAATCCTTCACTTGATTATTAGTGACGGCGTTTTGCTTCCAGTTCGCCACAAATACCCAAGGTGCGTCTTCCTGCACAATTTCTTGCATTTCGCGATACAAGTTAGCGCGTTGATCCTGATCGGTTGCTTCACGCGCGGCTTCCAGTAGTTTGTCCACTTTAGGGTTAGAGTAGTAACCTGAGTTAAAACCCCCTTTATCCGGCCAAGCGTCGGTGCGAAGTGCGAGATAAGGTAGGGTATCCGGGTCATTGGTCATCCACGCCATCTCAGCCATGTCTGCTTTGCCTTCGAGCCCAGGGTTAACTTTACCGAGAAAGGTATTCCACTCGTAAGTTTCAATGGCAGTATCCAGCCCCACAGCTTTCAGGTCAGCTTGAATCGCGGTACCCATTGGCACGGGATCCAACATACCGGAGCCACCTTCGGTCACATAAAACGTCAGCTTCGCGCCTTCCTGTCCCGCTTCTTTGATCAGTGCTTTGGCTTTCTCAGGGTTATACGGGTAAGGCTGTAAACTGTCGTTATAAGCCCATGCAAAAGCAGGAGGCGTAGGGCCTGCGGCGACTTCAGCCGTGCCTTCTAGTACACCGTCAACTAGTGCTTTTTTGTTGATGGCATAGTTCACCGCTTGACGCATGCGCTTGTCAGCAAATGGACCTTCTTTAGCATTTAGGATCAGGAACCATACGTGAGGCCCTGCTTGCTCTGAAACTTGATAGCGACTGTTCTGGAATTCAGACAATGCATTCGGCGGCACTTCAACCATCATATCAATGCTGCCCGCGAGCATTTCAGCTACGCGTGTGTTCGCATCAGTGATTGGGCGGAAGACCACGGCTTCCAATTTTGCTTTATCTCCCCAGTAGTCATCATTTCGCACTACCACGACTTTGGTGTTGGATGCCCACTCAGCAAAGCGGAAAGGCCCAGTACCGGACGGATGACGACCCACATCTTTTCCATGTGTTTTCACCGCATCAGGCGAAACAATCAAACCTGTTGGGTAAGCAAGGTTCGAAAGAAACGGGGCATAAGGGGCACTAAGGGTGAATTTAACCGTTTTTGGGTCAACCGCTTCAACGTCATTAATCGACGAGAAGAAGAATGATAGGGGGAAGGGCCCAGTGCTATGGAATGGGTGTTTTTCGTCTAACATACGGTCGAAATTAAACTTAACAGCTTCTGCAGTCAGTGCAGAGCCGTCATGGAATGTCACGTCATCACGAAGCGTGAAGGTATAGGTTTTTCCGTCATCGCTCACTGTCCAACTCTCTGCTAGCGCAGGTTCAACTTCCAATGTGCCATCTTTATAGCGCACCAGACCTTCATAAAGGTTCATCAAAATTCGGAAATCATTAACTGCTGTCACTGCATGCGGATCTAACGACTTAGGTTCAGCCACTTGCCCGACGATCAAAACGTTTGGGGGCGTTTGGGCGGATACAGATAAAGGCGATATCGCGCACAGCAACAGTGTCGTTTTAGCTGCTCTCCACAGCTTTTTCATGAAATCACTTTTCATTTGTTTCATGGGGAAACTCCTTCCCTGTTTGTGGTTGTGAGGTTAACGATTGGTTAACTCTTATTCACATTTATCACTATAAATTACTTGCCGCAAGTATTTATCATGATAAATTCACGTTACTGAGTGTTTAAATTACACTCAGTTAACTGGCTCAGGAGCGAGACCTATGACTTATTCAATATTGGCACGAGATCCAAAATCTGGCGTGATAGGTGGCGCGTCTGCTACGGGTGCACTCTGCGTTGGCGGTTGGGTGATTAGAGGTGATCTGCGTGCGGGCATGTCAGCTTCTCAGGGGGCGACGCCCAGCACCATGTGGGGCGAAGATGTATTGTCCCAGATGGCTGCAGGCTCCAGCGCCCAATCCGCAGTCCATGCCATCACTAGCGTGGATAAGGGGGCTGCGTACCGACAACTGGCCGCAATTGACCTTTACGGAAATGGGGCGGTTTACACGGGTAGTCAAAATGGGGCTACGCACGGCAGCTTGATTGAAACTGACATTGTGGTTTGTGGCAACCTGTTGTCTGACATCAAGGTGTTGAATGCCATGTTGATAGCATTCAAAACAAGCGAAAAATGTTTTGAAGAGCGGCTTATCGCCTCTCTGGTTGCCGCTGAGAAATCAGGTGGCGACTATCGAGGACTGCAATCTGCCGCCCTTCTGGTTTACAAAGCTGATACCCCTCCCATCACTTTACGCATTGATTATCACGACTCACCTCTGAATGCCCTTCAAGCGTTATACGAGAAGCATTGCGATTATCACTATCAGGCATGGAGAGCTACCTTGCCTACAAACGAACATCCGGAGCGTTAACAAATGAATCACCTTTTAGGGCAAAGAGCTCAAGACCGATTAAAACAACTTGCCGAATGTTCGGCATCTGAGTTTGGCGTAACTCGGCTGCCTTTTACAAAAGAACATCACAAAGCCAATGCCTTGCTAAAAGGTTGGATGGAGGAGGCGGGACTGACTGTGCATGTGGATGACGCTGGCACCCTGATTGGTCGTTATGATGCAGGCGACAATGCGCCAACACTGTTGATGGGCAGCCATCAGGACAGCGTGAAACAAGGCGGAAGCTATGATGGCATCATGGGTATCGTACTGCCCATTATCGCACTGGATGCGTTGAATCGTCAGGGGGGGAAATTGCCATATTCCGTTGAAATACTGGCATTCGCTGACGAGGAAGGTGTGCGTTTCCCAACAGCACTGGTTGGACCTAGAGCATTGGCCGGCACCTTGGATGAGCGAGTAATCGACAGGAAAGACAAAAATGGGATTACATTGCGGCACGCCTTAAAAGATTTCGGTGTTAATCCCGACAACATTGGGTTGCTCAAACGCGATGCCAGCAAAATCCTTGGTTTTATTGAAACCCATATCGAGCAAGGGCCAGTACTTGAACATGAAGATGTACCCCTTGGGGTGGTGTCTGCGATCAGCGGTATTGAGCGGCATCAACTGACGTTCACTGGCCAAGCTGCCCATGCTGGTACGGTTCCCATGCACCTGAGAAAAGATGCATTGACCGCCGCCGCCGAAGTGATACAAGAAGCAGAAAAACTCGCCATTAAAATCCCAGACCTGCTTGCGACCGTCGGCCAGTTAGACGTAACGCCTAATGTGGTTAACGCGATACCTGGGAATGTGTCTATGAGTATTGAGCTTCGCTCACCCATTGATGAAGTGAGGGAAAAAGCGGGCGAAATACTTCAAGTGTTTGCCAGAGATACAGCACTGCTACGAGGGTTGGATTGCGACATTAAACGGACTTACAGCCAATCGGCAACCGAATGCGATCACTCTCTGCAGTTGGCAATTACTCGTGCGATTGTTGCTACTCAATGTCGCGTCCATCAACTTCCTTCAGGTGCGACGCATGATGCATCTGCAATGTCAGACCTTACCGGTGTAGCGATGTTGTTTGTCCGTTGTAAAAAAGGGATCAGCCATAATCCTGCCGAATATGCCAGTGATGAGGATATGGGATTGGCCATTGATGCACTGATTTCGTTGCTTATTAATATACGGTCATAGTCAGGAGCGCCATCAATCGCATTCTCCTTGTATTACTTGGTACATGAGGGCAAATGATTTTTCGTAAACGCATATCGCTGCAAGTCACGCATAGAATTGATATGCATAAACATTAATATTCTGCCTTTTTGGTGATGCTTTGCATTCATGAGATTCCCTTTCAAGTATGAAACATTGAAATATGCGCTCCTATCTCGATGATGTTTTCTCAGCCATTAGTCATGCTTAATTTTCAGTTATTGTCATTCTTTTCTCATGCCTGACCACTGTTAAAGCGGTCAGGCTCTGCTGAAAAAACACTATAAACAAGTGCTGTTTCAATAATGAGATAATTGGGCTCGTAGTAAGGATATATGCTCTACCACACATCATTACTCATCGTAAAAAATCGTGACAAAGAAAAGCCTGACTTTTTATTTGTCACTCTTTTGGTCGCATGGACAGCCAAGTTAATGAGCAAGAGTTGCTTTGTTATTGGTTCGTTGAGTGGTGTGCATATACTTGCCAAAAATTATGGACGATGGGTAAATTTCATGATGAAAAAATCTTTGATTTCAATTGCTGTCTTAGCCGGCGTACTGACATCGGCGCAAGCTGTTGCTGAATGTTCTGGAAACGTTTATTCAATGAATGCTGGGCGTAATCATGTTGGTATTCTTTTAGATGTTCAAGAATTGGACAAGATGACTGGTGTTTATGTAACTGATGCTGTGAATCGCTCCACTTATCATTCTCGCTCAATGTTTAGCGGTTCAGCGATGTCGTATGACCGCATTACCGATCGTATTTATTATGCCAATGCAACACAGCCGACTGACTTTTATATTGATATCCCAGAAAGTGACTTCACGGCTGAGGAATATGCAGGCCTTGACCTTCATTCAAAGAAGAGAAAGTCATATCAGCTTGCTTATATGGACCCAACGACAGGAAATCATGTTGCTGGACCAACGGTAAAAAAACAAATTATGCGCATGGCATTCCACCCAGATACTGGCGAATTATTTGCGTCTAATGCGACCGCTATTTTCAAAGTTGATCCTGAAACAGGCGAGACCACCGATATAGGTACTTTTGATAGCAATCTACGTTTTGGTGGATATTCTAGCTGGGGTTCGTTTGTATTTTACGAAGGTGAGCTTCTGTTTGTGACGAATGGGCGCACGTTCGAAATCGACACAGCAACTGGCGCGCAAACGCTGAAAGCGTTCCACTTCATTGATTTTGTCGCGGCGGCGACGCTAGACCAAAATGGCCAAATGTTGGTTGCAGCAAAAAACCAGAATGTTACGGGCAATGTGAACAGCAACTTTCTGTACCGTATTGAACCCTCTACTGGCGAGAGGGTGAAAGTAGGGCTCTTCCCTAGCCGCATAAGTGGAATGGCCACCGTAACTTCGGAAACTCACACTTGTTATCCAAAAACCATTTTCCCAAGTGAGCTGAACCCTGAAGTGTCTGGAATTACTCTCGCCTCTGCCTCTGTGAGTGAAGGCTCAGTGGCTTACGCGACCATTAATTTCGATGGCGAAACGACAGGTACTGCTGCAACAGTTAGTTTGGCTCTAAAAGATGGAACAGCGGCACTCAACAGTGACTACCGCAATACTGTGTCATTGCGCTACTCAGATGGAACAACAGGCACCGCGACGATTTCCTCGACCCTAACAAAAATCACCCTGCCGAAAGGGATCACTTCTGTTCGCATTGATATTTCGACGGTAGACGATGAGACGGCCGAAAATAGCGAGAATTTCACTATCGAGGCATGGACGAAAGATGATAAGAGTGACCTCAGCAGTGCAAATATCGTTATCGCCGATGATGATGGTTCAGGCACAGTCACTGAAAACTTGGAAGGAAATGGCGATAATACCGCCGATGACTCTGCCTATGTGACTACGACCAATCCCGATGGCAGTTACACGGTTGTTTGGAGAGGGTGGGATACAAATTACCATGGGAACAATAAAGTTTATCTGCAAAGCTTTAACGCTGACGGTACGCTTAAAGGTGAAGAGTTAACGTTTGGCACTAGACAGAAAATTGAGTCACCTCAGGTAACCATGCTAAACGATAACGGTGATATGTTGGTGACTTGGACGGGTTATAACAATAGCACTAGCCTCAACACGCATTCCTATGCGCAAGTCATTTATGCAGACCCAAGTCAGCATAACGGTGCAGCAATGGGAGCAGTGATGGATTTGGGGCCTTCTGAGCTCAGATCAGTTACCTCTGCACGTTCAGGTAATACCAGCGTGATCGTTTGGCATAATGGTTTCTCTCTATATATGCAGTTACTTGATAGTACCGGAAACAAAGTCGGTGGGGCTCAGGTAGTAGGCTCTGTATCAGCGAACTCAAATGGCTACCCGATTGTATCCGCACCTGAAATCAGCGTTTTGGATAATGGCAATTACACCATTGCTTGGCGTCAAGGTTCGACAGGAACTGCGACTAACATTGTGATGCTATCTTCATCTGGTAGCAAAATTGGCAGCCAACAAACACTGAGTATCGGCGGCACCGATGGTAACGCAGATAAAGAAACGAATATTGTCAGTATTGGTAATGGAAAGTACGCGGTTGTTGGTGCATCGGGTGGGGTAGTTAAAATCGCACTGATGGATGCCACCAATAATCAGCCAGTTGCTAATTCCATCAAAACCCTAACTATATCTGGTTCCATACACAATGATATGCCATCAATTACACAGATTGGGACAGCAGGTCAATTTGTTGTTGTTTGGCGTGGCATAGAAAACAATGAATGGTACACGTACATGCAGCACTTTGGTGCTGATGGCCTGTCGACTCAAGCGGTTGAGAAATTCAAGGCGTCTGGTGGGCATGGCCCAGCCAAGGTTGCTGGTGTAGGGACTGCAGGAGATTACGTGGTTGTGTGGGCGTCGGTCGGTGATAGTCAACGCTACGAAGTCCGCTTCCAGAAATTCAATGTAGATGGGGATAAAGTGGGTAATCAAATGTCATTTACAGGTCAAAATACCAACGTGAATAGCCTCAATTTCGACATCACTTCGGTTGGCGACAAGGGGGCCTTTACCATCACGTTTGACGGCGAAGACTCCGCAGAAAATGGCGGCGATAGATCTATCTATGTGGTTCACGTTGATGAGTACGGAAGTGTGTTACAGCCTTAATATTATCGACAGAGATACGCCATTATAAATAATCGGTGACGTACCCTAAAAAGCCAGCAGCCACGTACTGCTGGCTTTTTTACTATATGATTTCAATTGCCTAGGTGCCAATGGTGATAAATGGTTATTAATAACCATCTAATGTACTAATAATAAAACTAATCTAATGAAAATTGCCTAACAATCGCCTATTTCCCCTCATAAGAAATTCTTAATACTTATTAATGAAGCTGACTTTTTCTGTCATTAAAAAACCATTCTCATTATATGGTTTTAGTGCCATTTATCGGAGACCCAGCTGTTCACCTCATAAAGACCACTCAAACTGTAAGATAATTTCAAGTGTCTTAAAAATGATCTCATGAAAACAGAAATGATGAAATGCATTTAAGTGAATAAGCACTTGCATGCACATTAATATCATAGAGCTAGCTAATGTGTTTTCAATTAATCCCAACAATAAAAAGTGTGACTTAAATAATAAGCCCTTCAAGGAGATAGGAAGCATATAATGAGGAAATTACTTACGGTTGGTGCCATTGCGAGCGCCATTTTGCTGCCAACCACTCAGGCTTTAGCCGAGTGTTATGGCAATGTATATTCACTGAATGCAGGTCGTGGACATGTAGGCCTGCTCACAGATCTTCAGGAAAACTCCGTACTCACGGGTTTGTACTCACGAGAAGCTAAGAATCGCGCAGAGTTAATGTCTCGTGCGAAATTCAGCGGTTCAGCTATGACATACGACAAAGATACAGATCGTATGTATTACGTGGGCACCGCACAGCCAGCGTCTTATTACCTAGAAGGTGTTTCTGATGTTGTTTCTGAGGAAGAACTGAAGAGTATGGATCTTCATGCTTCCAAAGTTGAGAAGTTTCAACTTGCCTACTATGACTTTTCAACACAACAACATGGCATTGTTGGGGAAACACAAGACACTTTCCGAATGGCTTACGATCCAGAAAGTAAGCAAATCTATGCCTCAGACAATCGCTATTTTTTCAAGATAGATCCAACAACGGGCACCGCTACGCAAATTGCTGAATTTGATAGTGGTGCTCGTAGTGGTGGCTTCACTACCTGGGGTGACTTCCTTTTCATGGATGGAGAACTATTGTTCGTCACCAATACACGAACGTTTATCGTGAATAAAGAAACTGGCGAGTTCACGCTAAAGGCATGGCATTATCTCAATTTTGTTACTTCAGCGACTCTTGATCAAAATGGACAAGTTTTGGTCTCAGTGAAAAATCAGAACGTCACTGGTAACGTTAATAGTTCCTATTTATGGCGCGTTAAGCTTTCGACCGGAGAAAAGAAGCGTGTTGGCTTGTTTCCTGTGCGTATTAGTGCTTTAGCGACCAACACCAATGAAGCCTACACCTGCTACGACAAAACCGTGTTCAATAGTGATTTAGGCTCGGAAGTTTCGGGTGTCACCGTAAATAGCGAGAATGTGAATGAAGGTGGGTCTGCTACCTTCACCGTCGCATTCGACGAAGCAACGAAAGAAGGCAGTACGGTTAAACTGAACCTTGCTCTTACCGATGGAACGGGTATTGCGCCGGGAGACTACAACAATACTAGCGTGAAACTGACCTTCTCAGACAATTCAACACAAACGGTGTCTCTCAACTCTTCAGGAACCGAAATTACTGTTCCAGAAGGGGCTACTTTCGTTAAAGCCGCGGTAATTACTGTTGATGACATCACAGAGGAGCAGGATGAAACCTTCTCGCTATCTGCTTGGTTTAATTCCGATAAGAGCGACGCGAAAAGTGCCGCAGTGACGATCAAAGATAACGATGATGCACATACGTTGTTGACTAAAGCCGCCCTAACAAGTGTCGGTGGAGAAGGTTCATCTGGTTATTTTTACAACCCAGCAGGGAACTGCTACGGTCAGGACATTAGAGGTATTAAAGTCTATATTGGCCGCGTACCAGCGGGCACAACCTTGGAGTTTTGGAAGACGGGGACACGTCTGAAAACTTTCAACGTTCCGACAACGGGAGGGCTGTTTTATGAAACGCCTAATTCCACTGTCAGACGCTACGAATGTGGAGAAATTGCTTGGGCACGTTTAAGATCACCGACTGGTCAATATTACAACGTCAAGTATGGTCAACGCATCAAGTATGGTGTTAACGACAGCAAAGACTGTAGCAATGGCTGTTATAGCCCAATTTACCACTAAGACGGATGCTAACGTGTGTCATTAAACATGCGAGAAGCGCAGAGTAAAAAAGGGGCCTAGTGCCCCTTTTTGTTGCAAGGATAAAAAACTGCGCGCAGTACGGAGTATGAATGGCTGGCTGTTTATTTCTCCGGCGTCACAGCGTCGAGAAAAGGCAAATCTATCGACGTATGGAATCGCCTTGCCTTTGATTCCGCCTATTCCCATTGAAATGGTCCAACTAACGTGTTGTATTCAAGTTGGATTGATCAGTGTCGGTTATCCAAGAGTCTGTAAAAAGGGAGAAATATTCAGGATGAGTGATAATTTCGTAGGCTCGTGCTTGTGTGGAAGCGTTCGTTTTTCTGTTGAAAGCTTTAGTGAAAAAGCGGCTAACTGCCACTGCACAATGTGTCGGAAATTTCATGGGGCAGCGTTTGGAACCTTGGTGGGTGTTAAGGGCTTAAACTGGCTATCAGGCCAAGGTTCTCTCAAAGAGTTTGTTGCATCGAATGGGTCGACGCGGACTTTCTGTTCAAACTGCGGTTCAAGCTTAGGGTTTCGGGTAAAAGGCGAGCCACTTGAGCGAATTGAATTAGCAATAGCGACATTTGACGTGGATATTCCGGTCAAGATAGATGCTGAGATTTATACGGGGTATAAAGCAAATTGGTGTGCATTGCGCCCAGATCTAGTAACGTTTTCTGAAGGACGCTGATGTATAGCGCGCATCTTGCTATGGCTTGGGTATAAAGCTCAGATAGATATGACAACTTCTAATAAGCGGACGACTTGTGATAACAGGTTTTACCTGCGAAAGCGGAAAATCGACCTAATTTACTGTCCAGACTGAGTTGCTCACTACAGTGTAAATCAGGAACGTCGATATACCTTGGAGGATAAACAATGAACATGAGCGAATTTTCAAGTGCAGTTGCGTTGTCTTCTCATACGCTTCGATATTATGAAAAAATAGGCTTACTAAAAAACATTCACAGAAACAGCAGTGGGCATCGTGTTTACACACCGAAAGACTTAGCGTGGGTCGGTTTTGTTCAACGCTTGAAAGAGACAGCGATGCCTCTTGAAGACATTTTGGAGTATGCGACGTTAAGGGAAGCGGGTTCGATATCGGTAATGCAGCGTCAAACGTTATTGGAACGTCATAAAGAAAACTTACGAAGTCGTATCGAACAACAAAAAATGCACCTCTCTGCGTTAGAAGACAAGATTGATCTTTATAAAAACGGAAAAGTCCTTTGACTTAGAGTTAACTCTAACTTGTAGGGTATGTGTGTTGATTTACACGGAGCATACTCATGGAAAAATCACGGTTAGAATCTGGTCTAGCGCAACTCGCAAGCATTGATGGCGAAGCGGGACAGCAGGTTATTGATAGTTTGCAGGATATTTGCCCAGACTTAGCGAAATATACGATTGAGTTTCCTTTTGGGGACATTTATTCTCGTGCTGGGCTAGATATTAAATCACGAGAGATAGCGACGGTCGCAGCGCTCACAGCATTAGGCCATTGTGTGCCTCAACTAAAGGTGCATTTGAATGCTGCGTTGAATGTTGGTTGTAGCGAAGAAGAAATAAAAGAAGTCATATTGCAAATGACCGTTTACGCAGGTTTTCCTGCCGCTTTGAATGGTATGTTCGCGTTCAAAGAAGTACTTGCTGGAAGAATGGCTTAATACATGATGAGTAGAAAAAAGCGCACCTAAAAAGGTGCGCTTTCATATTAAATGTAATGTAGGGCTAGGGGCGTAGTTTCAGCACCTTATCAATGTCTTCAGCGGAGTGACGCTCTAAGACTTTTTCCCACTCTTCACCAAATGAACGGTTAACAATGCGCCCACGTTGCACACCTTCACGCGCATCAAGCTGTTTCGCCCAACGGACAACGTGGGTGTAAGAGCTAACTTCCAAAAACTCAGCGGCATCGTACATACGCCCTAAAACCATGGCACCGTACCAAGGCCAAATTGCCATGTCAGCGATGGTGTATTCTTCACCTGCGACATAGGTGCTGTTAGCCAACTGCTTGTCCAATACATCTAACTGGCGCTTAGCTTCCATCGCGAAACGGTTAATTGGGTACTCTTGCTTCACATCCGCATACGCATAGAAGTGACCAAAACCTCCGCCTAAGAATGGCGCAGAACCTTGCGCCCAGAACAACCAGTTCAACGTTTGTGTTCTTGCTGGGCCGCTTGCTGGCAGGAATTGACCGAACTTCTCAGCCAAGTGCATCAGAATTGACGCTGACTCAAACACGTTGACAGGATCCGCACCTGTCTTATCAACCAGTGCCGGGATTTTTGAATTGGGGTTTACACTGACAAACCCTGATGAAAATTGGTCTGAGTCACCGATATTGATCAGGAAGGCATCATATTCGGCTTCTGTAATGCCGAGTGCGAGTAGCTCTTCAAACATGATGGTGACTTTCTGACCATTCGGAGTGCCGAGCGAATAAAGTTGGAATCCATGCTCGCCAACAGGTAAATCACGCTCAAACCTTGCGCCTGAAACAGGGCTGTTAATATTTGCGAATTTGTTACCACTGCTTGCTTCGTTTGCCCAGACTTTTGGCGGTGTATATAGGTTGTCGCTCATGATTTCTCCTTGAACATCCATGACGGGATTGTTAGTTGAGTGTATCTGTTTGTTACGCAAACAACACTGTAATATTTGACATTGACCTTTAATTTAAATTACGCAAAGTGGTCGCCATGCACTGTCATTCGGAGGGGCGGCATTCACGACAAATTTGGCGTATTTGCTCTTTACAGTGTCGCGTGTTGAATGACTACCTCCAAGGAAAGGGCGCATTTTGTGTGAAATCCTAAGCGCGATTGGCGCAGGCATGGAAGGAGGATTGGCGAGATGATGAACGAAGACAGAGATAGCATGCAGACTCGGACGGCTGTAGCGCGTCATAACACGGAGGTGAATCAATCTGGACGTCACGTCCCGATAAACTTGCGCCAATCTGGGTCCACACCCATAGAGTTACTGATCTCGACACGGGTTCGTAAATCGCCATATTGGCATTTGTCTGTTGAAGCGGGTTGCTGGCGCGCGACGGTCTACAACCGCATGTATCACCCTCGCAATTATGCGCTTCCTGAAGACGGCGGCGCGATGGCGGAATACCATGCCTTGGTGAATCACGTCACCATGTGGAATGTGGCAGTGGAGCGTCAGATCCAAGTGAAAGGGCCAGACGCAGAGAAGTTCGTCGACTTCGTGATAACGCGTGCCGCTAACCTCATCAAACCCATGCGCGCAAAATATGTGATTCTCTGCAATGAACAAGGCGGGATTCTCAATGATCCAGTGTTGCTTCGCGTTGCCGAGGATGAATTTTGGTTCTCGATTTCAGACAGCGACATCGAATTCTGGCTGCGCGGTGTGAATGTCGGCAAAGGCTTTGATGTCACCATCGCGGAAATTGATGTTGCCCCCGTTCAAATACAAGGCCCCAAGTCTGAAGCCTTGATGACGGATCTCTTCGGTCCTGCCGTCAGTGACATTCCCTTTTATGGACTGATGGAAGGGAACCTAAACGGTGTCGACGTCATCATTTCCCAAACCGGATGGTCAGGAGAGAAAGGCTACGAAGTCTACTGTAAAGACGCGACCTTGAATGCAGAAACCGTGTGGTATGGCGTGCTCGAGGCGGGTAAAGCCCATGATTTGATGGTGATTGCGCCTGCGAATCATCGCCGTATTGCGGCGGGTATTTTGTCATGGGGACAGGATATTGATCAGGAAGTCTCGCCTTTTCAATGCAACTTGGCGTATCAAGTACCACGAGACAAAGAAGGCGACTACGTGGGTAAGGCCGCGTTAGAAAAAGCGCGAGAGGATATTGAAGCCGGCAACTCGCCTTACCCGCTTTGTATGGTGGGGATCGTGTTTGGCGGTGAACCGGTGACGGATTACGCCCATGACTTCTGGCTTATTTATGATGGGGCTGTTGAGAGTAAGGCAAGTCAGGGCGGAAATGATGCTATTGGGTATGTGACCTCTCCATGGTTTAGCCCTGAATTGGAAACCAATATTGCGTTGTGTTTTGTGCCTTGGCATATGAAGGAAACCGGCACGGCATTGAGCCTAGCCTTGCCCGCTGAGTATGGTGGGGAACGTGTGCATGCAACCATTGTTGATGTGCCTTTTCGACCTTCTGCAAATCCAAATTCACGCGACGTCAAAAAGGCGAACCAATGACGATGATAGATCACGAGGTCAACGACATGAGCCGCACTTCTGAACCTCTTTATTCATCACAAACGGGAATGGACTTGCTGACGAATGCCTCTCTCGAAGCAACACCTAAGCAAATAAGCGCGTTGGTGGCGTCGAGTGAAAACGGACAGCCTCCTCATTGGTTGATAAAGGGCAGCTGTGTTTATGTCCCTTTTCTCCCTGACGCACAATTTGAAAATGCATTCTCTACCTGCGAGCAATTGCTGGCATGGGGAATGCAACCCATTCCCCACCTCCCCGCAAGAGCGGTTCCCAGTGATGCGGTTTTACATCAATGGCTCGCGCGATTGCAGGACATTGGTGTGACGCAACTGTTGTTGATTGCAGGTGACATAAAAGAACCGCAAGGGCCTTATGCCGACACGCTGTCTTTGTTGGCATCCGATCACCTATTGCATTACGGATTTACTGGCTTCGGCTTTGCGGCGCATCCAGAAGGGCACCCTT
Source organism: Enterovibrio makurazakiensis (assembly GCF_050336585.1). NCBI lineage: Bacteria > Pseudomonadati > Pseudomonadota > Gammaproteobacteria > Vibrionales > Vibrionaceae > Enterovibrio > Enterovibrio makurazakiensis. The sequence continues at coordinate 39,240 of NZ_JAKJSE010000038.1, forward strand.
TGGTGGATGCGCATACCATGAAGCAGGCGCTCGAATTCAAATGTGATTATGCAAAACGAAACGGGCTGTCATGCTGGGTGGTGACACAGTTTTCATTCGATAACGCAGCGCTGACGCGTTGGTTGGATGAATTCCAAGTGATGGGCTTGGGTGTTCCCGTTTTCTTGGGTCTCGCGGGGCCGACTAAAATGAAGAACCTACTTGCTTATGCCGCGCAATGTGGGGTGGCGACATCAGCCAAAATGCTGACGAAATACAGCAGTGTGGCGAGGTTGTTGCGCCCATGGACACCCACAGAGGTGTTTGATGCGTTGGCTCAGTATCAAGCAACACATCTCAACTCACCCTTAAAAGGTGTACATCTTTTTCCGTTTGGTGGGCTTAAGCAATCAAGCGAATGGATAACGGCACAGAAAGTGTTGGTGAACGCGGAAAATCGTTAACTGTCGTAACGGCAGTTAGCGACATTGCCACTCAAAGATCTGGCTGGAATAGAGGTTATTTCTGTTCCAGCCCATCTCTTTTTAGTCGGTCTGGTTTTAGCCAATCTGGTATTAGCCAATCATGATGAAAAAGCCGTTTAGCGAGACTGAACGGGTTCCTGTTCCCCCCCTTAGACTTTCTGTCTATTTACTGTCTTTTTGCTCTCTTTCGCGTTCATTTCTTGTCTCTTTCTTATGCGAGAGTGCCGCTCACTTAATCTAGATTAAGTTTTGCCTGCCATCTTCTCTGTACTATCCGCGTGAATCAGTGCCCATGCTCAATGGGTCACTCGCGTAAAACGATTTTAATGAGGATGAGACTTGAGTTCTTTGTTTACTGAAACCCGCATCGGCACCATGACACTTAAAAACCGCTTCATGAGAAGTGCGACGTGGGAAAATATGGCGACAGAAGATGGCCATATGACAGATAAGCTTTACGCCATCTATGAAGAGCTCGCTCAAGGTGAGATCGGCTTGATCGTGACCGGTTACGCTAACATCGTTGAAGAAGAAAAGCCTAACGCGGGCATGATGGGCATGTATAACGACTCGTTTATCGAGGAATACAAAAAGCTCACTGAGCTGGTTCACAACCACGATTCTAACATCGTGATGCAATTGGCGTATGGAGGCACGAAAACCACGCATGACCTTGGCGAACGCGTGATTTATGCACCAAGTGAAGTACCAGAAAAAGGGACGCAAACACTTGGCAAAGCCATGACCAAAGATGAAATTGATTACATTGTTGATGCGTTTGCCAAAGCATCATTAAGAGCACAACAATCGGGTTTCGATGGCGTAGAAATTCACGCTGCCCATACATACTTGATCAACCAGTTCTTAAGCCCTTATTACAACCAACGTGAAGACGAATATGGCGGTAGCCTAGAAAATCGCATGCGATTCTTGCTAGAGATCTACGCGGCAACGCGCCAGCTAGTCGGCGACGATTTCCCTATCTTGGTGAAGCTCACCGCCTCAGAGTTTTTTGAGGGCGGCGCAACCTTCGATGAAACCCGCTTAGTGTGTAAAAAACTCGAAGAAGTGGGCGTTGATGGCATCGTGATGTCTGGCAACATTCATGGTAAAGCCGACACCATGATTGGCGAATCACACGATGGCTATACGATTCAAGCAGAAGGCTACTTTCATGAATACGGCCACGCAATCAGCCAAGATGTGAACATCCCAGTGATCACCGTGGGTGGCCTCACCGACTTTGATGCCATTGAAGCCATCGCGAACAACACGGGTATTGAATACTTCGCCCTGTCACGCCCTTTGCTCTCTGAGCCACACCTTGTGAAGCGCTGGAAAGAAGGCGATCGAAGCCCCGTAGAATGCGAAAGATGTTCGAAGTGTCGCACCAAGCGCGGTAACTTCTGCGTCGTGAACAAAAACAGAAAGGTCCAGCTTGCGCGTATGTAGTCGCGTATGTAGTCGCGTAAGTTGTCTTCGTTACTCTGATTCGGATCGGGTTTGAGCGAGCACAACTTAGCGCCTAGATAGAGAATCTAGCTGATTCACCACGAAAAAGTCTGGCTGGAATAAGAGGTGACTCTTGCTCCAGCCAGACGTGTTTTAGTCTGGCAAATGTTGGCATGCCTAAGCGTGCAAAGGCGATGCCTCCATGAAGAACTATTTACACTGGCTTAGGCTGTTTACCATGGCTTCAATTAGTGCTTGATAGTGCTTGCTCCCCTCTGGAATACTTGCGCCCAACGGGTCCATCACACCAATAGTGGTAATACTGGTGCCTTCAAACACATTCTTCACCAAACCTGGGTTGTATTGAGGTTCGGTAAACACGCAGTTCACATTGAGTTTTTGAACCGTCTCTCTGATTTCTTTGATGCGTTTCGGACTTGGATCTTCAGCATCCCCTAACGAGATTGCCCCTGTTGCTATCACGTTAAAGCGCTTTTCAAAATACTGGTAGGCATCGTGGAAAACGATGAACTTTACGTCTCCGAGTTTGCTTACCTTGGCATTGGTGTCTGCAATAAGTGCATTGAGTGATGCGGTCGCTTCAGCAGCATTGTTTTTATACGTTGATGCATTATCAGGATCGACGGCTGATAATTTTTCTTGAATCACTGCTACCCATGCTTTGGCGTTTTCAGGGTCAAGCCATGCGTGTGGGTCATTACCGTGGTGATCGTGTCCATGGTGACCGTCCTCGTCTTTGTGCGCGTCGTGGTCGTCGTGGTCTTTATGATCATCATGCTCTTTATGTTCGTCATGATGTTTTTCATCATCATGATGCTCGTCTTCGTCGTGATGCTCATCATCATGGTGTTCATCGCCATGATCACTGTGGGCTTCAAACGTCGCCCCTTCACGGTATTCATGGGTATGCGTCTCTTCCAATGCGAGCATTTCGACTTTCTGCGCTGAACCCGCGACATTGTCCAACGCTTTTTCAAGCCACGGTGTCAGCCCTTCTCCCATCCAAAAAACCACATCGGCATTAGACAGGGCTTTTGCTTGTGAAGGACGCAGGGTGTATTCGTGCGGCGAAGATTCTGGGGGAATCAATAGGTCAGGTTCGCCAACGCCTTCCATGACTTGGCTAACCAGTGAATGAAGCGGCGCAATGTCCACGGCAACATTTGGGGTTGCTTGAACGTGAAAAGACATACTTAAGCCAAACGCGGCATAAGCAAATAGTGAGTGACGCATGAATATCTCCCTTTCAATGAGTCCTGTAAAAGCTCAAAAAATTCGTAAGTAGCCAGCTAACGTGAGTAAAAAACTGACGTGAGTAGAAAACCTAATTGTTATGTTATAACATAACAAACATATCAGGCGTCACCCCTAGGATCTAGCGCTGTTTTCTTTTTGGGCTTTAATAAGGAAATGCCTCAATGCTGATTGAATGTCAAAACGTGTCCGTTCACCTTGGGCAACGAAACATTCTCCGCAACATCAATCTTTCGGTGCGTGCAGGCGAAATTATCACCCTTGTTGGCCCTAACGGCGCAGGCAAAAGTACACTCTTCAAAACTCTTATTGGCGCACTTTCCCCAAGTGCTGGCGACATAAACAAAGCCCTTAATTTGTGCATTGGGTATGTCCCCCAGCGTTTATTCATTGATGACACCCTGCCTATCACCGTCTCGCGCTTTATGAATTTACCTCGCGCACATTCAAGCGAGGTGGTGGCGCAGGCACTTGCAGATGCAGGCGTTGCGGGGCTGGATAAACAACAGGTGATGGATTTATCAGGTGGACAGTTTCAACGTGTATTGCTGGCTCGCGCTCTGCTTGGGGAACCGAATTTGTTGCTGCTCGATGAAGCAACACAAGGGTTAGACCATCGCGGCACAGCCGACTTTTACCGCCAAATCGCCAAGGTCAGAGAAACACGCGGTTGCGGCATTGTGATGATCAGCCATGAATTGCATGTGGTGATGAAACAAACGGATTGGGTGATTTGTTTGAACGGTCATATCTGCTGCCAGGGCGAGCCTGATGTGATCAGTGATTCGCAAGAATACCGCGCACTATTTGGTCTTGATGCGCACGACGACACCGCGTTAAATCTGCGCGAATCCCGCCGCCAACCCGCTACCGAGATGCTCTAGATGTTTGATGACTTTTTGATTCGCGCAATGCTAGCCAGTGTCGGCGTCGCCTTAGCTGCCGCCCCGTTAGGTTGCTTCGTTGTGTGGCGACGCATGGCCTATTTCGGTGATGCAACGGCACACGCTGCAGTGCTGGGCGTGGCACTTTCACTTACTCTATCTACCCCGATTTTTGCGGGTGTGTTGGTGGTGTCTCTATTAATGGCAATGACGGTTTCAGGCCTCAGTGGGCGAGGATTTGCCATGGATACGTTACTTGGTGTGATGGCACACTCTTCTTTAGCGATTGGTCTTGTCGCTGTTTCTTTTCTTTCTGGCATTAGAATTGACCTGATGTCTTATCTCTTCGGGGATATTCTTGCGGTCGGCCCCACTGATGTGTGGTTAATTTGGGGCGGCGCAGCGTTAGTGCTCTCTCTCATTGCTTACCGTTGGTCTGGGTTACTTCTTTCTACGTTAAACCCTGATCTTGCACTGGCGAGCGGTTTTAATCCCAAACGAGAGCAATTCATTCTTACCCTTTCTCTTGCGATTGTTGTCGCCGTTGCGATTAAAGTCGTCGGTGTGCTTCTCATCGCCGCCATGCTAATCGTGCCCGCTGCAACGGCGCGTCCGTTGAGCCGAACCCCCGAAATAATGGCAGTGATGGCTGCGTTAATTGCCGTGTGTGCAAGCTTAATCGGCCTTCGCGGTTCCTATGTGTTTGATACACCCACAGGCGCGACGATTGTCTGTGTGTGCACGTGTCTGTTTATGGTCACCAATATCGCCGCCAAGCTATTCGTACAGGGGCGGGAAAGGATCGCTTCACTAAAAGAAAATTCGGGAGAATCACGTGCTGAGAAAAAATCCGTCAGGTCACTACCCAAACGTTTCTGAAAAGGCATTTATTGATCCCACTGCCATCATCTGTGGTCACGTCATCATTGAAGAAAATGTGTTTGTGGGTCCATACGCCGTTATTCGCGCGGACGAAGTCGATGAAACGGGCAAGATGCAGCCCATCCACATTCAAAGGGATTCGAACATCCAAGATGGGGTGGTGATCCACTCTAAAAGTGGTGCAGCCGTAACCATCGGCAAACAGACCTCCATTGCTCATCGTTCAATCATTCATGGCCCTTGTGAGATAGGCGATGATGTTTTTATCGGCTTCAACAGTGTGATGTTTCGCACCACGATTGGCGATGGTTGCGTGATTCGTCATAACTGCGTGGTGGACGGGATTGATCTGCCGCCTACCTACCATGTGCCTCCTATGATGAATATTGGCCCCGGCTTTGATCTCGATGCGATCGAAAAAGTCCCGCCTGAATATGCCAGCTTTTCTGAGTCTGTCGTTTCGGCAAATAACACCTTGGTTGAAGGCTACAAAAGGTTAGCGAATGAGTTCTAAATCCAACGAAATACACGCCGTACCTACCAATATCATTACGGGCTTTCTCGGTGTTGGAAAAACATCGGCGATTCTACATTTACTGAAGAGTAAACCGCCTAACGAGCGCTGGGCTGTTTTGGTGAACGAGTTTGGTGAAATTGGCGTGGATGGCAGCTTGTTTGAAGGGACACACTCCAAGCAACAAGGGGTTTTCATTCGTGAAGTACCTGGTGGCTGCATGTGTTGCGCGGCGGGTCTACCCATGCAAATTGCGCTTTCACAACTGCTTTCTGAGGCAAGGCCAGATCGTCTGTTGATTGAACCCACAGGGCTAGGCCATCCCAATGAAGTGTTGGAGGTGCTGACGTCTGAATACTACCGTGAGGTATTGTCGTTGCAGAGAACGCTCACCTTGGTAGATGCTCGAACACTCTCAGACTCTCGATATACTGACCACGCGACCTTTAACCAACAGATTGCGATGGCAGACGTGGTGGTGGGCAATAAAGTCGATTTATATCGAGAAGGCGACACTTCGATGTTGGCTAATTACGTCAAAGAAAACGCTGCACCTCAGACAGACATTGTTCTCAGCCAAAATGGCGACATTCCGTTTTCTCTCCTGTTTGGACCAAGCGCGAATCACTTACTGAACCGTCATGGCCATCACCATCATCACCATAAACAATCCGCACCATTGGTATCTGAGCTTCCCCTTCCCGAGAGTGGCTTCCTTAAAGCAGAAAACCAAGATGAAGGCTATTCGAGCGTCGGTTGGCGCTTTTCCGCGAGTAAAGTCTTCGACTATAGAAAGCTCTCGGCATTTTTACTGACCATTCAAGCGATGAGAATGAAAGCGGTGTTTATTACAAATACTGGCGTGTTTGGCTACAACCTCACCCTCGACGCGCTCGCTGAAATGGAACTGGATGATGCAATGGAAAGCCGCATCGAAATTATTTCAGATCGCCAATACGATGACTTGGAACCTGACTTGTTAACCTGTGTGCTTGGCTAATCACTTTCACTGTACCCAAGCGGGAGATATGTCAGCCCTTTATGCCCCTTTGTTGAGGCTTTAAGACAACAAAAATTTTGGAAATTTTCACGTTGCGGTATGCTGGTTTTTTCAGCCAACAAACGGGACGTTTTTCCATGTTTTTTCGCGTTCTAAGCCTATTGGTTGCGGTAGGCGTTATCGCTCTTATAGTCACTCCCGATGCCCCTGAATCTCTGCGTTGGATGGTGTGGGTGTATCTATTTGTGATGTGCGGTGTCGGTATGCTTGCTATGAATGCGCCGAGGATACACCAATGGTGGCTAACGAAGGAGTCTGAGCTGAAATCGCGGTTTAAGCGTTAACGCAACAAAAACAGGGAGATGGCAATGCCACCTCCCTGTTTTATAGTCAGTTATCTGATTACGCGTTTAGCGTTGGAGTTACAGCCCCTTAAGCCATGCATCGACAGCAGCAGAATGGCCTTTGTTTTTGCGCTTTTTCTTACCCGTGCCTTCTGGTTTTGCCATTGGTTTTTCTTCTGCTAGTAGCGCTTCAACGGCAGCTTCATCCACTTCAAACCCTTCAACTTGTTCACGCTCAAGTCGGATTTTGTTCTTCTTCTCGATGATTTTGAAGTGGTGATAATCTTCATGATCGATTAGCGACAATGCCAAACCGACTTCGCCAGCACGGCCACTTCGACCAATACGGTGCATGTAGTCTGCAGGGCTTCGTGGCAAATCAAAGTTGATCACTACCGGTAGTTTTTCGATATCCAAACCGCGGGCAGCAATATCTGTGGCGATCAATACATCAATGTCGCCAGCTTTAAAGCCTTCAAGTACACGGGTGCGCGAGGCTTGTGCTTTATCGCCGTGGAATACTTCGGCAGTAATGCCGCGCTTCGCAAGTTTGTCTGCGAGGTGTTCACAGGCTTTTTTAGCGTTAACGAAAATCAGCGCTTGTCGCCAATCATGCTCATGGATCATATGCGCTAGTACGGCGGTTTTCTCGCCTTGGTTAACGGTGAAAACACGCTGAACCAAGGTGCTTGCATCTGCGCTTTGCAGTTGAAGCTCGATAGGATCGTTAAGTAGCGTTTGGGTGAGCGCCTGAACTTGTTCTGGGAAGGTGGCTGAAAACAGTAAGGTCTGTTTTTTCTTCGGCAACATTTCCAACAGTGATGAAAGCTCTTCAGTAAAGCCTAGGCTCAACATGCGGTCAGCTTCATCCAGAACCAGCGTGTTTACGCGTTCGAGCTTAATGGCGTTGCTTGAAATCAAATCCAGCAAACGACCTGGGGTCGCTACAAGAATGTCTGTACCGCCACGTAGAGCAAGCATTTGGGTATTGGCAGAAACGCCACCAAACACAGCGACAGTTTTCACTGCGCCGTTAAAATGTACTGCGTAAGATTTAATGCTGTCTGCTACTTGCTTCGCCAGTTCACGGGTGGGTACCAAGACCAGCCCTGTTACAAAGTTACCTTTGCCACTTTTTGGTTTATCGCTTTGCTGTTCAACAATTTGTTGAAGCATTGGTAATGCAAAAGTGGCTGTCTTCCCTGAACCAGTGTTCGCGCCTGCAATGAGGTCACGTCCTGCCAATACGCTTGGGATTGCTTGCGCTTGGATCGGTGTTGGCTGTTGGTATTCCAGCTCTGTTAAGCGGGCTAACAGAGGGGAAATGAGGCCAAGTTCAGTAAAGTTGGCTGGCGTCTTTGCAGTAGTCATTCAGATAAATGCTCGAAGCTAAAATGTTAGCCGGACATTTTAGTGTATTTCGGGCCTCTTCAGTTAGTGATATTGATCACTTATGACTTGCGAACGGTTTCAAGTGCGGCGTGATAGCACTTAGCTTTCTCATCAAACACGAACGTTAGGGTGTTTTGGATGCTTGCCAGTTCATCATCTTGATAGTGCGAAACGTAAAGCAATTGGCTGAGATTTTCCTTGGCGATCAGCTCCAAGGTATTCTTCATAAGCCGACGCCCGAGGTAATCCAAACCTTGGTAGGGTTCATCCAAGATCAGTAAGGTGGGTTGTTTAACGATGGCGCGGGCGATGAGTAACAGACGTTGTTGGCCGTATTCCAACTTACGAAAGGGCGTTTTGATGTATTGGCTCATGTGCAAGATAGCCAGCCACTCTTTGGCGAGTTCACGTTCTTTGATCGTTGGCTGATTATATAGGCCAATCGAGTCGTAAAAACCTGAAAGAATGACCTCTAACGCGCTGCAATTTACGCGATATTGCAGGTGCAATGCTGACGATACCATGCCGATATGCTTTTTGATTTCCCAGATGGTTTCACCTGAACCACGTTGCTTACCAAAGATGTGAATGTCGTTGCTATAGCACTGTGGATGGTCGCCGAAGATCATGCCTAGTAGGGTACTTTTTCCGCAACCATTGGGGCCTTTTACATGCCAATGTTGCCCTTTGTCGATGCGCCAACTGACATCCGAAAATATGGTTTTGGTTGTGTATTCAACATGCCCGTCTTTCAATTCAAAAATTGGATTCTCAAATGGGGTTGAGTGCTGGTGGCGGCGAATTAACGCCATCATGTGCTCACTTTGCTCTTGAGATTGGGCTTTGAGCTGGGCAATAACAGGGTGAGAGTTCCATGCATTTCTATCCATGAGCCCATCGAGTTTCCCATGATTGAACAGGGCAATGTGGTCGACCCACTCTGGCATGTCTTCTTCGCGGGCAAAGGTGACGATCATTTGCACCGTTTGTGACAGTGTGGCTAGGTATCTTGCGAGCGAAGCACGATGGGCAACATCAAGTCCGCTAAATGGGTTGTCGAGAACCACAAAATCAGGCTGAGTCGCGAGTGATCGGGCGAGCATCACGCGACGGGTTTCTCCGGTCGACAGCACACGAAAACCGCTGTCAGCTAGGTGAGTCAGGTCAAGGTCTTCAATCAAGGTGCGAGTGAGCGACTCATCTTGGCTGTTCTCGTGAATCAAATCGAAAACGCGAGTGCCTTCGTCGATGCGGTCGAGAAAATCGGTATCATCGTTGGCGATTTCTTCATCCAAAAGGCGCTGCTGTTCAACCAAAGACACTTGGGCAACCTTGCCGTGACTTGTTTTGATAGCTCCAGTAAACGAGAGTTCATTGCAGAGCATACCTCCAAGCAAGGAACCGATATCCCCTTCGGAGCTAAATACGGCCCATGATTGATTGTGGGCAATGACCCAATTGTCGATGGTTACAGCTGATATGGCGCTGCTTGCAGTAACCTGATCGAATCTGACTTCCATGCGGGATGCGCTTCCTTATTATGCTCAAGGTATACATATATACCATCGAAAAAATCAGTATGTTATTACTTAAACCTTACGCCGGTTTGATTGTTTTATATGAAACTTGTCTAGACGTGAATATAAATAATGTCACATATGTTTAGCTTTGAAAAGTCCATATTTTTAGATGTTAATTATGGGTAAATCCCATTGCGTGATAATTATATGGTGCCTATTTTAGCCCGTATTTAATGCGCCGGTAATCAATATTCCCCATGCTTTTTGAGTATGAGTGGATGTTGATATGTATTCATTTGTATGCATATAAATGGTTGGTATTTATGATTCATATCATCATCTATTGTCGTTGTATTTATAGGGTAGACGTATTTAAACCCCTCCGTTAATCATTGATTCATATGCTGAATTACCTATATTTTTGTTGGTGCAAATTTATTTACAAGAAAGTCTCATTATATAAACAATTAATATCTCTTACTGTGAAGGTGGTGGTGATTTAAAAATTGATTTCCATTAAATTTTGTATGGTTTATTCCCTCAATAAATAAAATTATAAAAATCGGTCCACAGGAGCGGATATGTCAGGTTTTGGTATGGGAAAATTGGCAGGGAAGGCAATTATTGTTGAGCCAAATGGCAGAATTCTAATTGCGGCCGAAAATTCGGTATTGCACGAAGGAGATCTCCTCGTTTTACGGCACGTTGGGCATAGTGACGAGGACGATCAGACCGTGATCATTGATGTCCATCAAGATAAAGTGATTCTCCAAGAGCAAGAAAATCTCACGGAACTCGCGATGCCTGATAACTTCGATTTGTCAGACATTCTGGCAGCGGTGGAAGAAGGTAGAGATCCGACCCTGCTCGAAGGTGTAGCAACTGAGGGGGGGAATGCAGACGGCAGCTCGTCGATTACCGCACAATCGGTTATTGAATCGGGGAATTCTGCGCACGTATATACTTCCGCTGGCTTTAATACCCAATCGCCGATCTTTGATGGATTGCCCTTTCAACAACTCAGTTCTATCAGTCGAGTTTTGAATGCAGATAAAGACGAGCCAATTGCCTCGTTAACGGGTGATAGCACCATTGAAGAAGGAATGTCTGCATCTTATACCGTTTCAATTTCGAAGGCCGTCGATACTGATACCCACGTCAGCGTCTCAATCAGCCATAAAACCTCGGAATCAGGAGATATTACGCCAATAACACGTGATGTCGTCATTCTTGCAGGTCAAACATCAGCGACATTCACTTTCGATATTATTGATGATGTGTTTGACGAAACTGCCGATAGCGATACTTACACTGTTTCTATTTCTAATATTGAAACTGGAGACCCAGCCCAAAATATTGCTGCCCCTCCGGCTATAGAAACACACATTCGGGATGAGAATGCATTCGATCATGCTGAAAACAACGATGCGCCGAATCTAAGCCTATCTGGCAGCGAAACAGTGGTTGAAGGTGAATCTGCCACTTATGAACTTTTGCTGTCACACATACCGAAGTCTGATGTCATCATTACCGTGGGTGTTACTCGTATTTCCGCAGAAGGTGATGATGTTCAAGAGAGCTCGCGTCAGATAACAATTTTAGCAGGCACCAACTCGGCGAAATTTACTATCGAGACTATCGATGATGTATTTGACGAATCAGATGACAATGACGTATTCAGTGTTGTGGTATCTGGAGTTGAAGGTGGTGGATTTGAGCGGCAGCCATCTCTGCCTGAGTCAATCAAAACCACTGTTAATGATGGTGATGCGAATGCACCGATCTTAACATTGACCGGAGATTCTTCTGTTAATGAAGGAGAGTCGGCAAGCTACACGTTGACCATCAGCGAAGCGCCAACGTCCAATTTAACAGTCACTGTCGTAGTCGGTCACAAAACCTCCGAAGATGGCGATGTGACGCTTGTGACCCGTGAAGTGGTGATTGCCGCCAACACCACCTCGACCGATTTCACCGTGGCGACGCTGGATGACTCTATCCTTGAGGCCAATGACGATGACGTGTTCGAAGTGTCGGTCACTGGAACAGCGGGCGGTGGCTTTGAAGTGCTGCCAGACAACCCGTCTGCCGTCGAAACCACGATCAACGAAGACACGACCAGCACAGATAAACCGACCCTGACGTTAACGGGCGATGCGTCCGTTATTGAAGGCGCGGAAGCGTCTTACACATTGACCATTTCAGAAGCACCCACAACAGCTTTAACCGTAACAGTCGTTGTTGGGCATAAAACCTCCGAAGATGGTGATGTCACCCCCGTGACCCGTGAAGTGGTGATTGCGGCAAACACCACGTCGACCGATTTCACCGTGGCGACGCTGGATGACTCTATCCTTGAGACCAATGACGATGACGTGTTCGAAGTGTCGGTCACTGGAACAGCGGGCGGTGGCTTTGAAGTGCTGCCAGATAACCCATCGGCGGTCGAAACCACGATCAATGAAGACACCACGTCAACGGATAAACCGACCCTGACGTTAACGGGCGATGCGTCCGTCATTGAAGGCGCAGAAGCCAGCTATACATTGACCATTAGCGAAGCGCCAACGTCCAATTTAACCGTCACTGTCGTWGTCGGYCAYAAAACCTCRGAAGACGGCGATGTCACCCCCGTGACGCGAGAACTGGTGATCGCGGCAAACACCACGTCGACGGATTTCACCGTGGCGACGCTGGATGACTCTATCCTTGAGACCAATGACGATGACGTGTTTGAAGTGTCCGTGACGGGCACATCGGGCGGCGGATTTGAAGTGCTGCCGGATAACCCATCGGCGGTCGAAACYACGATCAACGAAGACACGACYGGCACTGATAAACCGACTCTGACACTCACAGGTGACAGTGAAGTGGTTGAAGGCGCGGAAGCGTCTTACACGCTCAGTATCTCTGAAGCACCCACAACAGCTTTAACCGTGACAGTGGTTGTCGGCCACAAAACCTCCGAAGACGGCGATGTCACCCCCGTGACGCGAGAAGTGGTGATCGCGGCGAACACCACGTCGACCGATTTCACSGTGGCAACGCTGGATGACTCTATTCTTGARACCAMTGACGAYGAYGTSTTYGAWGTSTCRGTGACGGGCACATCSGGCGGTGGCTTTGAAGTGCTACCAGACAACCCGTCTGCCGTCGAAACSACGATCAACGAAGACACGACYGGCACTGATAAACCGACYCTGACACTCACAGGTGACAGTGAAGTGGTTGAAGGCGMRGAAGCGTCKTACACGCTCAGTATCTCWGAAGCACCCACAACAGCTTTAACCGTGACWGTSGTTGTCGGCCAYAAAACCTCCGAAGACGGCGATGTCACCCCCG
>NZ_JAKJSE010000039.1:0-47679 GCF_050336585.1 Enterovibrio makurazakiensis
GTGCAATCCATCCACCGACTGCATGAACGACGACCGAGCCAGCAAAATCATGGAAAGCCGCGCCAAATGTGGCTTCTAGCCAATCTTGGAAACCGAAGTTACCGTTCCAAATCAGGCCTTCAAAGAATGGGTAAACAAAGGCGACAATCGCTGCGGCTGCTATCAACATCGGCGTAAATTTTGCGCGCTCTGCGACACCACCAGAAATAATGGCGGGAATCGCGGCGGCGAACGTCATCAAGAAGAAGAATTTAACCAGTTCGTAGCCATTGTTGGCTGAAAGTGTTTCTGCACTGCTGAAAAAGGTTGTGTCGTAGGCTACCCAGTAGCCAATAAAAAAATATGCGAGCGCAGAGAAACCGAAGTCGGACATGATTTTAACCAGTGCGTTAACTTGGTTACGATGCCTGACCGTACCGACTTCTAAAAAGGCAAAGCCTGCGTGCATGGCAAGTACCATAATGGCACCCATCAAGATAAAGAGCGTGTTCGCGCTTTCCGTCAGCGTTTGAATCGCGCTACTAATATTTTCCACAATGATTTCCTCTACTTCCTTGAGAACGGTGTTTTCCTAAAGGGTGTTTAAGCACGAATCGTGCCGAGTTGCTCAAGAAGGGGGCAATGAAACACCAAGAAGGTGCGCATGGCCTATAACATCATGATATCAATGGGGGTGAAAAGGCTATTTTTGGGAATGTATTGCACCGTTATTTAACGATGTGGAAACATCAGGTGCATCAAAATTGTGCAAGTTACCGACTTTCACCGCACCAACATGGTGCTCTGCAATGTCCCCCTACATGACAAGGCGTGATGTAATACTGTGTGAGGGCAGAGTGAATCGCGTTACTCTGCCCTCTGTGTTATCAGGGTTACGGTGGCGTTGTTTTACTATTGCCAGCTACTTGCTTAGATTGCATTCCAGTTGCTCAACTCGACACAATCACCCTGATACAGCAGCTGACTGTTAGGATCGCCGTTTTCTGTCACGAGTAGCTCTGAGCTATTTTTTAGAGCCTTCCATTCCTCTGGGCTCATGAATCGAGTGTCATTGATGCTCCGTAACGTCCCCACCTCTCGCAATTTCCCACTCGATTTGTCACGCATCCATACCATGGCGGTCTCTGATGGCAATGTTGTTTCCCTCAGGTTTCGTTGTAGTCGGAGTGTGGACTCTCCGGCTCTAGCGCCTTGATACGCGACTAGAGCAAATTGATTATCTTCGACTTTCGATGACATCATGGCGAAGTAAGCGGCAGGCTGAACGCGGGAAATTGACGTTATTGATGGCGTATCATTTATTGGTGTGTTTTGCTCTGGAGTAATGATAGGTCTTAGCAATAGCCCCAACACTAAAGCAAAGGTAAAACCAACAGGCATGAACCACAAGGGCCATTGGCGTGTAGGTTTGCGAGTGATGAAATTTGACGCATTTCTATGTGTTTGAGGGAACAGAGCCATTGAAATCCGATCCCAGACCTTACTGGGAGGAGTCGAAAACTGCTGCTCTTCAAGGTGTTCATCCATCGACGGTGTTAACCCGCTAAAGTGTTTCTGCCAATGGGCGATATTTTCCCACCATGTTGGGTCTTGTTGAATCAAGTTCTCCAGCCGGCGACGCACTCGGGGAGGCAACGTACCCAGCACATATTGCGCAGCAAGTCTGTCGCGAACTTCGAATGATGCATAGCGCTTTGCTGTTATTCGGTTAGGCATCGCTTCAACTCCTGTAGTCCGCGTCTGATCCATGACTTTACTGTACCCAGCGGCGAATTGATGTGCTCTACGATTTCTTGGTGTGTCATGCCATGTTGATAGGCGAGTACGATGGCATTGCGCTTTTCATACGCCAACGCCTCGAGGCAAACATCGAGGCGTTGGGGGTCTTTTGATTGGCTTGATACATTCATGGCGGTAGATGGCACATCCGAAAGCACATACGGTGACTGGTTATCGCCTTGTCGTCGTCTTCGCTGCCGTAGTTCATCAATAGCGAGGTTTCTCATGCTTTGGCACAGCCAGGCCCAAGGATGTTCGACGGGGTAACGACGATCGTCAAACCAGAGTTTTAGGAAGCCCTCTTGAAGAAGATCTGCTGCTAGTTGTTCATCTTTCACCATGGCAGTTAATAGGTTAAATAGCCGAGGACTGGTTAAGGTATAAAGCGCTTCGAATGCTTCTCTGTCTCTAAGCGCTACGCGTGAGAGTAGCGATGTTAGTTGTTGTTTTTCGACGCTCACTGATTACCCCTGTTGTTGAATGATATGTTGAACGTTTTCTCTACGTCATCACTGGTGTGATCGAGTGTTTTTGTTTGTCTTTAAACCAAAGATAAAGAGGCGTGCCATTGTGCAATCATTGGTGTGTGCCGTCTGTCCATTCGGTGATACCACAGCCAAGACTAAGACTTCGCAAAAGCACATGACGCCCTAGGAGAGAAGGTTTATGACTGCAATATTTGGGTCTGAATTTTGTATCGTGACGTGGTTTAGACCTAGAACAAGAGACGGAGGAGAAAGAAAATTGGATGCAAGAAAGTGAAAAAAAATGGAAAAATGCTCTCTTACAGGCATAAAAAAGCCCAATGTGTCGCGCATTGGGCAGGATATGACGCCATGTGCCTGTTTAGTGCTAGCTGTCGTCTAGCTGTCGTCTAGCTGTTGTTTAATGCGGCGCGAATAAAACCATTGTGATGCTCAAGCCTTGTTTTGGCTTCTTGTGCATCAATCCCCGCCAGTAACATCAGAATGGCGGTTTTGCAGTGGCGATGGCAAGCATTGAGCGCTGCTTCGGCTGCTTGAGGTGACTCGCCGGTTGCTTCAATCACAATGTTCACCTGACGCTGAACCAGTTTGGCGTTGGTGGCTTCCACATCCACCATCAAGTTGCCATACACTTTACCGCTGCGAATCATTGCGCCGCTGGTCAGCATATTCAACACCAGTTTCTGCGCCGTACCTGCTTTCATGCGTGAAGAACCTGTCACCACTTCAGGGCCAACAACTGGGGTGATGGCGATATCCGCTTCATCAACCATTGGGCAGTGCGGATTGCACGCAATGGCGACCACCGTTGCAGCAACTGATTTGGCGTAGCGCATACCGCCTAATACATATGGTGTGCGCCCACTTGCCGCAATGCCAACGACAACGTCGTGGCGTGTTAAGGCTAATTCTTCAAGGTTGCGCTGACCAAGTTCTGCGTTATCTTCGGCATTTTCGACCGCTTTTAATATCGCTGGGTGTCCTCCTGCGATAAGTCCAACGACGATTTCTGGTTTTGTGCCATAGGTTGGCGGGCATTCACTGGCATCTAAAATACCTAAACGGCCTGACGTTCCTGCCCCCATGTAAATTAAGCGACCACCATTGGCAAAGGCATGGGTAATCGCATCGACTGCAAGGGCGATGTTGGGCAGTTGCGTTTCCACTGCGAGAGCGACTTTTTGATCTTCTTGATTGATCACTGTCAGCATGTCTAATGTCGATAAAGTATCGATGTTTGCACTGGCGGCATTGCGACTTTCTGTGACGAGTTGGGTTAAATCAATATTCATTGGGTGCGTCTCTTATGTCGCTAGTGAGCAAGGATTTTTCTATTTTGCTCAGTATTCCTTATCTGTGCCTTTAACCTCAAGTGAAAAGCCGTTTTCTGCGTTGTTATTGCTGTGATTTTCTGACTTTTACTACGATAAAAAACGTTTTAGATAACGAGAAATAACGCGATTGGTCATTTTTCTCAGGAAGCATAGACTTGCGTTTTTTCTGGCGGTGGTGGATCCCCATGTGTTGCAAATTCTTTGATCAGCATACGTGCCGTTCCTGTTCATTGAGAGAAATACCTTACACAGAACAGATTGAACAAAAAGACGAAGCGTTAAAATCCTTGTTTGAACAACGTCTGCCGGAGCAGTGGCTATCGCCCGCGCTAAGCGATGAAGTGGCTTGTCGTAACAAAGCGAAAATGGTGGTGATGGGCGCTGCACATGCGCCGGTATTGGGTATTGAGATGCCCAGCGGAGAACCCGCAAGCCTGACGCATTGTCCTCTATACACAGACGACATGAAGGAATTGTTGGATTACCTGCGTGATTGGATTCGTACCTCGGGTATTTCGCCTTACAACAAAGCAAAGAAGAAAGGAGAGCTGAAGTATATTTTACTGACTCGCGCGGCGATTAGCGGTGAGTTTATGCTGCGATTTGTTACGCGAAGCCAAGAGGCTATTGCGCGATTTGAAACGAATCTACCTCGTTTACAGCAATCGTTTCCAAAGGTTCGCGTTGTGACGGTAAACATTCAGCCAGTTCATATGGCACGTTTGGAAGGTGACGAAGAGATTTTTCTCACACAAAAACAACACCTTATCGAACGATTCAATCATGTGCCTTTGGTGATCCGTCCGAAAAGCTTTTTCCAGACTAACCCTAAAGTTGCTGCTCAACTCTATGCCACTGCGCGTGAGTGGGTAAAAGAGATAGCGCCAGAGCGTATGTGGGATCTTTTCTGTGGTGTAGGCGGCTTCGCCCTGCATTGTGCTGACGTGACGAATTCAGTGACAGGGATTGAAATCGAACCCGAGGCCATCGCTAGCGCTAAACGGTCTGCGGATGAAATGGGGATCACTAACCTCGACTTCGATGCGTTAGATTCTACCCAGTTTTCACAGCGTCAAAACTCAGCACCTGATCTGGTCTTGGTGAATCCGCCGCGGCGTGGCCTCGGCACTGAATTGGCCGAACAGCTTTCGGCGTTGGCGCCCAAACACATTGTTTATTCAAGCTGCAATCCTGACACCTTGCGAACAGACCTTGATGCTCTGCAATGCTATACCGTTAAACGTTTGCAGTGGTTCGATATGTTTCCTCATACCGATCACACTGAGGTGATGGTGCTGCTCGAGCGCTCGGAAATCGCTTAAGTTTCACGTCACTGGGCAAGGGATTGCCCTGCATTCACTGTTGTAAGTACGCGTGACTCAGCAAAAATTGTTCTCTTTTCTCTTTTCTCTTTTCTCTTTTCTCTTTTCTCTTTTTTTCTCGCATTTGTCGCCCATTACGCCTTTCGTTCTCGCTTAGAGAACAATCATTTCAATTTATCGCTGTTTATTCATTTCATGAGGTTGATTATTGTTTGTCCATCAAAGGTTGAGACGAAGGAAGCGAGATATGGGTTTATTAGTGGATGGAAAATGGCGCACCGATTGGTATGACACATCGAAAACCAACGGACGTTTTACTCGCAAAGCCACCAGCTTTCGCAATTGGGTAACGCAAGATGGCTCAGCAGGACCAAGCGGCGAAAGTGGCTTTAAAGCAAAACCTGGTCGCTATCATTTGTATGTTTCCCTCGCGTGCCCTTGGGCACATCGCACCTTGATCTTCCGTGCGTTAAAAGGGCTAGAAAGCATGATTTCAGTGTCTGTCGTGAATGCCTTTATGGGCGATGACGGTTGGACATTCTTGCCGGGTGACGACGTGATTGCAGACAGCGTGAACAACAAAACGCATCTGCACCAAGTGTATACGGCAGCACGCGCTGACTATACCGGACGGGTTACCGTGCCTGTGCTTTGGGATAAGAAAACCCAAACGATTGTGAGCAATGAATCCGCAGAAATCATTCGCATGTTCAACAGCGCGTTTGATGACGTTGGCGCAAAGGGCGGCGATTTTTATCCCGAATCGATGAGAGAGGTAATCGATGAAATTAATGACTTCATTTACCCAAACATCAATAACGGCGTTTATCGCGCAGGGTTTGCGACGACTCAAGAAGCCTATGACGAAGCCGTGGACGACCTTTTCAGTGCCTTGGACAAACTGGAAGAACGCTTGGCAGAAAGCCGATATTTGGTCGGTGACCAAATCACTGAAGCTGACTGGCGTTTGTTCACCACCTTGGTCCGATTCGATGCTGTTTATGTCGGACATTTCAAGTGTAGCCGTCGCCGCATCGTCGAATATCCAAACCTCTCAGGCTACTTGCGCGAGCTTTATCAACAGCCGGGCGTTGCAGAGACGGTGAACATCGACCACATCAAGGCGCACTATTACGGCAGCCATGAAACGGTCAACCCGACACGCATTGTGCCGATTGGCCCAGCATTGGATTTCACGACACCACACGGCCGTGAACAAATAGGAAAATGATTCAAACACGTCAACGCAGAGAAGGCGAGTGACGTGCAGTTAAGGAGTGAAGCAATGGGAAAATTAGTTGAAGGCCGCTGGCTGACCGATGATGCGTTGCGTGAGTTGGAAGCCAAAGAATATGAAAACGCACAAGGGCGATTTGTGCGCGGTACGGCTAAATTCCGCAGTTGGGTGACAGCGACAGGCGAAGCAGGACCAAGCGGCGATGCGGGCTTTAAAGCCGAAGCAGGACGCTACCACTTATTCGCGGCATTGAACTGCCCATGGGCGCACCGAACCTTGATTTATCGCCAAGTGAAAAAGCTGCAAGACGTGGTGGGCGTGTCTCTAGTTGCACCGCTTCGCACTGACCAAGGGTGGGTGTTTGATGCGAGCAATCCGCGCTTTACCGACGAGCTGCTAGGCCTTGAAGCCATGCACCAGCTTTACGTGAAATCGAACCCTGATTTCACCGGGCGCGTCACGGTGCCTGTGCTTTGGGATAAGAAAACCCAAACCATTGTCAGCAATGAATCGTCAGAGATCATTCGCATGTTCAACAGTGCCTTTAACGAGGTGACGGGTGATCAAAAAGATTTTTATCCTGACGCATTTGCGCAAGACATTGATGCGCTGAACGATTGGATTTTTAACACGGTCAATAATGGCGTGTACAAAGCAGGGTTTGCGCGAACGCAAGACGCTTATAGCGAAGCGGTGACTGTGTTGTTTGAATCATTGGAAAAGATCGAAGCCCGCCTTGGCGAGCAGACCTTCTTGCTGGGCGATGCGATCACCGAAGCGGATTGGCGATTATTGCCGACGCTGGTGCGCTTTGATGTGGGGTATTTCACCGCCTTCAAATGCAACCTGAAAGCCTTGCGTGATTACCCAAATATCTCGGCATATTTGAAAACATTGGTGAAACAACCGGGCGTGCGAGACACCATTGATCTGGATGTGTACCGCCGCGGTTACAACTCGAAAAGTCCACTGCGCAACCCGCACGGTATTGTGCCTGTTGCCCCAACGGTCGACTTTTTGTAAGCGCAGTTTTCTATGCGCTAAGAAAAAATACGAACAAAGCAATATTTACCAACGTACGGAGGAGTCATTATGTTATTCACAAAATCAAACACGGCGACAAGACTATTCAACGCAGCGCCTGACATGTCTGCGTTGGTAAACGATGAAATGCTGAAAGACAGTGCATTCCACCCCAATTTAGGTGGCGTGACGAAAGGCGGCATGGCGAACCATTACCCGATGACTATCATGTCATTGCAGGGCTTGGGCGCGAGCGATGAAGCTATACGTAACTTCCGCTCAACCTGGCCTCGCTATCGTTCGAAAATCAGTGATGATTTACGCTTAATGGACAAAGGCGTGATCACCCAAGAAAACTGGCCTGACTATTTAGGGCAAGCCAATATGCTGGCAGATTTTCAGCGTGTGTTCTTTGAAGGCTTGAATGCCACCGACGATCAAAATGCGTACTTGATGGCAGTACTTGAAAGGCTGCAATACGCACTGCCAATGGGTTTGTTTCACCCATTGATCCGATTAAGCTTTGCCATGATGCACGGCGATAAAGGCTTGATTGCGGATGCACTCGCTTACTGGGCGATCCGTTACGAAGATTTGTATAAACGTATGCTGCCACCTCGCACGGATTTGACAACGGTGTCAGCCAGTGCTGCGGAGAATTGGGCACTGCTGCATGCGGCGAAACCCCAAATCAGTTTCTGGGGTGGAAGCCTGAGTGTGTGTGAACGCCTGTGTTCTGAACCTGTGCTTCACGACATCGCCGTTGCTGAGAATTTCTTTATTACTGAAGAAAATCTTGAGCTGAAAATTCAAGAAATCGGTGATCGTGCTATTAGCTTGTACCTGTTCGAGCCAGCACTCACGACCTTGCATTGTGTGACCGCATATCAAGCACTGGCGGATATCACTCAGCAAATGCTGCAAAGCGGTAACAGTGTTCGCCCAGTGTTGGCGGAGCTTTGGCAACGTTATTGGATATGGTTGACTGGCTTGTACCTTGAAAAAGGTTTCCCTGAAACCTTGCCGACGATAGCCTCAGAAGCGCAAGCGTATGTGGATGCGACGGAATGGCAAGACATTGCAAGCGGCATCACGTCAGTGCCAGAAGTGCATGCTATTAAAATGGTGTTTAGCTGCAAGTGGCTTTTTGAGAACATTGAAGCGAACCC
The DNA here is from genome assembly GCF_050336585.1 of Enterovibrio makurazakiensis. Classification (NCBI taxonomy): domain Bacteria; kingdom Pseudomonadati; phylum Pseudomonadota; class Gammaproteobacteria; order Vibrionales; family Vibrionaceae; genus Enterovibrio; species Enterovibrio makurazakiensis. The sequence goes on from NZ_JAKJSE010000039.1 coordinate 8,350, forward strand.
GCTCTACAAAGCGGCGGCCATCAATGTGCTGGCAGAGCACACAAGGGTAAAACCTGTTGCACTCAACTAATGCTGTAGAGTGTGATAACGGAAAAATAACAGAGCGGGCATTGCCCGCTTTTGTTTTATTCAGCAGCTAATTTCCTCGAGCCCCAATTTACTCAGAACGTAATTTACTCAAAACCTAAGACTCAATGCGCAAGGTGAGAATTTAGAGCTCTGCACCAATCCAGCGATAAAAGCGAGCTGCCTGCCTTGTTATGTGCGCCAAATTGATCTTCGTATGGTAGTTTGTGCTCAAAGCTATTGAACGGATTCAACCTCTTGATAAAGAAACTGTTACTTTCTTTTTTTGCCATTCTTATTGTCTGTGTCGTCATCGCGTTTACCTATCAGCCAAGTTATGGCGAAGGACATTCTCCTAAGGCCGAGCAATATCATTCTGGCTATCAAGCCAATACTGTACTTTCGAATTATTTCTCGAAGCCTGATGGTGTGCCTGATGCGTTTTCAGGTTTCTTCCCCTTAGAAACGGGCCATGATGCATTGTTGACTCGTTTAGCCATGATTGAATCGGCTGAGCATAGCCTTGATCTGCAGTACTACATCTTCAGTAACGATGAAACGAGCCAACTGATTGTCTGGCGCTTGTACGAAGCGGCAGAGCGAGGTGTAAAAGTCAGGTTACTGATCGATGATATGCAAAGCCGTAAAGACAGCGATCTTGCGTATCTTGATGGTCACCCAAACATTCATGTTCGCTTGTTTAACCCTCATCAATTTCGTGCCCTCAGAATGCTGTCTTGGATTACCGATTCAAAGCGCTTGAACCGACGCATGCACAACAAATCGATGACGGCAGATGGCGTTGTCTCAGTGGTGGGTGGACGCAATATTGGCAATGAATATTTCTCGTTTCGCTCGAACGTGGAATTTGGAGATTTCGATGTGCTGCTCAATGGCCCTGTGGTTGACGACACCGCAGAGCAGTTCGACCTGTACTGGAATAGCGAACACGCTGTGCCGATGTCCTGGATACAAAAGAGCAAGCGAGTACCTAAAGCGGAAGATGTTGCTCGCTGGCGACAAGATTCGCGCATCGAACACAAGTTCACCAGTGATGAATATAACTTCGCGACCTTGCCGCTATACAAAAAAATCAAAGATAACCAGATTGCCTTGAACTGGGGGCCAGCCCGTTTGTTGTTTGATTCACCCGCTAAAGTTGACGATGGCGACAGTCTTTTGATCACTGGGCTTACCGAGGTACTTGAAGGGGTCGAAACCTCGATAATACTCATCTCTCCGTATTTTGTACCCACAGAAGCAGGCACGCGAGCCTTGATTCAAGCGTCACTGAGCGGTAAGCGCATCGTGGTGCTGACCAATTCCTTGGCGTCCAACGATGTCTTTGCGGTGCACGGTTGGTATGCGAAATATCGCCAAGCGTTAGTGGAAGGGGGCATTGAGCTTTGGGAAATGAAAGCGCACAGTTATTTACGTCATCATTGGAGTGTCACAGGAAGCAGTCGCTCAAGCCTTCATGCCAAAGTGATGATGCTTGATTCAGAAAAACTCTTTGTGGGCTCGATGAATTTAGACCCACGCTCTGCCCGTTTGAATACGGAAATGGCAGTGATGTTTGAGACGCCGAACTATGTGTATGGCGCCGAGCGTACCTTCTTTGAAGAACTGAGCAAAAACGCGTATCAGGTGAAAATGGAAAATGGGAAGATGCATTGGATTGACCACCATTATCGTCGTTCCTTTGAGACCGAGCCTGATACTGGATTTTTGTTGCGCACGGGGGCATGGCTGAGTGGTTTGTTACCCATTGAAAGCTGGCTGTGAAGAGTAGCAATAAGCCTTGATAGAAATAAAAAAGTTCGCCAACACTGGGCGAACTTTTTTTATGCAGCAGGAGTTGCTTGCCTGTGTTGGGGGCGGGAAATGTCACATTTCATCGCATCACTATCTGTATGGCATAAGCAGGGCAGGCGACGCGGCATTGGGCACAACCGGAACATTTTTCAGAGTTGATAGCGATACTGCGATTTACAGTGTCAATCGCTTGATGAGGGCATGCCTCTGAACAGGATTGGCAAGGCGCACTCATTTGACGAATACACATGCCTGATAGCGTTGCCACTGCGCCTGTTGATGGCAATGTATCAGGTGATGCATTGGCCAATGCCAGGGTGGGACACGCGCGTTGGCATTCTCTGCATTCAGTGCACGCGCCTCCATCTAAAGTAAGTACTGGCTTACCTTCAATCATGCTGATAATACGCGGTGGGCAAGCATTGGCACACTTTCCACACCCGTCACACAAACGATTCAACAGACTTTCATCAACCGCTGTCGGTGGCCTTGGCACGGTGCGCTTTGCGGCAAGGCCTGCTTGTGTTTTTACGGGCTTACTGACGCCAGACCACAAGCCACGAAACAGCCCACGACGGCTGCATGTTTGCATGTTGAGTTGTGCAGTGTAGTAACGCTCGTCTCTGTCAGACATGATGAATTGCAGCCTATATTAGCGGTAAACCGTCACGATTTTGTATTGTGCATCGACCTGTGAGGCCAGTTGCTCCAACGTACCTTCAGCCAATAAGCTCAGGCCTTGGTAAAACTCGGTGGTTGCGCCTTCTCGCATTACTGCGAAGAAACGCGGTGCCCACGTCAGTACATGGTCTGTGAGGAAGGTTTGCAGTGATACCAAGCTCTCGTTATGTGCCATTTCGATGACTTGCGTGGTCAGCGCGGTTTCCACCAAGTAGGCGATAAATGAAAACACCAAGCCGATGTGATCTTCAGGTTCGCGTTCGCCGGTGTCGATGGCAATGCCGTGGTCTGCATAAAAGGCGCGGATCGCCAGGGTGGTTTTGCCACAAGTGGTTTGCTCTTCTGCAAGATACACAGAACCCCAAGGCGCAGCCGCAAGGGTGTTAGGCCCGACAAACAGTTGCGCGTAATCACGGGAAATGGCCTGCAAGTCAGGGCGTGCTTTTAACAGGGCTAAGCCGTGTTCCACTTTGTCGTTTCTGACTTCAACAGGCCATTCTTCGAACAGTGCTTCGTCGTACAAGGCATTGATAAACGCGGTATCTGGCGCTTGGTGCAGAGCACGGTAAAAAAAGTGGCTAGCGATGGTAAGGCTTGCAAGCGTTTGGTAACGAAAGTCATTCATGGCAATGGGCTTATTCGACTGAAATTAGTAAGGTAAAAACAACGTGTGTTGGCAACAAAAACAAAAAGACGGTGGAAAAAAGAAAAAAGGTAACGCGATAAAACAAAGAACGAGCAAGAAAAAACTAAAAAAGAAGGGGCTGGCTATCCAGCCCCTTGAGAACAATTCGGCGATGATTTACATGCCAGAACTTGCGCTGATGAAGGCGTCGTAGAAGAACGCACGACCAGACAATTCTGCCATTACCACCATAAAGAACGCGGCAATGGTGATGCCTGCGTTTTTGTTGTTGCCACGCAATGCTTGAGAGGCAAACAGCACCACACCTGATGCCATCAAACCGATGCGCGCCATAGTGAAGGCTTCTGCGTTCGCAATCGCGAAGGGGTTGGTGTAAGCGTCTAGTTGGCCTAGCCACACCGCATAACCGCCAAAGCCAATCAAAGAGATTGCCATGGTGATCAGTGCAGCCATACCCAGCGTGCGATCCGCACAGGCTTGGGCTTTACCAAGCTGAGGGGCAAGCACACGCAATGTCATCGCGGCTGCAACAGGGCCAACAACGCCCGCCGTCATCAGGAATTGGAAGGTTGTCCAATGTGAGTTCCAGCTCACCACGGTTGGCAAACGGTACACGTTAACGATCGCAAGGATGAAGACCACACCCAGTGCCATGGCGGCAGGTAGCGTTAGCTTTTGTAGTGTTGGTTGAATGTTCAACACGCGCAGCGCGGTGTAGGTAAAGGCTGCGCCACCAAACAGTGAAAGCGCAACGATTTCCAAGCTCAGCGCTGACAGGTGCGCCAGACCAAACATGACGTTGAACATGCGGAATGGCTGACCCAAGTGCGTCACCGATGCCATTGCACCTAGACCGAGCAATGTCAGCGATGCCATGAATGCGATGTTCATGCCTTTGCGTTCAGGTTTGAAGAACAGCTCAACCAACCCTAGCGCGATAAACATACCGACGGCGGATTGCGCCAGAACGGTAAAGAAAACCAGCGATAATTCACTCATAGCGATACCTCTGTCGGGTTTTGGATGCTGCCGGTGGTGTCACCCGTTGGACGAGAGTTACGGCATGTGGTCACGATCAAGTTAGGTGAAGTCAGACGTGGGTCTGGCAACGGCGCAACATCGTTCTTGGTGCCGTACATTTCGCGCAGCTCGTCCATTGGACCAAAATCCAACGCACGCAATGGGCAAGATTCAACACACACAGGCTTGCGGCCTTCAGCAACGCGCTCGTAACAGCCATCACATTTGGTCATGTGTTTCTTTTCAGGGTGGTATTGCGGTGCGCCGTAAGGGCACGCCATGCCACAGTACTGACAGCTCACACACACGTCTTTATCGACAACCACAAGGCCATCTTCAGTACGTTTGTGCATCGCGCCCGTTGGACAGGCTTTCACACACGCTGGGTTTGAACAGTGGTTACATGAAATCGACATGTAGTAGGCGTAAACGTTTTGGCTTACTGTGCCATCATCGTTTTGCACCCAGTCACCGCCGGCGTATTCGTAAACACGACGCCAGTTAACGCCCACAGGTAGATCGCTGCGGTCTTTACATGAAACCTGACAGGTTTTACAGCCAGTACACTTACTGGTATCGACGTGGAATCCGTATTGAGTCATCTATTTATCTCCCCTTAAACCTTGGCCACTTGAACCAAAATGGTGTGCTGAGGATTCCCCTTCGACAGTGGTGTGTTCTTCTGTGAGGTCAATGTGTTGATACAACCGCCCAGATCGACACCGTCTTTATCTGGGTTGTACCAAGCGCCTTGGCCCAGTGCAGTTACGCCCGGCATGATGCGTGGGGTGACTTTGATAGCAACGCGAATTTCGCCACGATCGTTGAATACACGAACATAGTCGCCACTTTCAAGACCACGTGCTTTCGCATCAATGGGGTTCATCCAAATACCGTCGAACACCACTTCACGCAGCCACGGAATGTTGTGGTAGGTAGAGTGCGTGCGGCCTTTGGTGTGGTAACCAAAGAATTGCAGCGGGAACTGCTCGGTCTTTGGATCCAAGTGGCTTTCCCATGTAGTCACGTACTGAGGAATAGGCGTGATGATTTCATCGTCAGCCAAGGTCCACTCTTTCGCGATGGTTTCCAGCTTGGTGGAGTAGATTTCAATCTTGCCAGACGGCGTGCCCAGGGCGTGCTTTTCTGGATCGTTACGGAAATCTTCCAGTGCGATACGACCTTCTTTTGGCGCTGCCAAGGTGTAAGGACCGTTTTTACGCAGGTCTTCCAGTGTAGGCAGATTCGCATCTTTTGCACGCGCACCTTCGTAAAGGTATTCCAACCAACCGTCACGGGTGCGGCCTTCGGTGAACGCGTCTTTCACGCCTAGGCGCTCTGACAGACCCACACACATGTCGTAGGCACAACGCGTTTCGTACAGTGGCTCGATAGCGCGCACCAGTGGGAATACGCCGCCCAGTGAACCCGAAGAGTAACCGTCCGAGCTCACTTCGTTGTTTTCGATGGTGGTCACGTCTGGTAGAAGCAGGTCAGCGAAACGCGCAGACGAGGTCATGTGGTTATCGCACACCACAATGAATTCTGCTTGGCTTTCATCTTCGATCAGTTTGCGGTGTTTGTTGATGTCCGCATGCTGGTTCATGATCATGTTGCCTGAGTAGCTCAGTAGGAACTTGATCGGGGTACGAAGGCGTTCCGCACCTTGAATGCCGTCGGTTTTGTCGGTCATTTCGTGGTGACGGTAAATCGCATCGCTCCATTTAAAGAACGGCACTTTTACTTGAATCGGGTTAACGCCGGTTGGAATACGCGGTGCTGGGTAACTCCAGTTCGCAGGCATATCACCGGTGTTTGTGCCAGGGCGGCCGATGTTACCCGTTAGGATTGGCAGCATCACGATCGCACGAGACGTTTGCTCGCCGTTCGCCTGACGCTGAATACCCGTACCTTGGGTAATGAAACACGCTTTTGCCGTGCCGATTTCACGCGCCAGTTGCACGATTTGATCAACAGGAATGCCGGTGATTTTCGATGCCCACGCAGGAGTCTTCTCGATGCCGTCTGGGCCTTGACCTAAGATGTGCGCTTTGTAGTGACCGTTTTGCGGTGCGCTGGCTGGCAGGGTAGACGCGTCGTAGCCTTGGCAGTACCTGTTCAAGAAATCTTGGTCAACCAAGTTCTCGGTGATCAAGGTGTGTGCGATACCTTCAACCAGTGCCGCGTCAGTACCTGGGCGGATTGGCAGCCAGAGATCTTCTTTACCCAACATGGTGTCGGTGTAACGCGGATCGATAATGATGGTACGCACGTTATTCTTACGCTGTGCGTTGATGTGCTCGTGGATCTCACCACCACCACTCATGCGGGTTTCCGCAGGGTTATAACCGAACATCACCAGCAGATCAGCGTTTTCGATTTCCGTGGTATAGCTACCGTAAGCAGACGGTTTGATGGAGCCGTAAGTGAACGGCAGAGCAAACTGAATTTGGCCCCAGCTGTAGTTACCGTAGTAATCAAGGAAACCACCCACAAGGTTGAACAGACGCTTGAAGCAGTCTTTACCGTCAGTGCGGTAACCTTGTGTGCCTGAACCATAGGTAATGAAGATCGAATCATTACCGTATTCTTTGATGGTGTATTGGAGTTTTTCCGCCATCAGATCCAGCGCTTCGTCCCAGCTAATGCGTTCAAACTGGCCTTCGCCACGTTTGCCGATACGCTTCATTGGGTATTTCAGGCGGTCTGGGTTGTAAACACGGTGTTTGATAGAGCGGCCACGCAGACACGCACGCACTTGGTGATTACCAAAGCCTTGGTCATCGCCACGGTTGTCTGATTCAATTTGGGTGATCACGCCATTTTTGGTGTGCACTTGCAGCGCACAACGGCTACCACAGTTCACCATACAAGCAGACCATACCGTTTTGGTTTCAATGGCATTTGTTGCGGTGGTTTTGGCAACCGCTTTCAGTGGTAAACCAGCAGCCAGTGCCGAACCACCGCCAATGGCAGCCCCCCACTTCATGAAGCTTCGACGCTTCATCGGCGCTAATACCGCCTTATCGATCCAGTTTTTCATTGTCAGTCTCACACCGCTTTCGCGGATATGTGTGCTAATTGACTTAGCTATTTTTATTAGCTTCAAACTCATTAACAAACATTCACCAAATGAATGTTTGTTAGGGTCTAAAACGTAGAATCTTTGATGAAATATTGCGGGGGAACTATAAGTACTCACTAAATGTGAGGGAATGTTTATTCGGGGGAAATTGGTGCTACAACCAGCATGAATGAAGGTTTATTGATTCTAATCAAGATTATTGAGGAGTGACTTTTCCTGAATGCGATCTATTCGCAATCTAAGAAAAATTAGCCATTGCGGACTGGCGCGGTAACGCGCCCATTGAGTTGCCTAATCAATTGATATGTTTAAGTGATGCGACTTGCTTAGTGGTGGGGCGATGTGAATGATTTGTGGCGATATCTTGTTGATTATGCAGTGTGCTTGGTGCTTGAAGTGATAGCAGTGATAGCAGTGATAGCAGTGATAGCAGTGATGGGGGAGACAGGGGAGATATTGCTGGTTGTTAACTTCAAAAAAAGAGCAGACAAGCTGCTCTCTCATTTCACATTGACGCACATCAGCGTTTTTGTTTTTTCGCCAGACTGGTGAGGTCGAAATCAAACTCATCTGGGAATAACACCACACCTTCTAGGTCTGTGTTTGGGAATGCAACGATAGACAATTCGTCATCCAGCAGGCCGTTAGTCCAGCGGCTATGCCACTTGTTCAGACCAATGGCTTCAGGTTTGCAGTGTTCCCATTCACCCGTTGCCCACTCTTGAGCGAACTCTTGGTTAGGCCACACTGGGACACAATCTTCTTCTTCGGTATTAAGCATGACGCAACCGTGCTCGTCTATCAGTATCCAGATTTCGCGATTCTCGACGACTTCTTTCACGAGGTATTTATAACGTTGGTCAACGTCTAATTTGAGGATCTCTGCGATGCGCTCTTGTGTCAGCGTCTTTGCCATATTGGATTCCACCGGCCAGTAAGAAAGGGGTCATTATACTCACGTTGCAGATAAATGCGCGGATTAGAAGGGAGGATTTTTCGACCGCTACTTATCGTGGGTTTGGCTTGTTAAACCGCTCAGTAAATGAGGATGTTGATGGAGCAGGCTTTCGGTAATGGTATCAATTTGAACCCGACCGTGTGGAGAGGTGATGAAACGCTCAATCGGTTGGTTAATGTGCAGTGAATGAATCACTGAAGTGGGAGAGCGGCTAAGAAACCAAATCTCATCTGCTAGTGATATGGCTTCACGCAAATCGTGAGTAACAAATACCATGGTGGATTGGTTTTTGGCCCACAGTGCGAGCAGTTGACGCCTGAGTTGATCTGCGGTTGGGGCATCTAAAGAAGTAAATGGCTCATCGAGTAACAAGAGATCGGGGTTATATACAAACGCTCGCGCGATGCTTACCCGTTTTTGCATACCTCCGGATAACTCTGCAGGGTAGGCATCTTGTTTATCAAGGATGCCCATGGCATCAAGGGTTGCTTTTATCGCCGGATTGTCTTTGCCGCACACCAGTGCGAGATTCTCTTTCGCCGTAAGCCAAGGCATGAGTCGCGGGGTTTGAAATATATACCCTACTTTGGGTTTGTTGGCATTGGTGCTGGAAAACTGAATGTCGTGGGCATGCGATGGTTCTAGACCTGCAATCATGTTTAGCAGGGTGGATTTTCCGCAGCCTGATGGACCAACAATGGCGGTGATTTTCCCAGATTTTATCTCTCCGGTTAAGTGGCGGATAACCAATGCATCATCGTGGTACTGCTTACTTTGAATGTTTAAAGTGATTGAAATCATACGCGCCCTCGCGACACAACCTTGTCTAAGGGGCGGAATATCAATGCTTCAAGCAGGTAAATAATGGCGACGAATGCAAAGGTATAGGCGAGGATGCCTGCAATGTCGAAAAACTGAAATAGGGTGTGAAGCTTGAACCCAACGCCGTTACTTCTTCCAATTAACTCGACAACCAAAACAATCTTCCAGATAAGAGAAAGTCCAGTGCGTGCAGACGCCATGATGTACGGATAAAGTTGCGGCAGAAATACTCGAAGAAAACGTGTAGCGGGTGATAGGCGAAACACGCGCGCGACGTCAATTAATTCGTTATCAACCATTCGTGCACCTTCGCGGATCATGGCGACGACTGTCGGGATCTTATTCAGTGCCACGGCGGTGACAGCAGCGGCTTCAACAAGGCCAATGCTCAGGTAACAAAGCAAGATTGTTACCAATGCAGGAATGTTCAAAGCGAGGATCAATACTGGGTCGGATAGCTCATTGAGCCGAGGGAAACGCCCCATTATGATGCCAAACATCACACCAAGCACCATAGAAAACGCGAAGCTCAGTATGACGCGCCACAGCGTCATACCAAGGTGATAAAGCATTTGTTCTTGCGTTAACTCAAACACAAAAGCGTGGTAGACCGCCACTGGAGTAGGGTAGTCCGGGCTATTGATTAACACGGCCGACCATTGCCAAAAGACCATCATCAATATTGGCATAACAAGACGCAGGTAGTTGGCGCGCTCCGCGTTTGATCGAGCCAAGTTAGGTCGAGTCACGTGTTGGCAATTCCTTTACCGTTTCACGTTTATTGGTTGAGCCAGAATGTGCCTTCACTGAGTGAAGTGGACTTCCCAACAAGTTTTGGCCCGCCTTCTTTGGCAAGAATGTCGAAAATCTGCGCCGCAGCTTTTTGCTGTTTTTCACCGAAAGTGCCCGAGAAGCCACGTCGATAAGCTGCTCTCAGTGCAGTAAACACTTCGTCAGTTTTGGCTTTGGTTAATGGGCGAATGATCTCCCATTCTGCGTCTGATGTTCGCAATATGGCTCTGGCCTCGGAGGATGTTTTCAAGAAAGCAGCGATTAATTGAGGGTTGGCCTTAGCCCATGTTTCATCAAATACCCAGCCGAGCATTGGCACTTGAGTATCAATGCCTAAACCTTCAACGATCTGATCAAGAGAAATCACTGGCTGAAACCCTGCCGCTTCAAGTCTTGCGCCGTAATGCCAAAAATTGATGCCGGCGGGTAGCTTGCCCTGCATGAGTAATTTATTAAGAAGTGGCGGCGCGACAAATTGCTGTTCGGTGATTTCACTGACGTCTTTGTTCTCTTTTGCTTTGCAATACGCTTGATAGAGCACCCATGTTTTGTCTACTGCACCGCCTGCGATACCAAGCTGTTTTCCGGCGATGTCGCAAGGGGAGGCGAGTGTGATATCAGCAGCGGCAAATAACCCACCTGCGGTCGCAGAGGTGGGGGATAAGGTATAGCCTTTCCCTGCTGCGCGCTGGCGACTTACCCAGACCCAATCAGAGAAAATGACGTCTACGGCGTTGCCTTGTAGTGCAACAGACGACGCGTTTTTCGATGCCAGTGGTGTGATATCGAGAGTAAACCCAGCTTTTTCATCAAGTTTGTTCCGCTTGATCACGTCCATTTCCCAATTGACGGTGCCGAATTTCAGCACACCAACTTTGATGACGGGAAGTTCGTTAGCGAAGGTCGTTAAAGGGACAGAAATCAACGCGATAGCGATACATACAACACGAATTCTTTGTGCGAGTTTCTTGCTGTCCATCATCATTTAACCTCTTGATTTATTTGGGTTCAAAATAAACCTAAGCGCATATTGATAATGTCGCAATGCTACTTTGTGAGGAAAAAACCATTAATCTGAGCACGATTAGTGCTTTTGAGACTGCGTAAGCGGTGTAGAGGCGACTCACGTTCTTGGGTCGTCACGTTTTCTGGGTTACGCTGTAGGTCTCCGTGATTGAACAGGGAAAGGAACGCCATGTCAGACATCGCTAACACGCCAGCGCCGCCTTACTACGCCGTTATTTTTACCAATCTAAGAACAGCGCTCGATGATGGCTACGGTGAAACTGCCGCTCGAATGGTCGAATTGGCTGAACAGCAACCTGGTTTTTTGGGTGTGGAGTCTGCACGAGACACTCTGGGTATCACCGTTTCTTACTGGAGAGATCTCGATTCTATCAAGCAGTGGAAAGCGAATGTTGAGCATATCGAAGCACAGAAGCTAGGACGCAAAAAATGGTATGCCGCTTTTACAACGCGAATAGCTAAAGTAGAGCGGGAATATAGCCTTTAAAACAATGGAAAATAATCAATGAAAATCGCGATTATTGGCTTGGGTGACATTGCCACCAAAGCTTATTTGCCTTTGCTGACGCGTATGTCAGAACTCGACCTCATCCTATGTACCAGAAACCCAGAAAAACTTGCCGCTGTAGCGCGTGAATATCGCATTGCAGAGACCTGCACAAACTTTCGTAAATTGGTGGAGATGAATGTCGATGGTGTGATGATCCACACCAACAGTGAAACCCATGCGCCCATTGCCACCTTCTTTATTGAACAGGGTATTCCCGTTTTCGTTGATAAACCTGCCGCTTTGAATTTCTCTGATTATCAAAAGCTGCATGATTTAGCTGAGCAGAAATCAGTGCCATTGTTTGTTGGCTTCAATCGCCGCTACATCCCTATTTGGCGATCGCTGGTGGCGCGAGATGATCTTCGTACGATCAGTTGGCACAAACACAGATTGAACCTTGCAGGAGCAGCGCAAGACTTCGTTCTCGATGACATGATCCATGTCATTGATTCACTCAATCTTGATGGGGAGATTGACAAGCAAGATGTGCAGATTTCAGTTCAGCGAAAGGGCGGTGACATCGCGATGATCAACTTGAGTTGGGAGGAAAATGGCACTTTGTTCAGAGGCCAAATGAACCGCCAATTTGGGAAAACTTGCGAGTCTGTTTCTCTGTGTTTTGAAAATGAAGCCTATCAATTTGACAGCTTTCTGTGCGGTGAAAAGTTTGAAAACGGCAAAACTGAGCGCATCGAAATGCCTGATTGGACTGATACGTTAGAAACCAAAGGTTTTAAAGCCATGCTAGAAGACTGGGTGCGTGTTGCTAAGTCAGGAAAGGGCGACGAACAGGTTCAGCTTAGAAATCTGTCGACCCATGCTTTTTGTGAAAGGCTGGTGCGAGAGATTTCATCGTCTTAAAAATATGGGTTCGAGCATCTTCAGGTTGTTTGGGTATAGCTGGCAAGAACAATGTATGAGTCAGCGCAACCTGTGTCTGACTCATAATTGAACTGATTCGAGGCTTTGCTTTAGAAGTTGTAACGTACGCCAAGTGTCAAGCTTTGATTGGATATATCCATGCCGTAGAAGCCATCGAAATCAGCTGTTTGATAGCGGTATCCAATACCGAGATCCCAATCGTCAATCATATAGCCAACTTCAAAACCCGCTTGGTAAGACAGATCGGAGTCTTTTATGGTTTGACCATTATTCTTGATCTCGGCAGACATAGAGCCAACACCTAAAATAAGAGCGCTGTATAGATTATTACCAACTTCAATGAATTTAGGTTTAGCGTTTATATAAACAGCGTCACTTTCTACATGGTAAGTATCGGTAAATTTTGCTTTACCGTATTTCACATACTCAACTTCAATGCCGAGCTCTAAACCCGGTGACATTGCAAAACTGTAGCCGCCAAATGCGCTTGCGCCGATATCACTGTTCTTATCTGATGTGTTGCCACTTAGTTTTAGTTCGGTATCGCTGTAGAGGAATACGCTGGTACCGGCATAGAAATGGTTATTGGCAAAGGAGTGGGTACTAAAAAGAAGCAGTGCAACAAGGAGTTTTTTCATCGATAAACCATACATAGCTTGATTGGGCTTAAGAGGCACTTGAAAGAAAAATCGCTTCAAAACATTTTGCTTCCTGTATGAAAACAATGGATGTTTTTTCATTTCCAGAAGAACGACTTTTCTATCCCTCTCAGAGAGTTATCGGTGAAATATAACATTGCTGTGAGAACCTACCCTTTGAAGGCCGTCTCAAATGGTGGCTTTATCTGCTCTAGGTGGAAACAAAGTCTGAGGAATGTATTCTGGGTTGAAGTTTGGCTTGTCGCTAAGGTGTCTGTTGTATTTTATTGTGAGGAATGTTGGAAGATTGGAGGCATCTTTCGGTCGGGCCTGGAGCGTTCTACAAAAACTGCCTCAGTACTTCCGTTACAAGAAAAGATCACGTTGCGAATGACTAAGAAAGAATAAAAGCATCGGAGTAGCATGGATAAAACAATCGTCCTGTAGAGCGAATGATCGATCATTCGCTACACTAAATGACACAGAGAACAAACTCAATATACACAAGGAAGTGATGAGCATACCAATACCCCACCGCCCAAGCGGTATTCTTCTTGGTGATCCCCAAGCGTCGGTGACGATTGATGTTTTTGTCGATATTCAATGTCCACACTCACGCGCAATTTGGCCAAACCTCATGGAGGTTATGCGTCACTACACAGGTGCGTCGGTCAGCCTTAAAACGCATTTGATAACCCTGAGTAATCACCGACAAGCATGGGACATGAGCTTGGGGTTGTTTGCCTTGGCAGAGGGAGATGCAGACAAATTCTATGGGTTCGCTACCTTCCTCTATGAGCAACAAGATACGTTCTACAACGGGCCTTTCCTTCATAAAACCCATGACGATTTACGACAGCTTGTCGCTGACTACGCCGAAGAACATGGCAAGGTAGAAAGAGACGCGTTTTTCGAGCGTATGGATAGCAGTGAAATCTATGTGATGGCAAGAACGCCCATTCGCTATGCCGCCACACGATCGGTCTGGGCAACGCCAACGGTGTTCATCAATAACGCGGGTTTGGTGCCAGTTGATCACCACTCAAGCCTAGAAAATTGGCAAGCGGTGATTGATCCTTTGTTGTAGGTTCCCGTCTGGTTAGAGAATCAGGAAGAGAGGAGGTCGGTGTTGAGTAGGTGTACATAGCTCTATTCACCGCTTACGTATTTCGCTTCTTTTTACTGGCAGATTGCTAAAAATGGCTGGTCGATAGCAAACCGACCAGCGTTTAGATTCACGTTACTTGTTAGGCTTATTTACCTTTCAGCTGCTTTAACGCACCCGCCCAATCTTCTACGTGATGCGATTTGGTGATTTTGCCATTCTCGATGGTATGAACATCAATCGTCATAATGTCGAAGCTCTTACCAGCACCATCAACGCCGAAGAGAGGACCCGTTGGCGTGCCAGTTGCGCGGCCTCGCACAATCACACGATCATCAGCATGCGTCATCTCTTCGATATTCCAATTTAAGTCTGGGATTAATTTGGCGAAGTATCCCATTTGACCTAGGAAAGCACCTTTCGATTTATTCTTGCCAGAATAGTTACCGACACTTACCCAGTTATCTGCCGTGTTAGCGCTGAAGGCTTTTACCGCTTCTTCAGAACCAGGGTTACTCAGAAGTGTATAGAACGTCTCTACCGCTGTTTTATTCGATTGTGTGTTGTCATTGTACGCTTTAGATACCGCATAGCTGTCTTCCATCCAGTTCCAGCTTTTTACTTTATCGTCTTCTACATGCACACGAACAGCCCACGTGAATTTGCCAGTATCAGCACCTGTGTTGTTGAGAACAGCGCTCATTGAGCCCATAAACACCGCTTGATCTGCATTAGCAAAACTGTAGTCGGTGCTCCAGCTTGTCACCGTCAAACCTTTACCGAATGCGGGCATAAATTTGCCCATCACTTCTTCTTGGCCTTTCCAAGGACCAATCCAAGGGATCTGTTTGTCGCCTTCGTTATGCCAAATAAAGTCGTCGCTCATGAGTTCGTTCAGTTTTGCGCCGTTACCACTCCCAGCGGCTTCGAGGAATGATTTAGCAACCGCTAATGTGTTGTCCGATTGCGCATCTGCATGGCTGGTACCCAAAGGAAGCATCGAAATGATCGATACTGCAATTATTCTTTTCAACGTATCCATACTTTCACCTTTTCAACAAGTTAAGAGCAGTAATGCTCCATATGTGACGATGAAGATGATCTTATCTAAATTTTTATTGGTTGATAATTGTGTATTATTTGACTTGATAATTCGCAAAATCGGAACAATGAGAGATCGATTAGGTGAAATGGTGGGGGATAAAGGTGTAGGAGAGACAATACTAATTTGGGCAGAGGTGAAGGGGAGAATGCATATATTCGTAGTTGCATAACGGCTGCACTGACGAGTGCTGACCTTCTACTTACTACAACAAGACTGTGTGTCCTGCTTATTAATTTCTACTGATCTAGAATACAATATTATATCATTAATGTTAGTGGAACTCTTAAAGCCACAAGGCCAAAAACCATCGGTATATGATGAGAAAACACCTCCGAAAAAGCTGTTGGAATCTGCTTCTATAACGCGGCTATATATGCATGCCTCTAGGTCAGATATAACATCATCTAATAATGCACTGTGTTTTCTATCTGGCTTTCTTTTAACTTCCTCGGATAATTCTTCCAATATTGATGTTAGTAGGTTTTCTATGTCCGAGAATTTATCATCATTCTCATAGATTTTCTCCCAAATATCACTCACTTTGTTGGCGCGATAATCTGCCCATGTAAGTTCATCATCACCATATGTTTTCTCCCAAGCGTAGTATTTGGCTTCATCCAGTTCACATATTACATTCTTATGTTTTTTGGTATCATCAGTTGGCGTAAGTAGCTTATTACTGCGAGCGAACTGAAAAACCTCGTTAACTAATTTAAAGTTACTTATATCATCTATTTTTCTAACCATTTCTTCCATGCTTCTTTCTTCGCGCCATCAACATTTCTAACAGGCATGCCTGATTTAGTTATTGCTCTCAGCTTAACTTAGAGATTGTGAACTTTCTCTTGTAGTATATCCATACTCTGATTTCTATCCATATTATTTAACTGTTCTCTGACAGTCTTTGTGTATTCAGGATGACTCACTGACTTTAAGCATCGCTGTTTTTCTTCGCTCGCTTTCTCTGCTTCTGTTCGTGAGGCGTTAACATTGCCTCGTAATCAAACTCAAAGGGAGGGAGATCTTCGCCGTTTGCTAAGCGCTCGATGTACATCGCCATTTCATCAGAGCGTCTGTCAATTTGTGCTTTTGTCATTCTTTTCCAATACTTGGCTGGTCGTCCAACTGTACCGTCATAGGCTTTCGTTGTTGGGTCAAGGTGCCTAACCGTTTCGAAGACAGGAGAATCAGGTAAGGGTTGTTCGACATCCATGTAACGCTGCAAGAAATCCCAGAATGCCAAGGCATCTCCACGGCTTTTAAGGTTGGCCATCCCAATGGCACCGAAACTGATGCGTCGTGAATCTTTGTGGGCGAGAATGACATTCCATCCTGCCCCTGTTCCCGTTGGTGTCACAAGGTGATGCAAGTAAGGAATAAACTCAGAAAAAGGTATAATAATGGTTTTGCGTTTTATGCCAAGGATTGGGACATATTTCCAAATTGTTACCATGCCAGTTTGACGACTCACTTGAATATGAGGGACAACACCGCCAAAGAATATCTTAGGGATAGGAGGAGGCATGAATTGTATGCAGAATAAAAATAAACCAGCCAGAGCTAAAAATACATAATTTGAAATAAAATCAACGGATTTTATCGAGTTTGTAGAGTAGTAGAAATAAGATTCAAACCCAAGAGATAATATACTAACAAGGCATAAGCCAAGGCCACATATTGTTGCCATCATAGGAAGAATTAAGCTTCGTGAGACAGTAACTGTTCGTATGATTTTCGAATTAAACTGGTATGAATTTAGGCATTTTTCATCATCTAAGTCATCTTCACTATTATGAATGATATGATACATATCTGCTGTATATGTTGAAGGATTAACATTGCGATAGTCGCGATGAGGTAAGAGGATCATCCCTGAGAGTGTATGTGGCTTATATGGTGATTGCTCTTCCCATAGACTGCCTCTGTACACAGTTTTCGCGTATGTGTTTGAAGACTCTTCCATAGCAATGGTTGTTCCTTTTTTATCCCGTATTTACAACGTAATCTCTTTGAAGTATCAAAATGCCTGATCTTTATCGGAGAAGTTGGGGAGATCGTCCGCATCAGAAAACTTGTTGTCAAGTTTAGCGATAGGCGATGGAAACACCCAGCCTCGACCTGATCCGCTGTCATCTCTTATCTTACCCACTATTTGATACTTCATTCTAAATTTTTATTTAGGTTGCCTGTCACCAGTACTCTGTACTCGCGGATTTTTTAAAGTGACTGTCCCGGTTTTTTATTCATGCCTTCGATTTTAAATGATATTTTTGTCCTGAATTCAGGGTGTTCTCTAACTTTGTCAAAGAAATTTATTTCTTCTTTTTTTGATTTTGATCTAAAAAACAAAACCTTATCTCTAACTTGGTCTTCAATATGTTCTAAAATTTCGTCGACAGATTTATTATTCAAAATAAATTGCGTGCTTCTAAAGTCATCAGAAAAATATAGAGTGCCATCTACGATAGACGAAAATTCGGATTTGTGGAATATTTCAAGCTCATTTTCTTTTTCTGTATGCTGCAAACATATGATGGATTCGTAAGGTATTCTCTCGATACTAATATTGTTTTCTATCTCGGTGAATTTTAATGCCATTAATGCAAAACCACCTGCACCTAAAAATATCATTGGGCCAAAAATAAAGCCGGATATTATGCAAAAAACAACACAAAACAATGCTATTTTGCGAACAATTCTGTAGACAAATTCGGGTCTGTTTTCATTTTGTCTAACGCAGATGGAATTCTCGCCAAATCTATAACGATAATAAAATCCTGCGAACATATCCCATATTACATAAGCTATGAGTGATGAATACGAGACTGATACTACAGTTTGCCAACTAAGAGAAGGAATTAGTGATGTTAAGGTTAAACTTGTTGCTAGCCAGTATGATGGTAAAAAAAACAATATAGCTATTATCATTCTTTTATTCGCACTCTTGGCATCCCAGTTTAATGTATTTCTCTCATTTTCAATGTTTTTAAAGTACTCTTCATCGTACTTTTGTATTGCTTCTTCTGTCGGTGTTTTTTTAATTTTTTCGATGTATTTATCAGTTAATTGCACTCGCGCTAATTTTTCATTTATCGTTTCTTCTATTTTTTCCATGATATCTTCTCTTGTGAGCAGTCACGATAAGTTAGTTTTGTGTTTTTTCTATAATGTAACAAACATTGGTAAAAATTATCTCCAGTTATATCATCTAAATTGGCGAATAAAAAGGACACACACTTTAAGAAACCCATTAATTGGTCAGTTTCATCTGATAGTGCTTCAAGGCTTAAAGACAGCTCTCCAAGATTAATGCCGCGTTGCTGAACGATATGATCCCCGTATTGTTCAACGACTCGTCACTTATATCTCAATGACAAAAGCTCGTTCATCCCTCATTAGTATTGACGCTACCCCTTACTATCACAGTGTTTCTCGTTGTGTGCGTCGTTCATTTCTTAGCGGATATGATGAAAAAGCGCTGCGGCGGCGATGGCCTACGTAGATTTAAACCCCGTGCAAGCTGTGATAGCGAAAATGGCTGTTTCCCTGAAATGGCGATTTTTAAAGTGACTGTCCCAGTTGTGTTTCTATAAATTAAGAGCAAGCTAGAGGGGAAGTGGACAATACCACCTTTTGATTCACCCCCAGGAACCCATTCACCATCATAAGCGCAGGGCTCCCTACCGCTTGGCATTTTGTCGCTAAACCTTGCATCATCTGGGGCGATCTTGATAACTAAAATGGGTTGGTTTTTGAACTTAGCGAAATCTTCGCCTTATAGGCCAAGTGCAAATTCGTCATTTAAGAGTTGATAGTCTCCCGTTTTTTAAATTCATCAATGATGGGATCCATGTCCTCTGGCAAACCTGCAAATTTTCCAAGAGGCCACGTTTGAAATGGCGAGTTAGGGTCTAAGAAAGATCCAGGTTGAACGATTGTAGCCCCCTGTTGATGTAAATTATTCTGATGCGTAGCGATGTACTCATCAGGAAGGTAGCTCTGAGGTGGATATCTTAGTGACTTTTCTTTGTTGATCACTTCGTCAAACTTTTGCTGACTGATTGGGATATGGTCAGGTTTTTCAAAGTGAGCTGAGTTTCCAGAATAGGGAGGACATGTAACAGAACAATATGCATTTGATTTTAGATGATTTTCTGTATTTCTAAGGATGTGTGTTCCACCTATTTTCACCGGTTCTGACGGTGATAGTCTGGGAGCCTAAAAATTAGTCGAAATGCACCTCAAATTTATCATCCAATTCCCACTTGATATCTTGTTTTACAACACGTTCTAACAACGTTGCAATTTTATCAAAATCATCACCCATGAATCTTTGAGATAACTCTGAATCTTTCCAAATCAATGAGAGTGGCCTTTCTACTTCTGTACTTAAATAATCCCATAGTGCATCTAAATTTTTACCGTAGTAAGCAGAGAATTCGAATGCCTCTGAAAGATTTTTATGAAAATCACGCTCTGAATGAATTTCATTGCCATGGATAATAACGTTCATTCATTTATCCTCAACCTTTCCATCTACCGATCAAAGTCACTGAATCATAGTGATCAGGAGTCAACAAGCGCTAGGTTGGTGGTTTTGTATGTTTGATATCTATCTGTCTACGTAGATTTATGATGGTGTTGCTTTAATGAGCGCTAACTATATCTAAATTCTCTCATTACTCCTAATAAATTAAAAGGTGCGAGGCCGAATTTTTTTAAAAAAACGAAAGTCCTAGATGTTCATATCTATGAACTAATTGATTTTTTGGTTCATCAATAATGATCATAAAAAGGTCGGTAAGATTAGACCATGCCGGGTCTCCTCGATAACTTCTATCATTTTTTTGTGTAATCGTGAATGACTATGGATTTCTTAAAGCGACTGCCCCAGTCATTAATTTTAAATGAGACCAGCCATTGTGTTGCGATATGCCAGTTTTGTCTTTAGGGGGGAGTATATCTTCTTCAAAGCGCATATATTACTTCTCGCTCAGACAAAGACCTACTGCTACATTCCTCACGCTTTCAACTGTATTTAGTGATAGTCAGCGTCCTAGTTTTTAGTAAACCACTAACTTGTTATCGGGCAGTAGACCGCATGGCCAATAACCTTGAGAGTAAACCTTAAACACCTCGACCCAAATGCCTTGATTATTGCTTAAGCACTCCATTGCCGCCATTCTGACACAATACAGAGCAGCACTTTTAGCGGTAATTGAATAGTCATGAGGCCCACTAACAAACTTCGTTTTATCATAATTCGAGAGCTTTTTTGAAGCGACTTTGTAGGCAGTCATTACTTTGGTCTTTCCACCTTCGACTGCAGCGACTCTTTTTGTTAGTTCTTGTCCATGGAATGGATCTTTTTGATCTCTAGATGAAGGGAACCAGTCCATAGAGCTAGCAATTTTTTTCATCTCTGCGCTTAGTGACTCTTCAAAAGTCGTGTCGTTCCAAGCGCTTAAACTTGGAATTCCTATAGTATTACCCGAAGAACGATAACTACCTGAGTTCGTAAACCATGAGGTATTGTCAATATTCGTTAATAACTCTTCATATGTCATTATTACCTCGGTTTGTAGTGGTAACCAAGATTGGCCACGGTTTTAGCAACTGTCTCAAAGGTTATATCCTCACGACTACTTAATGAAAACAGCCATCTGCATCACCAAGAATATCTAACATGGCTGAGGTTGATATCCTGTTAGATTCATTGAATGCGCCTTCCCAATCCACATCGCTGTTTACTTCCACAATGAAAATTTCAATATTTTGTGTGTCAAAGAAAGATATGATTTTTCTAATTTTATCAGCTATTTAGTTGTGATCATTTAAGAAAATCTCTCCACTAAAAAACGCTCCATTGTTGCCATTATTTAGGCAAGTTTTAGCTGTGGACAGAGACATCCCGAGTAATCTGTGTAGAAACTTCGTTGCTTCTAAGCTGTCAACGGAATTAGCGACAGATATAGAAATTTTTGACATTCAAATTCCTCAGGTATGTTCGGGTTTAAGGGCTTTCCATGTGTGGAGTTTTGTAAGTTGCCACCATGCCACCTGTGTTGGTGGCCGTACTTAGTTGCAGGATATAGATTCGTTCTCTCATCAGCAAGGTGAGGGTATGTGGCAGCATTGTACTTGTTGTGTGCAGCAATTATGTCTACCGCTATATCTTGGTTTTCTAAGTGAGACATGTAGTCGGCTTGTTGGGGCGTTCAATTCCTAGATCCTTGCTGACTAGAAAGGAGCCTTACCTTTGCTTGGCGACAACGCCTTTGTGGATTTCGATTACCGACTCACTCTCGGATACAGCAACACTCATTTGCAACCAACACAGCATCGGTGGTTTTTATCTGCCAGATTGTCACTAAACCCGTTGCCAACACACTCAATTCTCTTTTCTAGACATAGAATCCAAGATAAACACCCTGAATTCGTTCGGTGGGAAAAGTTTAAATTATGATGAGTTCTTTTATTGTTTAATTTTTCTGCTCATTTAAATTGTTTTTCACTTGTTAATTATGCATCCAGAGTAGAGTGAATTTCACACTTAAAACATGAAGGTAATATTATTTATGATTTATAAAACCAACTGAACCATCTCCATTTTTTTCTAACTTGTAGAAGTATAATAATAACTGGTCAGTATGGTTTGATATATTTTCAGAATGAATGGCAATCAAGTACTTTCTATCTTTATCTATAGCTACAAATTCAGGAGATTCTTCATAGAGTTCAAATGCATCAACGATATTGACCCCATTTTCTACTCTAATACTAATCCAATTTTCAAATGAATCAATGGATGATAACAATTCAATATCTCCACTGCTAAATTCGTTGATTTTATTCCATAGTAGTCTAGACGCTTGGCTAGCTATTCCAGAAAAATCTCCTTTTATATCTATCTGTGCGAACCCATTATAAAGGCCTATTGTTGGTCTCCAATATGATAATATTTCACCATCATAAGCTTTAACATCACCTAAGTAATCAATGCCTGGGTAGGAAGATAGATTGCTTTTTAAGTCTGATACATCCTCAGAGCTATATGACATATTTACTCTCCTTTTTATGGAGTTAAACCTCTTTCATCTCATTATTTTCAATCAAAGACTATTCTTGAATAATAATGATGATTGTCAGGGTGGGCTTATTTTTCAAAGTAACCATTATATCCTCTTCACATCAAATCATTAACCCTAATCGGTCAACCTATGATAAAGGATTCTTTACATATTGATAGCTATTTAGCCCGCCAGCCAAACCGACAGGATCGGAGGTTATGAACCTAAATATTACTGGGCTATAGTAGCGATGTTGGTTGTAGTGTAGACCGCTTTCTTCATCGAAATATTGCCCTTGAAAACGCAGAGGATTGACGATTTCCTCAACGTGTTTTTTCATCACATTGCCGTTTCTAAAAGCGACAGTCCCAGTTGTTCTAAAGGGTGATGAGCTCTTTGATTATTTAGGTAGCCTGTCCCGTTGAATTTCTGACAATCTGTGATTTAGTGAACCGTGACTTCTTCATGGTGTTCTCCTGCATTTTCTGTGGCAGAAAACTCCAGTTTAGACTGTTTAGCATAGGGGAAGTGGACAATTGGACAGGACGTCAAAGCCGAGAAGACAAGCACGGTTATATTGATAGTCGAGAGCCTGAGATTCTTCATCATTTAGGATTTGATTCTTTCGCGTGACGTGATACGTATGCGCAAGAAGAAAAGGGGACTCTGATTGGCACAGAATCCTCCATCAAAGCAGCCTTGCCTTCATTAGGACGAAAGCGATTGTGTGGACTTCGTATTCCCACTAGCTAGCATCGTCAAACATTCCCAACGTCTAATAAATACCAAATTGGTGTTATTCGCCTGTCTGTTATTTGTCAGTCTACGGGAATTTAGTATGGCTTTGTGCTAGTGGGCGCTTAGCCAATCAAAATCGCACATTATTCAGGTGTGGGTGCAAACTCTACAAGTTGGTCAATTAGGAGCTCAGATTGACCCAATGTTGTATCTTTAACACTATTAATATCGCCCCAGGCTTTAAGAAAAGGCATATCAAAATCAGCATTGTCAGCCGTCTTTACCCACTGCAATACTTTGTCGTCTTGATCATACGCTTGTAGCCGTTTGCTCGCGGCCTCCCAGTCAAGTTCGCTATACACCCCTTTGAGCTCAATAAGCCAAGGTGTTATCTGTTTGTAATCTTTACCTTTCATTAGTGGAGAGGGATTGCCAGTTGAACACGCTAAACTAACCTGCACCTTCTCATCGTAGAAGAACTGAACTGAGCCTTTGTATGCAGTAAGGGGATAACGACAAAGTCCACTTTTGGCATTACAACGTACATCGTCTTCCACTAACCACCTAGTATCAGAGCCTCGGTACACACCCGTTACTACATCTAAATTACACAGTTTTACCATCTCGGGTTTGATAGATAGGTGCACTTGATGTGGCGTGATGAATAGAGTGGGATATGAATGCTTACCCGTAATAGCATTTCTATCGTAGATCGTTTCGATAGGCGCTTGGTTTTTGACGCTTCTCACTGCTTGGCTCAAAGGGATCTTAACTGTTTGTGTTACAGGCTTTTCATACCAAGTAAACGGAATACCTTCCGCTGGTTCTTTGTCAAACCAGATCACATATTGAAACGTTCTCTTTCCCAATGTTGCATGTTGCCAAACTGATGGGATAGCGCCAATTAAATCTATATTCGCATCTTCTTCTTTCTTTGGCTCAATCCATTTGAAATCACTCACTCTGACCTTTTCATCTTTGTTAGCAAAGGAATAGTATGCAACGTTTGAGTCTGCTAACTCCGTTAAAGTAAAACTCCAAACCGTATCGTATCTTTGCAATTCACCAACAAGTGTAAATTCTGGGTGGGTAAACGTAACCTTGCCTTCTTCTATAGGTATAATCTGAGTGTGTTTTCTATAATTTGTCGGTGTGTAGCTTAGCTGAAGATAGGATGGAGAGACTTTACTCTCCTGAGGCTCGCTAAGCCAAATGTAATTGTCATCGTCAAAATCATCAGAATCACCAAATTTAGCTCTATCTGAGTAGGCTCGGTAGAATCGGTAGTCATCAACAAAAAAGTGTTGTTCAATATGCTGACCATGCTTATCCAGAAATTGGTAATTGCTCAGTATTGGCGGAAAAAAGCCCTTTTGAGTTGCTACGATATTAAAAGCTGTGGCACCCCACTCATAAGTATGCTCGTCAACCGAATACTCAATTGCTTGATTAAAATTAATAGGTATAGCCTCCATTGCCTGTTTCTGGAGTTTTGACTGCTTAGCGAGGGGATTTTTAAACCTACGTAGTTTGTCTTCTTGCTCCATGATCGGCTCATTGGAAACTAAAACAACACCCTGAATATACTCATATTTTGACTCATCAACCGTGATTTCAAACGTTGCTCTCAATTGAATCAATTTGCCTGTTTTAGGCTCATAGTCAGCCCAACCGACAATGTTATCACTTGGTAGGACAATTTGGTTTGAACCCAGTGTCGACTCTTGGTCCAAAATCGCTGGATCAGCATTGGGGTTGCTACCACTGAATCCGACGCGTATGCGTTGTTCTGTGGCTAATTCAACACGATAAGTGGTTTGAAAACCCGATGAAAAAAGCTCCGTTACCGTGGACCCAACGTCCAGTCCAATCCTTGGCGGCAACATGGACAATGAACGCATAGCACCATGTTTATGCAAATCTTTCATATAGCCGAGCATTGCTGTATTCGTCATTTTGCTCGCGATGGCCGACTGCTCTTTACTAACCTCAAAGGAAAATAGAGCATCACCTTTCCTCTTCAACCGCAGACCTTCGTCTATCCAACTGAAGAATGGCTCTTCATCCCCTTGGATTGCGGAGAAACTTGCACCATAGATAGTAACCTGAGCACTTTTTTCATTTGATTCAGCCCTTTGTAGCGGCTTAAGCGAAAAAGGAGTTGTAAAAGCAATATCTCTTATATCGCTGTGATAATCGAATGGTGCCGTTAATTTAATTTCTACCTGGGCATAATACTGAGTAGGTGCGTCGGTTTCTGGCTGATAATCCAAGACAGAGTTTTCTGTACAACCTAACAAAAAGCTGAGAGCCATCAACGTAGCCCATTCTTTCCATCTATTGGTTAACATCTTCAAATTTATTCCTTTATAACAATTATGCTTTTCTCGGTGAGAATGTTTCATAAAGATGCAGCTCAACCTTCTAACAAGAAGGCATTAGGCACATTAATATTACAAGCCCAAGGGATATCATTATGATCCCGTCGAGGAGACCAATTTGGGTTTTGAGTATTAGATGAAGAAGATCTGAAATCCAAGTACTTATCCCACACCATTTCACCTTCGTTATTAAAGTGTTGCCAACGGCCTAGGGGATAACCGTCTTTGTAGTTCATGTTGCATTCAACCGCGCGGGTATAACGATAAAAGCGTTTCCATACGCCGACTGGTACACCTCTTTCAAATACACCTTCAAGTTGTAGTTCGCCAAAATATGTGAAAGCTCGCCATTTGCCGGTACGAAGACCATCAAGGTAAGTTCCTTGTACCACCAACGCTTTTTCTAAATTAGCTTCAACTCGATATCCATCTGCGTCAGGCTTGTTCGTATTGTTCTTATATATCACGAGTCCATCAGCGCTGGTGCGTACCATCCAATTTCCTATTGGTGTGCCCGCATCAAACTGACCTGCAATAAGTTGAACGCCATCTTGATCTGTAAATCTATAGATTCCGTGTAGAGCACCATTTTGATATTCAATTTCAAGCGAGGAACGCTTCACTACGTGGTCTAACTTGAGTTCAATGTCGCCGATACCGAGTTCTCGAGGAATAGGCAAAAACCTTACATCTATTTGCCGCCAAAGGCCGTGCTTTTGTCCTCGTTTATACACTCCTTCTTCAAGCAACTCGCCTTTTGCATTTACCTTTTCATACTTGCCATGGGGCTGATCATTCTCAAATTCAGTATGCTCAATCGTTCCATAACTGTTGTAAAGTTGAATGCCTTCTCGTTTATCGTCAACTTTCTGGGTTCTTTCAAGCAGTTCTCCAGTATCACTATATCGAGTGAGTAAGTACTTTCTTTCACTAATTAATTCTTTTATTTCTTGTCTTAACGCACCATTACCATAATACTTGGCCCTTACATTCCATTTTCTTTCATCTTTTGGCAAAATAGTTTCAGTGGTCAATGTACCATCTTCATTCCATCTTCTTTCTACATAACGACCATTGTCATCATCTATCCTTTCACTTTTGATGATGCCGTTCTGGTAAAAAACCTTAATGTGTTTTTCCAATTGGCCGTCTTTGCTTTTTATAATCTGCAACAGAGCTCCGCCAAAACCGAAGTCTTTAGTTATATTCCATTCTTGAGAGTCAAGAGGTCTGAATGTGGTCGATACAGTTTGCCCTAACGTCCCAAGTTCTTTTATGTGTATGTTGCCTCCCTCATCATGCTGCATTTTTTCCTTTAGTTGGCCAGTTTCAAAATATTTCTCCCAAGATACTAAGCGTTCTCTCTCTCCATACAAACGCTTTTCCGACAGATTACCGTTATCAAAGTAGTAATTTGTCTCACCTGAAACTAGACCATTGTGAAAATTACTTTCATATATCAAATTACCGGATTCATTATATTTCGAATAATTTCCGTGCTTTTTCCCGTGAGAAAAATATTGACTTTTTCTCTTCATTTCATTGATGTACACCACTACAAGGCCGTGTCTTTCCCCCGCCACATAAGGGTCAAACATTTTTAGTTTTAAGCTTAAATCTTCGCTTTCTTGTATACCGTCTTTCAGGCCATTCACGTAATAAGACGTACAGATAATATTATCGCCAATTTTTGAGTGATGGGTGTAATTATCGCTATTATCAGGGTCATACTCATAGGTGTCTTTTCTAGAAACACTACCATCAGATGAAAACAGTAATCTTTCTGTTAACAGCCTCTTATCGTAAGTGCTCTGCTCAGAAATCGTCCCATCCTGTCGGTAGGCTATCACTTCACCGTCGCGTTTTCCTTCGTCAAAATGGCCCTTCTCTTTGAGAGCTCCGTTCGGGTGCGAAAAGGTATAGTCACCTTGGTAGACGAGCGTTCCAGTATCGTCCAGCTGACCTGTGGTTGATAAGTAGACCTGTTTACTCTCTTTGTAGTAAACCTTGACCAGAAAATTACCTTCACCACCTCTTTCAAATTGAGAATGTTGGTATGACGCAGAAGCTTTATCTGTCGGTAATAGAGCATCATCTAAATAGGCGAACGGAAATTGCGAAGCTTGCAATGGCCCTACCATTATTGAGTAAACTAACGCTAAACTGATGATTAACTTACTCTTGAATGAAAATTTATCAAAAATATGCGTTGCGACCGAAATTAGCTTAAACACCCATGAACTCCATAAATTCTCCTGACAAGGTTGCAGTGTTTATTGAGAGATTAAGCTCTATTTTCCTATATCGAAAATAATATATCATCCCAGATTTAAGATAATTCGATGTGAAACAATAAATAGGACACACACTTTAAGAAACGCATTAATCTGTCAGTTTCATCTGATAGTGCTTCAAGGCTCAAAGACAGCTCTCCAAGATTAATGCAGCGTTGCTGAACGATATGATCCCCGTATTGTTCAACGACTCGTCACTTATATCTCAATGACAAAAGCTCGTTCATCCCTTTGCGGATATGATGAAAAAGCGCAGCAAAGTTATGAACATCGTCGTGGTTGGATTGAAGAACGCTTGCTCGTACTGGCGGGTGCTTTTTGTATTGATATATGCGCTTATGCCATCATGAGTAATCACTATCACGCCGTGCTCCATATCCATGCAAATAAAGCCATGCATTACTTGATGAAAAAGCGCTGCGGCGGCGATGGCCTACGTAGATTTAAACCCCGTGCAAGCTGTGATAGCGGAAACGCCTGAAACTTCAGAACACACGTCCGTCAAGGCGCGAATAGCGTCATTAAGAAAAGAACAAAGCACAGCGCCTCATCTCTTTCCTTTTGCGGGAACCCTAGAGAGCCGATGCCAGAGGGGCTGCCTTTTCGATTGGTGGATTATCTTGAACTTGTTGACTCTGACGAGTGGCTTGACATTTATGCCCAGGTTGAAAAAGGAACCCTGGTGGGCACTGAAACCTCTATCAAAGATGCTTTACCGCTGCTAGGGCGAAAGCGATTATGCGGATTTCGTATACCTGTTAGCTAGCATCACCCAGCCGTTACTCGTTTTCTTCGAATAGCCAACGTCTTGGTGGTTTTCGTGTGCCTGTTATCTCCTGGTATAACCAGATTTAGTCTTTTCTTGTGCTGAAGAGCGCTAAGCCAATCTAAAATCGCGCATTATTCCGCAAAGCTGAAAAGGCGTTCATGCCGATTTTTGGTCTCCTCTAAAGGCGACTGTCCCAGTTACTACGTCTGTAATAGCTTCACTCTCTACTAAGCTTTTTCTCTTTCCATTCTTTAGAGATAAGGCCAAATGGGAAGCTTTCCTTTCCACCTAAGTTAGGATCAATAAACACACCTGAAGAATCTTGATAAATAAAAGGCTTTTCACCATTTGATTCAAGCACCAGTTCATTTGCAATATTAGTCAATATATTATTAGTGATTACTATTAGCTTCGTTGACCATTTAATATTATTTGTAAATATTTCAAACCAAAAACAATAATTGAAATCACATCCATAATCCTCTCGCGCAAATGAAAGGTTATGCCCATTTGTAGTGACTCTTAATGTGAATGAGTCATTACATATCGATAATTCTGAATCTGAATCTGAGCTGAGTTTACTATCAGGTAAAGTCTTCGATAGGAATTCTTTGACTTCATCTAATCTACTCTCGGTCGAAAAATATAAAACATAAAACATTTATCCGTACCTTCTATCTTGGTAAGAGCCTAGAGATTTCGCCATTCTTAATGAATAAAAGTTCATCGAGAGAATCTATTTTCCAATCATTAAATTGACTTTCAAGTTTAGTGATTGATCCGGAGTAATCATCTAAATTGATTACAATTCTACTCGCTTGAGTCTGAGAGTTGTACTCAACCGTGCTCCATATATTCCTGACATTCTTAGTATTAGGAGAAAAAACATCAAATGCATTCCCGTTGATCAAAAAATCAGGGTTAGACTCTGGTTTGATACCAAAACCATTGCCTCCTTTAGTCGCTGGCAACATCTCTACATCATAGCCTTTAGCTGCCAACAAATCAGCCGCCTCATTTTGGCGAATAATAGGCCTTGGGTCTTTAGGGTCTGGAGTTTCGTAGCGCCCTTTCGGTTCGCCTCCAAGTGGTCCTATCATAAAGGCGACTGTCCCAGTTACTTTCCAATAAAGTGTGTCATTTCTTAAAGCGTGTTTTTGTATTCAAATTTTGAAACTATTCGCTGAAGCTGTGCATTGCTATGGATTTCCATCCATATATTGTAATAGTTTCTATGTTTGGATTATCTGTCTCGAAGTCCTCCTCAAGCGCAAGAAAGCCTTTAGAATTATCATGGGCTTCTTGCGGATTTAGCCAACCTCGCTCGCATTCTTCGCAATGCAAATACATTCTTTTATTTGTTGTATCTTCAGTCAAGATAAGCCTTCCTTGGTTGCAATTCACACATTGACTATACCAGTAGTACTTTTCCATGGTTCCTCCTAATTGCTGGGGTATCAAGTTATTATTTTGTTTGTATTAGGCACTAGTATTATAAGAATAATGGGGATATAAGAATAATGGGGACACACACTTTAAGAAAAGCACTAATTAGTCAGTTTCATCCGATAGTGCTTTCGGGCTCAAAGACAGCTCATCCAAGATGAATGCAGCGTTGCTGAACGATATGATCCCGTTATTGTTCAACGACTCGCGACTGATACCTCAATGACAAAAGCTCGTTCATCCCTCATTAGTATTGACGCTACCCCTTACTATCATTGTGTTTCGCGTTGTGTGCGTCGTTCATTTCTTTGCGGATATGATGAAAAAGCGCAGCAAAGTTATGAACATCGTCGTGGTTGGATTGAAGAACGGCTACTCGCGCTAGCAGGCGCATTTTGTATTGATATTTGTGCCTATGCCATCATGAGCAATCACTATCATGTGGTGCTTCATGTTAATGCAGATAAAGCTAAACAGCTGACGGCACATGACGTTGCCGAGCGCTGGTTGGCGTTTCATCAAGGACCTTCACTCGTTCAACGCTTCATTCAAGGCAATACGCTCACTGATTCAGAAACAGAACGATGTGTTGAAATAATAGAGGTTTGGCGAGAGCGTTTGGCATCAATCAGTTGGTTCATGCGTTTACTTAACCAACACATTGCGTCACAAGCCAACCGAGAAGACAAATGCACCGGTCATTTCTGGGAAGGGCGGTTCAAAAGCCAAGCGTTACTCGATGAAAAAGCCCTTGCGGCGGCGATGGCCTATGTGGATTTGAATCCAATAAGAGCGGCGATAGCGGAAACTCCTGAAACCTCCGAGCATACGTCCGTCAAAGCGCGAATTGAGTCATTGAAAAAAGAAGAAGCCACCGCCCGTCACCTCTTTCCTTTTGCAGGAAACCCGAGAGAGCCGATGCCAGAGGGGCTGCCTTTTCGTTTGATGGATTACCTAGAACTCGTTGATTGGACAGGACGTCAAAGCCGAGAAGATAAACGGGGTAAGATTGATACCCGAACACCTGAGATACTTAATCGACTCGGGTTTGACTCTGACGAGTGGCTTGACACTTATGCCCAGGTTGAAAAAGGAACTCTGGTGGGCACTGAAACCTCTATCAAAGATGCTTTACCGCTGCTAGGGCGAAAGCGATTATGCGGATTTCGTATACCTGTTAGCTAGCATCACCCAGTTGTTACTCGTTTTCTTCGAATAACCAACGTCTTGGTGGTTTTCGTGTGCCTGTTATCTCCCGGTATAACCAGATTTAGTCTTTTCTTGTGCTGAAGAGCGCTAAGCCAATCTAAAATCGCGCATTATTCCGCAAAGCTGAAAAGGTGTTCATGCCGATTTTTGGTCTCCTCTAAAGGCGACTGTCCCAGTTACTCAGTTACTATCGTCACCCAAACTGTCGAGCTGCCCGATTGGATAGATACTCTGGAAACCAAGGGCTTCAAAGCCATGCTGGAAGATTGGGTGAGTGCGGTGGCATCAGGCCGAATGGATGAGAAAGCTAAGCAACGAAACCTGTCGACCCATGCGTTTTGTGAGTGGTTGAGAATTAGCTTTGATTAGCGCTCAATATACAGCGAGATGTATATTGAGACTACAATAACCTACCAACTTAAATTTTGCCAAGTTTTTATCCTATTAATGATAATAGCCCAGTGTGATACTGGGCTTTATGGCTAAAATATGGTCTATTCTGCTATGTAGCTAAAATGTCCGAGAAATATCGGGTCGTCGGCAACTCTTCTCTTCACTCTGCTTGGATCATATGCAAAATCGTATTGCACCGTAACCCAAAGAGCTTGTGATAGCCCTTTATTTTGAGCTGCATCTACCGCTTCGTTCAAAAATGACTTGTAATAGGAAAGCTCTTTTAGGAGATCCTCTAAGGCTACTAGCCTAAAGTCAAAGCAGTTAGCTTCTTGATTATCTAGCTCATAATATCCAACGCCGCACAAATCCTGCAGAACATCCAAATTTTCGGGATCGTCAGTATTGTCTTTTAAGCCGACCCAAATAGATACAACCCCATTCTTCTCAAACCCCTGAGTGTAGTAGTCGTCTTCGTCAGAATAGTCTTTTAATGGCATACAATTACCCGTTTAGTCATGAAAACCTGAAGGTAGTGAATCATACCCTCCATTTATCCATTTCTCTGCCCATGCTCTCATGTTTGTCTTATATTCATCTAGACTGCTAGAATTCCGAATTACCAACTGCAATTCATTGTGCGCAGTTTTTGAGCCAGGTGCTTTAGAGCCCTTTATTCCAGTGGAATGCTTCCAACCTTTAGCTAACCCACCCTCATTGAGTGTTGATATTGGAATTGCAAAATCTTCTTGCACTTGCTGAGCCTTAACCCCCCATCTACTCCACTGAGGGGCTTCAACAACCATCATAAATTCGTGTTTACCTCCAGCGCCACGTAAACCGTCAGATATTTTGTTTTTAAGTCCTTGGTTTTGATACAGAGCGGCAAGTTCCTCTGGTGTTCTTGCATCGAACCAATCATTAAACTCCCCACTTTTAAAAGACGGGATATCCGATGGAGTTATATTATCTAAATCGATGGAAGTATTGTTTGGAGCCTCAGGACAGTCCCCCTTACACATGCTTAAACCTAATGGGTCAATCCATGATAAAGGATTTTTAACGTATTGGTAGCTGTTCAGCCCGCCTGCCAGACCAATAGGGTCCGATGTTATAAACCTTCCTGTCGCTGGGCTATAGTAGCGATGTCGGTTGTAATGTAGGCCGCTTTCTTCATCGAAATACTGCCCTTGAAAGCGTAAGTTGCTGGTGACTTTCTCTGCCCGCTTTAAGGCTAAGTTGCCATACGCTTTATAGTCTACGGACCAGACAACTTCTCCGGATACGCTCGTAATTTCTAGTGGGGTACCGAGCTGATCGAGCTGATAGAAATAGGTCTCTTGGTTGTTCGCCCCTTCACCATCTATTAGTGCTAAAGGACGGAAGCTA
This sequence comes from Enterovibrio makurazakiensis, assembly GCF_050336585.1. Taxonomy (NCBI): domain Bacteria; kingdom Pseudomonadati; phylum Pseudomonadota; class Gammaproteobacteria; order Vibrionales; family Vibrionaceae; genus Enterovibrio; species Enterovibrio makurazakiensis. The sequence goes on from NZ_JAKJSE010000039.1 coordinate 41,230, forward strand.
CCATATTCATAGAGGTAGGTCTGATAGCGCTCAATGTTATCTGTTTCTACCAATAGTTTGTCGGCCTGCCAGATAAACTCCGTTGAGCTTGTGTTGCCCGCTTTGTCGGTGATGGATTTGGAAATCCTTCGCCCAAACGCGTCATATTGATAAGAAGCTTTTGAGCCATCGGGTTTTTCCAGCTGAACGAGCCTGTGTTGACAGTCATAGGTATAGCTGGAAACGAGCTTGCTACCTTTTCCTCTTGCTTCCAGTGTTAGCCGGCCAAATTCATCGTACTGATAATGGCTGTCTCCCTGAAACAGCAATTTGTTGCCTTCAACATTGGCCTGTTTATTCAGCAGCAGGTTTCCAGCGGGGTCATGATGAAAATCTTCGTTCTGAACACCCCTTACCGCAGTAAGACGATCAAGCGGGTCGTAGTGGTATTGCTTCTGACCACGTTCGCTGTCTTCTATGTCGGTGAGGTTTCCAACGCTGTTGTAGTGATACTTACGGTGGATTTTCTCAAGCTGCTTTTGCTTAACGCGATGTTCGAGTAACCGACCTTGATCGTCATGTTGATAATAACTCGTTAAGGCACCTTGCTGACGTTGTAACTCAAGGCCGGAAGCTTGATAAGTATGCTTCGACAGCAATTGGTTATTGAGGTTAACCTGACTTAGCTGACCGCTGTCAAAACGGTAGTCCACGCGTTGACCATCAGGCAATACCATGGCATTGAGTCTGCTGACTTCATCGTAGCAGTACCCCAGCGTTGCCCAGCCTTGGTGTTCTTGTGTGAGTCTACCTAACAGATCATATTGGTAGGCGAGTGGCCAATGGCCGTCATCAACAGCAACTAGCCTTCCATGGGTGTCATATTCATAACGTACCTCATTATCATCTGGTAACGTTTTGACGATGACATTGCCCAAACTGTCATATTGGTATTGAGTGGTGAGCTCAGCACCGTTGACCCCTTTTTCTGTTTTTGAAGTAAGTTGAGTATGTTTGTCATACTGATACGTCAACTCACGCCCATCAAAGGTGACTTCTCGGCTGACGTGCCCTGTTGATGCGTAATCAATATGGTAGTGCTCACCATTTTCATTGACGATATCACTCAGGAATTGGAATGCGTTTTCGTATTGATAAGAAACTTCCGTTCCATCTGGATTGATTGTTTTTGAAACCTGATGAGAAGGCCAACGATATTCATATTGAGTAAGGCGGCCTTTTTCATCTGTGAATTTAGTGACTTTGCTATAGGCGTTATATTCGTAATATCGCGTTTTACCGCCAGGCAACACATGCTTAGTGAGTCGGTCGCTGCGGTCATAATGCATCTCATGAATGCCGAGGCTATCTTGCCGGTATCTTAGCCTTCCCAATATGTCGTATCGGTAGCGGATCTTTTCTCCCTGAGGCGTTGTTTCCTCTACCAGTTCGCCATTGACGTTCCAAACAAGTGAGTGCTTCGTGCCATCAGGGTGATGGATAGCATTGATGAGACCATGGTTGTTGTACCCGTAGCGAGTCACGTGCCCTAATGGGTCACGTTGCCAAGTGATGTTACCCAATTTATCGTGCTTATAATCCCACTGAGCTTGGTCTTGGCTTACCTGAACAAGACGTCCATCGAGATAGGTGTAATGTGTTACTAATCCATTGGGTGCTATTTTGGTTTGCAGTTCACCTGATTTGGAATAGATATACTCAGTGGTATTACCGAGAGGGTCGATTTCTTTTAGAAGCTGGCCTTTATTATCGTATTCTTTTAGGTATTCTCCGCCGCCAGCATCAACCTCCTTAATGAGCCGCGCATTTTCATCATGTTGATAAACCTGCTGCGTCCCATTACTGTTTGTTAACGTAACAGCGTTGGATGATTCATCCCAAGCGTAAGTCGTATCAATGTTGGAAAGGTTACTGTACTGACGTATCGCTTTAGATGACTTACCTTCCCCTTGCCACTCCCAATAAAATATCGCGCCGCCAGCTAATTCGCGGGACTGGATAACATTGTGGTCATCGTATTGATAGCGTTCGGTTTCTCCACTGGCATTGGTTGCCGCGATGAGCTGCTCAGATTCGTTATAGGAGTATTCTGCTTGTGTGTGTATGAATACCCACACAGGGCGTTCATCTTGTTCTTTTTTGTGATAGAGGTCGACGCGAGACAACAATAGATCTTGGTAAATGAGTCTGAAACGAAGGCCAGATTCTGTCGTTACTGTTTCCACTCTATTATGGTTGTCGTGTTGTATAAGTAAGCGATGATGATATTTGTCGCTTATCTCATCTAGCAGCCATTCATCCTCTTTTGCTTTGAAATGAAAGCGCTGACCATTTTCTGCGATGGTGACGATTCGCTCATTTTCATCAAAGTAAGCGGCAGCATGGGCAGTCGTGTTGGTAATAATAGGGAGCTTACGGCTAGGTTTTGGGAACCGTGTTTGTTTGTTTTCAGCATCAGTCCAAATGACATCTTTACCAGCATTGTGGAGTTGATGTGAGAGACTATGCGACCAACCAAAGCCTAAACCTTGGTTTAATTCAGCGGCACTGGTGCGGTAAAGCCTTTTCCATTCAAAAGGAATCAGCCCAGGTAGATAGCCATCTTGAAGGGACAGCAGTTCTTCGCCTGTAGCCATTGATATTGGGTCTTTATCGCACTCAGTGTTTTTTTCGCTTTGTGTCGGTTTATCATCGGGATTGGTAGATGGACTGCTATCGTCAGGTATGTCGGTGTCACTGTCTAATTTCGATGTTTTCTGGTTGTCTGTTTTGAGTTGAACCTTGCCGTTTCGATAACTTCCACCCTTTGCATCGTTAATGGCAACACGTTTAAACTCGCCAGATGCTTTTTCTATCAGTTTTTTGACCATATCAAACACATCGGTCATAAAATCCGCAATAGGCTTTAGAATTCGTTGGACTGCTTTTGCTGCAGTTTTTGCTGCACGATATAAGAAATAGGCTGTGCCAACGACTGGTGAGGCAATGAACGATATTATTAACCCACCCAGAATACCAATAATGATATCTGCGATAACGGCGCCGGATAGCTTTGCGAGTTCATTGATAATACCGCTGATCGGAATGATCGAGAGATAGATCATTATGGCTCTGGTTAGCAGATACAACGCAGCCTCATCAGAGGCGAACAACATCGCTTTTTCAAGTTGTTTTGGAGCATTCGACGCGGCATTTTTTATTGCTGAAATGATTTCACTGGCGCCTTCTGACATGTTTTCCAGCGCTTTTTCAGGATCTTTAAGTAAGTCATAAACTTCGCCAATACCATTCCAAAGTGATTTCAGCGCATCCCAAATACCCTCAAAAAAGTTACCGATACTCTCTAAAACGGTGTCCACTTTCGATTGAGAAAAATAGTGATCCCATTCAGACTTAAAGCCTTTCCACTCTGGTTCAAAGCCTACCCATTTTCCTTTTAGCCAGTTAACCAGATCTGTTCCCATAACGTTATAGTTGGAAAATAAGGCATCTAGTTCTGCTTGTGTAGGTTTATGGTCAACGACGATTTCATACACTACCCCAGCCTCTAGATTGTCAACTGTTGCTTTACCTTGTTGATCCAGCGTAACGGAATGCACTTCTTTACCGTCTTCTGATTTTACGTATACCTGAATGGAGCCTAACGGCACGTTGTATATAGATTGAAAAACACTCTCAATTTGGAGTTCTCCGCTCTTTGGGCAAAGCGCTTTAACGGCATAATCATCATCATCTTTACCAACGGTGGTCGTTGAGTCACCCGCTTTGATGGTTTTATCCATAGATAAGAGAGAGGGTAGATCGAACTTTTCGGAAGCATAATCTGCGGATCTAAGATACCACGCGTTCATTTGCTCACGATAAGCATCCAATAGTTTTGGGAAAGCAGTGAATTGCTCATCTATATAGTTATAATAATCCTGCTTACTACTCATCGTGTATACCCTAAACGTTGTTGTTCTTCTTCTAGTTGAATGATGAAATTGGCTAGATAGCTTTGATCTTTACCTTCATAGCGATTTACAAATCGAGTCGCTTTGTACTCCAATATCTTTTCTGGGTAACTCAGGTAAATATCTTCTCTCTCCCCAGCCAGCCCTTTCACTAGGTTCATTGCTAATACACTTTTATCTAAACGTATTTTCTCAATGACATCCTTCGGCACATCCCACCAAGGAAACGGTTTTTCGTTTAGAAAAGGAGTGGGTGTGGTGTTAGTCACTGAACGGTTTTTCGCGTTCCAGCTAACGCAAGGGCCCATGAGCGTACTGCGTTGTTCGTCGTTGCAGCACTGCGCGACATTCACGCTGAATCTTGGGTCGTAGAATCGGAAAAAAGCGTGTCCGCTGGTGGGCATCCAAACTTGTGTGAGGCTTCGAAAGTGTTTAAAGGTGTTTTCAAACGAATCTTCCGTGCTGACAATGATTCCCCAATCGTCGGGGGCTTCTTGTTGTTCCCAGTTTAGGAACGCGGCGTGATCGGATATATCGGCGATGTAGGGCATAACATCATGCCATTCAGCGTAAGCCGTACCGCTCCAAAGTGGCTTGGCATCGTTGCCACCTAATCGGTAAAAATGCTTGAGCGCGTTCTCTTCACTGGTGCCGTTAAAAATGGCATAGGTGTTGAGTTGGGTGTTTTGCTCGTTCTCTATACTGCGCATTGACCATCCTTACAGGCTTCGCACTCTTCACAGAAAGGTGCTGCAGATTTCATCGTCGCGATTTGTGCGGGTGAGAGCATGGGTAATGGGTCGGCTGGCTTTGGTGGTAATTGTCCCGGCAATGTCGGCGCTATTCCCCCAAACCCTGAACCACTGCCTGCACTGCCGCCTGCGTTGAGGTCTACAACTGGGCCCGAAATATGAACGCCTGAACCATCAACGGTGACAAAACATCCGCCCGCTTTCAGGGTGATCTCGCTACCGGCTTCGATGACGAGCTTAGCGCCGGATTTCTGGTGAATTTCCGAGCCTGCATCGACGAGTTGGCTAGTCGCTTGTTTGACATGTATTGAGCTGTCTGTCGTGACGGTTTTATCACCTTTGATGTGTTCTTTGCTTTGCCCATCGACCGTCAGGTGGTCATCCACCTTGATGTGTGAAAAGCGCTCGTTCTCCACATCCAAGTGCAAGTCGTGTTTGATGTTGTCTTTGCGGTCGTTCTCGACCAGCAGGTTCATGTCCTTTTGGGCATGCACATAGATTTCTTCTTGCTCGGCTTGGTCCTCAAAACGCAGCTCGTTGAAGCCTTCCCCCTGATGGGTTTCGGTTCTGATAACCGTGCGGGTTTTGTTGGCAGGCAGCGGGTAGGGCGGCACATTGGTGGCGTGATAAGTGCGACCAGTGATAATCGGTTGGTCAGGGTCGCCCTCTAAGAAAGAAACAATCACTTCATGACCAATGCGCGGTATCGCCATCATGCCGTATTGACCGCCCGCCCAGCCTTGGGATACGCGTACCCAACAACTTGAAGCATCATCACTGTTGCCGTATCGGTCCCATGGGAACTGCACTTTCACGCGCCCATGCTCATCACAGAAGATTTCTTCCCCTGCGGGGCCCGTGACAATGGCAATTTGAGGGCCATGCACACAGGGTTTTGCCTGTGGTGTGGTGCGCCAAGGCCTGTGTGCCGGGATAACCGAGAAGGTATTGTGGTAYGTGGTCATGCCTTCACCGCCATGCTCTTCCARTGCTTGCGGTTGCGTGCCTTCACATGTCGAGCTGACCACCACCCAATCACGGTTAATGGCCTCATCGGGRTGGTCGGTTAAATCAAACAGCATGCCGGCTTGGATTTGGCGCACATTGCTGGATGCTGTTGCCGTGATGGCATCGCGACGAAGATGCTCTAAGCGGTATTGGGTAAAGGGTTTACCGGCGGCATCACTCTTATAACGTCCGGGGAAATCATAGTGTTCATACGTRCCRCGTTGGTAGGCCATCTCAGTGCCCGCGTGGTCATGCAAAAAGCCATACGCGGGCTTTTTGAAACTGTAATCTTTCAGTTGGGCGGAGGAAGGGCGAGTCTGCGCGGAGAATTGCCAGCCTTTCACAAAGGTTGAACTGGCAGTGCCGCCCACAGTGGCRTTATAGGGCAGGGCAAGACCGGACGAAGATAACGTCTGCGTGTCATCAGAGAACAACACCGTGTGTTTGTCTTTGCTGTGCAAGAAGGTATAGAAAATGCCCTCTTCAGCGGCGATACGGGTTAAGAASGCAAGGTCAGATTCGCGGTACTGCACACAGTATTCACGGGTTTGTGGGCTGCCTGAAAGGGAGAAAGCATAATCATCAATGCCCATTTCTTGCAGCAAAATACTCATGATTTCAGGGGCAGATTGCTGCTGGAAAATACGGCTGTTATGACGAAGGGATAAACGCGAGAGGGCAGGCACCATTTCCAATGAATAACGGGTGTGGCTGAACCCCGTGTCACCGCGAGTAAA
>NZ_JAKJSE010000040.1:0-47063 GCF_050336585.1 Enterovibrio makurazakiensis
ATTATGTTGTCAAAAATACCAAAAGTGTTGTTTGTTATGTTGGTGGTGAAGCCTTTGGTGTTTGTAGCACTTGGCTTAAACGTTATTAACAGAGACAAACTACCCCAAAATGGTCCAGCAGTGCTTGCGGCGAATCATAACAGCCATCTTGATACGCTGGTTTTGCTCGCTTTGTTTCCAATTAGTCAAGTTCACAGAGTTCGCCCCGTTGCCGCGGCTGATTACTTTTTATCAAATCGATTTGTTTCTTGGTTGTCACTCAATGTGATTGGCATTATTCCCATTAAACGGATGAATTCAGGTGCTGATAAAGAAAAGTTGTTTGATGAGTGCCATCGAGCGCTGAGTAATAACGATATTCTGTTGGTATTTCCTGAAGGCAGTCGAGGTGAGCCAGAAGTGATGAGTGGATTGAAGAAGGGAATTTACCATTTAGTGAAAGAGCATGATAAATGTCCCATTCTTCCCGTTGTCATGAGAGGTCTAGGGATGTCTCTTCCAAAGGGGACGGCGATGTTTGTACCGTTCAATTGCGATGTGGTTGTTGGTGATCCGATTGACGAATTTCAGAGCTCTGACGCTTTCCTTGTTGATATGCAGACAGCTTATGACGCGTTAAGTAAACATTGTGTGACTCAACTGCTTTAACTTATCTCGCGTTGTCACCTATTCACTGGCTGTTGTTGTCTACTGAGGTTTGTAAGTGAATTAAGTAAAGAAGATGTAGGCAATGCCTTGTCCATTGCGATGCGATTATCTCCGAGGGGTTGAGCTATGGAATTGGCTAACGAAATCCTGTTTTTCTTGTTTGTGACGGCTATTGTCGCTGGGTGTATTGATGCGTTGGCGGGTGGGGGCGGGCTTATCACGATACCTGCCATGTTGATGTGCGGAATCCCCCCTGTTTCTGCCATAGCAACCAACAAAGTGGGCGGTGTCGGTGGCACGTTATCAGCGTCTTTGCACTTCATCAAAACCGGAGACATTCAGCTCAGTGAAATAAAGTGGATGATGCTGACAACATTCCTTGGGGCGTTTTTCGGCGGAATGGTGTTAACCATGGTTGATAGTGATTTCCTATCGCTTATTGTTCCGTTTTTGCTGATTGGCTTTTCATTGTATTTTCTGTTCTCACCCAATCTAGGAGACGTCGACCAAGAAAAGAAAATATCGCCTTATGCCTATACGCTTGTTGTTGCTACCGCCATTGGATTCTATGACGGATTCTTTGGCCCCGGTACTGGCTCATTTTTTGCGATATCCCTGGTGTTTCTGCTGGGGTTTAACTTAGTTAAAGCGACCGCACAAACTAAAATCCTGAACTTCTGTAGTAACTTAGCTGCCTTGTTATATTTTATTTATGAAGGGAGCATTATTTGGGATGTGGGCTTACTGATGTTCATTGGGCAGGTCATTGGGGGGAAAGTCGGCGCGAAATTGGTGCTATCTAAAGGCAAGCAGCTTATAAAGTTCGCCATGATCGTCGTGACGATAGGGATTTCGACCAAAATGCTGATACTAGACTGATCTGAACGTGTTTTTGTATAAAAGGAATAAAGTCCCACACACCGCGTTGCGAAGCCCTCATTGGCGAGTCTGACCATTTCTAGTCTAAGAATCGATTACAGAATGTAAGCCACAGTGTCGTGGATAACCCGTTTTTGTTTTCCACCAACGGTTCAACATACAATCTTGTCAGGGCCAGGTAGGGCTGTGGGGTCAAATAGATATTGGTCACTGATCAGGCGCGAGGCTGGGTCAGTATAATCTGGTGGGGCGGATGTTGCGTTGGTGACCTTCTCTGCACCTGTTGTGTCGCTGGGGGCAGAAAGACTGGCTATGGCTTTGGGATTACCGATCATTTTAAACAAGGTGAACAACTGACGGTAAAGAGCTCGTATGTTTGGGTCATGTTTATTGTAGTGAGAAACAATTTTGTCGAGTAATTTCGGGTCTTGGGTGAAAGCGGCATATGCTGATGCGAAAAATTCATCGATGCCTTTCCAAGGGTGTCCGCCAGCACCTGACCAGACAGTGTCATGAACTGGGATGATTCCAGAAGCGCGTCGGTCGATGCCACTCTCCGAAGATTCATAAGGCGGCGGTGATTTTGGGTCAAACTTTTTCTGGGGCAGATCGGCAGGTTTTGTATTTCTCAGTTTGATATAGATATCTGCAACTTGCAGTATCAGGTTGTCTGGTACCCTTTGCGCTGGGTCATCATGCCTAGCAGTGGCGTGGTGCTCGAAGATGCCATGTGATGCTTCGTGGGCTGCCACGTCCACTATGTCGGTTGACAATGCGTTGGATGACAGGAACAGGACACCTTTTTTATCCATTGTCCGAAACCTATCAGACACATCTGGGGCGATAAAAATGTACTTGATCTTAAAAGTGGATGTGTCGGGGATGTTGCTATTCAGCTTTTCGACGGTAACCATCACTTCCCTTAGTTTTTTTACTGTCCCCACAAGATTGGGGTTTGGATGCTTCCCGCAATGGTAAACTTTCGACTTAGTTACCTCCGTTAGCTCCAAACCGAGGTTTTCGTTATACGTCAGGACGTCTTCTACTTTGAACTCGCTATAGTTCATCATGATCCTCAACACCAAATCGCCACTCCTTAGCTCTCCAACTATTACTTGGTGACCAATGTAAACGTCGTCCCAAGGTTTGTGTTGTTGCGCTGGGTATGCCAAAAGAGTAGGAACTGGGGCGTAGAAGGCTGACATGGGAGTGTGATGGGCTGTGGATGCCAATTCTTCAGCATGGCGCCTTGCAGCAGCGGAATTGTCCATTGGGGCGTGGCGTTGGTGGATGGCATGCAGATATTCATGGCGGAGTATGTCGGCTTGGGTCGAACGCTCCGCCTGAAAGAACATGGGCGAAAGCCCGACCTTTCCCCGATCTGCCCAAGCCGGCGTGTCTGGTGGAAGCCAAGCGGGAGGGCGGAGTAAAAACGCTGGAGGGCCAATCCTCGACATCACAGACATTCGAGATGCCTGTTGGGTTGGTGGGACGCCATCTCCCCCTTGCGCCCCCTGTGTTTGTCGGCCGAGAATGTTGTTTTGAGACAACCATTCTAACGCTTGTCCCCCGACTGCACGTAGCGGAAAAGAGTATGAATGTTGCCTTTCGTTAACGCCTCGTTGAAAGTGGAGTGGGCCGTGAGACTTTAACGGTTTAGCCAGCTTGGTGGATTGGGGTTTGTCGGCGAAAGTCCTCATCATTGATCTCCTTTCGTCAAATCATTGCTGAGAACCTAACTAAAGCATAAAACGCGTCAGACGGAATGCTCTTGATTACTGCGTCTCGTCATCGTGACCGTTGTCTCGTAGTGTTCTCGAAAGAGAAAAGCATTTAACAAAAATGCGGCCTATTTTGCCCCAGAACACCCTGTCTAAATTGGCAGGTCCTTGGCGTCAGCGCGAATTCAAATACGACAACCTTCATCATCACATCGTCCTGACGATTCATCGGCATCCTCGGTCTGTGTTTGGACCGATTTCTCATCTAACAGCGAGCCAATAATGGCTCCCAGTTGTAGCTCATTGATTGAGCCAAAGTGGTTAAGTCGCAATCTACCCTGTCGGTCAATGACCAAAAGCGTAGGCGTGCCGCCAAATTGATACGCTTTCATGGTTTCAGGCACGTTGCTGTGCTGACTTGGTGTGTCTACCGCAACGGGAAACGTCAGGCGGTATTCATGGATAAATGCTTCTAATGCGCTAGGTGTCATCACCTCATGGTGTTCAAAGACCGAGTGCAGACCAATGACCTGAACATCATCGCTACGAAAAGACTGCTGCAAGTTCTTGGCAAGTGGTAGCCCATGAGAGACACAACCTGGGCACAGCATTTGAAATACATAGACAACAACTACCTGACCTCTGAAGTCCGCAATTTTAATGTTTTTTTCAGTGTTAAACGATTTTGTTGCGTTGATCTCAAAGGGTCTACCAACGTGATTGTTCAACATACTCTACTCCTTAGAATCATCGTTAATGCATGACTAATTGTTTCGATGCGAAACAATCTAGCGTGTCTTATGTGCTTTTGTCAAATTGGGTTTTGGTAGCCACTTGGTTTGATGCTTCTCACAAGGTTGCTCCAATGTGGTTTCCAAATTGACCGCGAAAAAAAATGAATGGAGATGCAATCAAAATCGTGACTGGCTCGTTAGTGAAGGGAAACAGCATGTTTTCACATGTGCCCAATTCAATAACTCAGGATTTCCTATGAACAAAAACAGTACGCTTTTCGCAAACGCTGCCTTCGCATTACGTATCGGACTCGGGTTGGTCTTTGTTATTGGAGGTCTTTCAAAACTGAGCCTGCTTCTTTCAAGCTCAAAGCAAGCCGCTATGGTGGCTAACTACATGGGAACGACAGGGTATATTAATGAGCTGTTTCAAGATTATTTGTTCAGTAATGGCGTGCTCACACCGTGGCTCTTCTTAACATCACTATCCTCGTTTGAGCTGTTTTCAGGCGTCGCCCTCATTGCGGGGTTCATGGTGCGTCCATTGGCGTTGCTTTACGGGTTTTTGCTTTGGACGTTTGTGTTCTCATTGCCAGTAGACACTGTGCCTGGCGCGTCTGTGGGCGTGAAAACTTACACCTCACCTGCGATGTTTGTGCAAATTCGAGATATCACCTTATCCGGCATGATGTTCGTGTTGTTTAATCTAGGCGCGGGGGCAAGAAGCCTCGATGCGCGTCGAGGTCAGGGCGACGTTGGAGAGGCGCCAAATTGGGATGTGTTGGGGTTGCTGCTGCGTTTCTCGCTTGGGGTGACGTTTATTATTGGTGGCTTTTTCGGTGCGTATGCAAAGATTCCATCTTTCGCAACGTACCAGTTAGTTTTAGCGGCAATAGGTTTGGTGCTGATTTTTGGTCAAGGCACATCGCTAAAGGCAGCAGCAGGTGCGGTGGTGTTAGTTATGGCATGGTATATGTTGCAGAAATTCAGCGTCGACAAAGGTGTGATCGCGAATCTAAATGGCGTAAAGCGGGAATTTGCATTGGCTGCTGCGGGTCTGGTTCTGTTGAGATTGGGAGGCGGCGTGCGCTTTACCTTGTTTGATTGTGTACGAAGAACAAAAGAAACCTTAGGCTTTCAAACATCTCAGCCTGAGATTGGTTGTCAAAGCAAACAGTGATACTCACTCGCGGTGTGGCGGTTTACTACTCCTCACCCGACGTCATTGAATTACGAGAGAGGGATATTTCCTTTTCATGCTTGAAAGCGGGTGGACGTATCAGGCACCTGCTTTATCAATTTTGTCATGTGAAGGACACTCGCCATGCTGAATTTTTTTAGAAAGCGTCGAAGGGTTGTTTTCACGGAAGCTTTGCTCAATCAGCTTTATCGTTATGCATTTTCTTTGTGTCACCACGAACCTCAAGCATATGATTTAGTGCAAAGTTGCTGTGAAAAAATACTAAAGAATGAAGATGAAGCCACACATACCAAAGCGTACATGATGCGTGTGATCCGAAATGAATTTGTTGATCACTGCCGTCGCAATCAGCTAGAGCTGATCACGTCGTCTGAGTTCATTGAAGGTGATGAAAATGACAGCTATGCGTTTAATGCGCTAGAAAAAATGACGATTGACGAGCAACACGTTGATATCTTGCTGAACAGTATGTCCGCAAAGGAGCGGGAGCTGCTTTATTTATGGGCAGTAGAAGGGTTTAGCATCCAAGAGATTGCCACCTTAACGGATATTCCAAGAGGAACATTGCTTTCACGTTTGAGTCGAATGAAAGCCCGCTTGGCGGATGAATTTGGTCACATGTTAAAGCAGGTATCGTAGCCATGACTTATTCAAAAAATCGTGACGCGTTAAAGTCGCAACTCGCCAAACATTACAACGAAAAATCCTTAACAGCGGCACAAATAAGTGCTTTGAAGGAGTTGGAAGAAAAGTCATCAGATAAAGAAACATTGCCCAGATCATATGTGTGGGGAACTGGGATGGCGATGGCAGCAATGTTGATGCTGGCGGTGAGCGTTTGGACGTTCTGGTATAAAGGGTATGATTATAATGCCATTTCGGCCGAGATTGCTTACAACCACAATAGCCAGATGCAGATGGAAATACTAAGCAATTCATTTGTGGATATTGATTCTTACCTCAACCGTTTAGATTTTGCATTGATCACGCCTAAGCAACTTCCCGTAGATAAATGGACCCTGTTAGGGGCGCGTTATTGCAGTATCGACGGGAAAATCGCTGCTCAGTTTCAGGTGGAGGATTTGGACACCAAGCGGATTTATACTTTTTATCAAGCAAAACTGCCGCAAGGGGTTGATGCAAATTTGAATAACGTGGTGATTGATATTGATGGTGTGAGTGTCGCTTTGTGGGAAGAAAACGGCCTACTCATGGGATTGGCAAAGTAGCCTGAAGCGTTGCGCCGAGCTTAAATGGTACAATGTTATTGCGAAGCATTGTTATGCGATAGCATTGATTGTGAAAAAGAGACCGTTTCGCAGGCAGAGTACTTACCTGTCACCCAAAGCAGGTAAGCATACCGCTCTCGTATGGTTGCTAAAACAAATAGACAACGCCAGATTTAACATCGTTGATTGGCGCACTCGGCGCACTTATCAATAGTTCTTTTTGTAAGGCGCTAAAGGCGATAGCTTTTCCAAAGTAAGAGACATCTTCGGTGTTAGGTGATTTTAGGTAGTGGGTTTGTAGCCAACTGCCATTTAATTCGAAAATATAGGCGGCACCTGCATTATTGGCGGTATTTCCGTTGTCGCTAGGGTCTATTCCCGAGCTAGAAGCATCTTCATATTGTGCGCCTACCGCGAGCCAATTGCCATTGTTGCCTATTGCTACTGAGGTACCGAATGCATCGCCGTCCTCTGCATTTGAAGCGACCAAACGAGCATGATGCAGCCAGTTTGAACCATCATAATGCCAAAGATGCACTGCACCCATTAAATCCAACCCTGTATTGTCGGTAGATGCCACATCAGATTCATTCGATACTCCAATAGCGATAATGTCGCCTGTATGTGAAATGGCAGCGGCATTGCCAAACCCACTAAATTCAATGGGAAAGGTGGATTTGAGATAACCTTCTTCTAACCAAGTATTGTTGGGTTGTTCACGATACACATAGGCTGCGCCGACGTTGAACACAGAATCATCCGTTGGTGCACCAGTGTAAGAGTCTTCCCCTGTTGCTGTTGCCAATAGCACGTCCCCCAATTTGTTTAGGCGCACTTTTCTTCCAAATAAATCTGAGTTATCGGCGTTCGAGGCTTTAAACCGCCATTCAAAATCCCAGGTTCCGCTGTTATGTTTATATAAATACACACTGCCACTGTTGGGAGCTAGGTCGTTTGCTGGAAGGGTATTTGTAATCGTGGTTCCGTCGGAGTCTTCGTTGTATGCACCAATGGCAAGCACTGTCCCGTCGCCAGAGATCGAAACAGAGCTAGCAAAGAAGTCGCTGGTGGTGGGGGCGGGGTTTTCAATGACGCTTGTATTGCTCCATGTTGTACCAGACAAAGTAAATATGTAAGCGGCCCCAGCATTTGTGGTAGCAGATATTGTCTGTTTCCACGCACCGATAACAATCACAGTGCCATCATCGTTGATATCGAGGTCAAAACCAAAGCCCGTCGTTGGATCGGAAGCGGGAACTGACGATGTTAGCAACGTTTGTTGTGCCCAGCCGTCATCGCCACGTCGGTATACGATCACTTCGCCACTGTTAACGTCAGGATCAGAACTGATCAGGGTCGATATGATCATGGTTAGCCCGTCTCCACTAACAGCCATAACATGACCATGGTTTTGTCCGATGGCGGGATTTTGTGGTTCGTAGTGCCCAATGATGGTATCGAATGATTTGTAGACAACCTGAAGTATTTCTCCATCGACCGTCTCTGAATTAATGCGTGCTTGCACGTAATACCCATCTTCATCGGATGCTGGTATCAGTGTATCTAAATACAGGGTATAGCTAAGAGGACTTTCGAGTGGGTTAATCGCTGATTCATCGTCGAATGTATCTAGAACGCGGGTGGTAGTTAAAGCGTTTGAGGGGTTAATTACGGCAACTTGCTCACAGGTTCCCGCATTGTCTTTGCACAACACATAATCGTCAGCACTGGCATTCGCCCATGAGAAATTGAGTGTTTTGGTCGAGCTAACACTGACAGACAGTGCCAAATCCTCAGCAGTGATAGAAGTACCAGGAGTTGCGCCCGTTAATTGGCTGTTATCACACCCAACCAGCCATCCTACAAGCGCAATAGATAAGAGTATCTTTTTCCACATCTTGAAAACCACACCTGAAAAAGTACCGAATTAATAATGGGTTATGCCTTTTTACGAAAAGGCTTACATTTAATTATAGGATAATTTATTGATCATAATGGGGCGGTAAAAGTGTGAGCATTTAATGGGGAGCAAGATAAAGGGATAGTAACAAATGGCGGTAGGCTCTAAGAAAAGCACAAGCTCTTGGTACGCTAAACCAGTGATCTACTATTCTGGCAAGGCTGCTTTTCAGTTTCAGGTGAAAATTTAACGGGTGGTGCATATTTTACGTGTCGAGTTCGATCTGTCCGTTTGTATTATTAAGGATAATCATGATCTTAAATTGTTTATCTTGCTTATGTTTAGGCCATTTCATGTTCATTCTTGGCGAGAATGGCGGAATATAAAGAAACCGAAGCCAAACAATATCAATAATGGGGCGAGCCAAAGCGCGGCTGTTCCTGCTGTGAAGGGAGGCTGGTAATGCACCATGTGTCCATACTGGGAAACCATATTGCTGACCACTTCTTTTTCTGTCGCGCCAGCTTCAACCTGTTGATATACGGTCAGTAGCAAATTCTGTGCTACGGTCGAATTGGACTCAATGAGGTTCTGGTTTTGACATTCAGGACAGCGAAGCGTTTTTCCCAATTTTAGCGCCAGACGTTGATTTTCAGCCGAAGAAAACTGAAAGGTTTCGGCATTGTCTTGCTGCAACGGTGTGGTGTCGGATGTGCTCGCTGCTGATGAAAATGAGGTGCAAGAAAGCAATAAGCTGAATAGTGAGAAGAGATATATCTGTTTCATCGTCTTAGTGAATCCTCTCAGAGAGTGGTGAGGGTTCGCTTTGTCCAACGCGTGCAAGGCGCGCGCGTTTGTAGTGATAGACAGCCCCCCATAAACCTGCGATTAGCATCATAAATGCGCCAATCCAAAGCAAGTGAACGTACGGCTTTATCTGGACTCTTACTGCGAAAGTATCTGAATCAAACTTGCTGCCAAGCGTGACATACACATCGCTAAAATTATCTCTGAGTACGCCCGCTTCAGACATGTTCATTGTCCTGACGGTGTAGTGACGTTTTTCAGGGGTAACATGACCAATCTCAGTGCCATTTTTTGACACAGACAAAGTGATGCGCTCTGCGGTGTAATTGGGACCAATATGCCATGAACTTCCCTGATGAGTCACGGTGTATGGCCCTAAATAGACGTGTTGGTTCCCCTGCATTTTTGCGCTTATTTCACTGCCAAAACCATCAAGAAGCGCCGCCCCCATTATCGTGATGGCAAGGCTCAAATGCCCGAGTGTCATTGCAATAGGCGCCATAGTCCGCGAACTGTTAAACCAGTGGTAAACGGTAGCGATGATTAAGGAAAATGAGGCGGTCAGCGCAGCCGATACCATCAACGAGAAGGGGGCTTGGTAGTATTGGGTCCCTAGATAGGTGATCACACATCCAACAAGCAAGGAGACCGTTATGCCTATCCGCATTTTATGTTTTGACAACCCACGAGCAGTGCTGAAGGTGGCAGCGAAGGCAGAGACTACAGCCAAAGGGACGAACAACGAGTTAAAGTAAGGTGCTCCCACAGACAGTGTGCCGAGTCCCATTGCGGCATAAATCATGGGATACAAGGTGCCAAGCATCACAATTAACATCATGGCGCACAGCAAACTGGCAGCTACCATGAGCCAGAATCGTTGAGGGTGCCAACGTGATTTCTCGGCATCTTGGTGGGAAATATTCGCGGCCCTCAGCGCAAAAAGCAGCAACGCGGGGAAAAGTAACACGGTTAAAATAATCAGCAACCCTGTGCCTCGCATCGGGGCCGAGGCAAACGCATGCACTGACGTCAGTACGCCTGAGCGGACGATAAACGTGCCTAATATGGTCAGTGCGAATGTCACTATGGCGAGCAGAAGCGTCCAACTGACCAGCGTGTTGTTTCGGGCTGTCGATACCAAGCAATGTATTAACGCGGTGGCGGTTAACCAAGGCAGAAGTGAAGCGTTTTCGACCGGGTCCCAAAACCACCAGCCTCCCCATCCTAGTTCGTGATAGGCCCACCAAGAGCCTATCGCAATACCTACCGTTAGAAATGCCCATGTAACCAGTGCCCAGCGCAGGCATGAATCAGCCCATGCTCTGGCGGGTGTTTGAGTGAGAAGTGCAGCAATCGCAAAGGCAAATGGCACAGCAAAACCAATGTAGCCCAAATAAAGCAGTGGGGGATGCAGAATCAACCCTATGTCTTGCAGCATGGGGTTGAGATCTCTGCCTTCCAATGCCGCGGGTAGTTCTCGTAAAAATGGGTTGGATAACCAAAGGCAGTAAATACCTAACAGTGTCACGATGGTACTGAGAACAAACCGCGCTGCATTGGCATAATCTTCGGGCAACGTCTTGTTGTTAGCCACCAGTGCCGACCAGCCAGAAAGAGCGAGTACCATAAAGAGAAATGACCCTTCATGCCCACCCCAAACCGCGGCCAACTTGAAGGGGGTAGGTAGTGCGCTATTCGAATGTTGGGCAACATATTGCAGTGAGAAGTCGTCATTGATAAAACTGAAGGCGAGGATTGCTGTTGCTGTAAAGAGGCAAAAAAACGCAAGGGTTGCGAGCCAAGGCGTCATGCTCGCCGTTTCCTTGAACGTGGTATTCGGAAAGCAGAGGCTCAACCCACCGAGCACAGAGGAAGAAAATGCGGAAGTGATACCAACAATAAGAAGACAATGACCAATTTCAGAGAGCATAGGCAAGATAACTTTTTGATAAATAAACCCAGAGAACCAACTCAGGAAACTAAGGTGAATGGGTTCGTTAGGTAACTCGCTTTACCTGAGGACATTGTGACTAAGCATCCTCAGGCAAAGCCGATGTTGTGTTAGACCGTGGTCATTTGTCCTGCGTACAGAATAAATGTGCGTAACATCAATACCCCAATCAGGCTCAATGTCGTGACGACGGCAAGATAACTGGTGCGGTGTTTAACGCCGCTCGGACTTACCGCGTTTAGGACTAATGGCAAAACCATTCCGAGCCCGATAACCCCGTACCAGAACCAACTGGACCAAAATCCTCCTCCTATCGCTGCTAACACAGCCACTTCTTTCTGCCCTCCGCCAAAATACAGCCCAGAGAAGAACGCAAAGATAACGAACAGTTCGAATAACACGACGGGACGCTCAAAACGATGGACCCATCGCACAGACGCGCTGTTCATTGGCTCTTTGAATCCAATGACACCGACAAGCAAACACGCCGCTGCGCCAGATGAAAGGCTTGAGAACAGAAATAGGATTGGCAACACAGGATTATTGAGCAACGGATAGGTTTTGAGAGCCGAAAGCAGAAAACCTGTGTAGGCCGCAAGCACAATGGCAAGGATTGCCAGTGTGATTTCCAGACCGTTTTCAAATCGACGGCAGGCCGTTAGCAGTGCATTGGCACCAGGGATCTTGTCTACCCAATGACCGACAATACGTTGAATGTCGTTCAGGAAAACACCGGCTAGCCACGCAAACAACACCATCATATAGACTTGGAACAACACCACGCCCATGGACATCACAGACGTTGGGTTGAAATAAATCATGATCTTCCAGAACTCAAGTGGTTTAGTGAGGTGGAAAACCAAGATAAGTAAGCCAACAATGATGCCCATAGGGGCAAGAATGGCGGTGGCGCGAATAATGCCATTTTTTGCCGCGTCACCTTCAATCACATTTCGTTTAAGGTAAACAGCTATCATAGCCGCGCCTGCAGACATGCCTGCAAGGAAAAGGTATACCGCAATGATCCAATCCCAGACCAGTGAGTCAAACTGAAAAGCATTAGCGAAGGTGCTCATGACTTTATCTCCCCTGCATTGTGCGGCACTTTATAGAGCTGAGGTGCAGTTCCAAGGTGGGCTTTATCGCGGTAAACCGTCTTCTGTTTTAGCAATTGAGAAACCTGACTTTCAGGATCATTGAGATCGCCAAAGGTGAGGGCTTTCGTTGGGCAAGACTCCACACAAGCAGGCAGTTTTCCTTCTGCCAGGTTGGTGTGACGACAAAAATCACATTTATCAGCCGCATGGGTTTCGGGGTGGAAGAATCGAACTTGATAGGGGCAAGCCGCCAAGCAGTATCCACAGCCGACACATTTGTCGGCGACCACATCTACGATTCCTGTATCAGGGTCTTTTATCGCTGCACCTGTCGGGCAAACGTAAACACAAGGGGCATTTTCGCAATGCTGACAAGAGACACGGGTGAAGCCGTATTTCGTATCTGGGTATTCACCCACAGGCTCAGTGCGAACAATCTCAAGTCGTGACACCCCTTCGGGAACATTATTGACCGTTCGGCACGCATCGGTACACGCGGTGCAACCAATACACAGGCCTTCGTCATGCACCATTCCATATCGAATGCTGTTGATTTCGGTACTTGCGGCGAGAACAGGACGACTGATCATCTGAGTGCCCGCAACGCCAGTCGTAAAGATAACAGCCCCTGCTCCGGTAAGAAATTGACGTCTAGAACAACTCATTCTTTCTCCTCCCGTGCTTTGGTTTGGTCGGAATGGCAATCAACGCAGAGTTGAATGTTGTCTTTGCGCGTAATGCCTTTCATTGGGTCCTGTTTAGGGTGTACATCGTGGCAAGACGTACAGGTGAGATCTCTTGCATGGACATCATGTGTCCAGTTGGCTTCACGTAAATCAAGCGGTTCGTGGCACGCTTCGCATTGCGTGTTTTGTTGCAGGATCCACGCGAGTGACGCAGCAGGAATGTCTGTGCCTGCCATGGATTGAGAGTGGTCAAATTTGACAACATCTTTTGCGCCGTCACGGTGATCTTCAGTGATACCTGTGTGGCAGTCGATGCAGGTCATGTCTCGATTTGTGTGGGGGTTGATGGCTTCGCCGTGTGTTCCAGCGAGTTGGTTTTCCTCGTCTTTATGGCACTGTGTGCAAGCGTAATCGGGGTTTCTTTGAAATGTCACTTCATGCTGTTGTGAAACAGAATCTCCACTGGTTTGAGCAGATACTCCTTCGTTAGCAGTGGCAACAGTCAGCGATATGCCCCAAAGACAAAGCGCAGCAATGATGGTTGCGCTCCAGAAGGGGCTGGCTTTGAGATTGCTCATTGTTCACCTTTAACAGCGTTTCCGTCATGAGAGCAAAACTCATAGACCGAAGCTGCTTGATCAGAGTTACGTGATCTGCCGCAGGCTAAAATAGCCTGTGCATTCCTTGTTAACTCTCATTACATTTTTGCATACAGCCACAACGCCGTGTAAGGATATTAGATATCAGACCCACGATAGAATGAAGGTTCACACCTCTCGATTTAACAAAACAAACAAATTAAATACACCTTTAATGATGCACATCAATTTTGGGCTATAAACAAAAATCATTCCCATTAATAGGCTGAAAAATGAGGTTATGAAATTGTGAATGTCACCCAAGGATGAAATAAATGTCACAGATTATGTGTGGGAATTCGCTACACTATTTAGAACTCCAATTGCATTGTCTGCATACCTGAACTCACAACGCTGGTAGGACGATAAATTAAAAAATATTGGAGGCAATGCTGTGAGCATTCAGTCGGCAACTCGTATCATGTCTGCCTGCATCATGAGTGCGGTAATGGGGATCTCGATTCTTGGTTATTCCTCAACCGTATTGGCAGAGACATCCCCCCCAGACACAAAACGCATTGAAGTGCGTAATGACGTCTATCAATCTACCTTCCCTGAACAATATGACTCGTGGAAAGCCACTAGCGAGAGTAAGCATTTAGAGGATGCGCTCGCTGAAGATCCCAACATGGTCATCATGTGGGCGGGTTATGGCTTTGCAAAAGATTACAATAAAGCACGTGGCCACTTTTATGCGTTAGATGATGTTCGAAACACGTTACGCACCGGCGCGCCGAAAGATGCGCAATCAGGTCCGATGCCAATGGCATGTTGGAGCTGTAAAAGTCCTGATGTTGCTAGGTTAATCGAGGAACGCGGCGAAGACGGTTATTTTGACGGGAAATGGTCACGTCTTGGCGACGAAATCAGCAATACGATAGGTTGCGGTGATTGTCACGATACAAAAAGCGAAGCGTTTGAGCGAGGCGAACCAGCACTGAAGCTGTCACGCCCGTATGCAGACAGGGCCATGAACAGTATTCATCAACCGTTTGAGCAACAATCCCGTTTTACTCAACAGGCTCAAGTGTGTGGACAGTGTCATGTTGAGTACTATTTCTCAGGGCCGACCAAAGCGGTCACCTTCCCTTGGGCGCAAGGTACCAATGTCGATCAAATGGAAGATTACTTTGACGCGATTGGCTTTAAAGATTGGACGCATAAATTGTCTAAAGCGCCGATGCTGAAAGCGCAGCACCCAGAGTTTGAAACGTGGCGTGATGGTATACATGGCAAAAACGATGTCGGTTGTATTGACTGCCACATGCCGAAAGTACAAACCCCTGAAGGTAAGGTGTACACCAGCCACAAAATTGGCAACCCATTTGATCAGTTCGAAAATACGTGTGCTCAGTGTCATACACAAAGTAAAGACACCATGTTGGAAATTGTGTCGACGCGTAAAGCACAAGTGCTGAACATGAAGCTTACGGCTGAAAAGCATATTGTGGCTGCGCACTTTGAAGCAGCAGCAGCGTGGGATGCGGGTGCTAGCGATGTTGAAATGGAATCGATCCTTCAAGATATTCGTCATGCGCAATGGCGTTGGGATTATGCGATAGCGTCACATGGCGTTCATATGCATGCCCCTGAGATTGCATTAAAAGCCTTGGGTACAGCTGTAGACCGTGCAGCAGATGCGCGAACCAAGTTGGCTCGCCTACTCGCGACGAAGGGCATCACAGAGCCTGTTCAGATACCGGATATTTCTACGAAAGAGAAAGCGCAGGCAGTATTGGGTATGGACATGGAAACCATGAACACGGAGAAAGCAGAGTTCTTGAAAACTGTCGTTCCTCAGTGGGATGAAGATGCAAAAGTCCGTGAGGCGTCATATTAATAGGGCTAGGTCTATCGATTAAGCCGATAAAGTGAGTGAAAGCCAAGGTCAGCGAAAGCTGGCCTTTTTTACATCATACGCTTGGCTTGATGTATGGATGTGATAATAGCCACGCGGTCAATGTCGGGGTGATTGGCATCAAGAATGGTCTCCCAATGTTCGATCGCCAATGGGTATCTTGCTGACAGGAAATGATCCGATGCGATAAGCATGTGTGCGGAAGCATTATTAGGGTCGCGTTTTAGCGCTTCATTTAACCAAGTTTGTACTTGGTCATCGAATCGTTGTTTGTTGGCGTAATAGCGAGCGGTGGCTTGTGCAGAAAAAATATCTGCAGCTGGATCGCTTGATAAACGCTCCGCGTAGTGAAACACCGTTGAGGCGTTATCAAACTCTCCCCTTGCCATGTATTCATGGCCCAGTTCAAACCACAGCTTCCCGTTTTGCTTGTCGGCTTTTAATTGGGTTTGAAGGGCATCGAAACGAGGTGTAACGAAGGATTCTGATTTCGGCATGACGAAGTTACTTGGTGCAGAAAACAGCTGTGACGGTTCACCCAAATGAAGGTAAACCATACTGCTGATCCCTAATACAAAGGTACCTACTATGATGGGTACTCGTCGTGATGTGTGTGTCTTTGGAGTCATAGGCGCTACTGCCAACACCATACAGAATGAGATTATGGTCGCGCCAATTGAATTGAGAATCAATGTTTTGTGGTCGGTATTGATAACTCGCGAGGGTTTCGTTTTTGCTACGAGAAATTTGACGGTAAACCGAGCCGTTATTTAACAAAAAAACCGGACGTTTCTGTCCGGTTTTTAGAGGGTTAGTCAAGCAATTCTAGGGGGTTAACTCGCTGAGTGAGTCTCCCTTCTTCGTCGCTTTTTTAGCACTGTCTTTGCTCACTGTCTCGGCTTGCGAGAGTAATGAGAGCAATTCGCTGTTATCCCAGCTTTCTGCTTGTGGGCGGTATCGACTTGCCATCATGGCGCTAATTTCAGCGTCAATACCCTCGCGTAACTCGAAGGGTAAATGGCCGTTTTTCCAGTTGCGATAGTGGGTAGAGACTGCCACGGCATCGTTAGCATTCACCGCCGTTTTCAATGCCAGCAGAGCATTGCCTGTGCCTTTTATTGATTGGCGAGCGGTAGCATTGTTTTGTGGCACGATAACCTCAGGGCGGCGCAAGTACATGCCGAGCGTGCCTAACCATAAAACGGCAAAAAAGCCTGTCGCCCACGGCCAGTATCCAGCAGTGATGACCACGTTTTCGCTATTGCTTGGTGCTGGTGCTGATGGCGTTAACGCAACATCTGGCATGATAGGTTGCGTGATCGGCGTATTCTCTCCCGCTTCGATTGACAACGTCAGGCCCTCAATCTTGCTGGTTTCTGGTTGCTTGCGTGAGGTGTTAAACCAATTGATAGACAACGGCGGTAGGGTCACGTCTCCTGCTTGGCGCGGGATAATCACTTGTTTTACCGTCATCACGGTGTAATCACCGTCTTCGCTGTATTCCGGTTTATCTGAATACACGCTCACGCTGGTGGGGTAATCCAAATTGAGATTTGGCATCGCGCTTTGGGCGATGTTTTTGATCTTCAATGAAATCACGCGATTAATAGGTTCGCCGACTTGGGCGTTGGTACTCTCACTGAGTGTGTTTGGCTCCCAACGCTGAGTGAGATCAAGATCGGGGGTTGGTAGCCACAAGCCTTTATAATCCGCAGGCTTTGGCGAGATGTTGAGTGTTAGGCTATTCGCTTGGCGACTGATGGGCAGGCCAACAGACGATCCCCAACTGTTTCCTTTCACTTCCGTGCCGCTGAATACGGCACCTTCGAGGGTAAGCTCGCCAGCTTGTGTTGGGGTGATTTGATACTGGCGACTGATCACCACGTAACGGCGTCCGTTAACGACCGCCTCTGCTTGCACGTCATCCCCAACTTGCGCAACATCCATCCCTTCGCCGAACGGTGCTTGCAACGCAGGGGAGTCTAGCCGAGTGCCAATCATTAAGCGCACGCGATAGTTGAAGGTTTCTCCGATATACCCGTCGTGGCGATCAAGAGTAGCAATGACCTCTACTGCTTGTGTATCACCCTGAGCGCCTTTGTCTCCGGCATCAACAACCTGAACTGTGATCGGCTCTGTGGTCATGTCATCAATAGTGAGTGACGGAATGGTGACATTGCCCACGCGTTTACCTGCAATTGCCACACGCCAAACGGTGGTGCGCGAGAAATTACCATTGATATAAGACGTATTGCTGCTGACGCTCGGTCTGCCATAGATAAAATCTTTGTCTAATGGAGACAGATCAAGGGCGTCGTTACTCACACTCTCATCGACAGAGACGGTCAGTTGCAGTGCATCACCTAATGCGATGACATTTTTCGATACTGTCGCTTCAGCAACTCCCGCAAATGCCACGCTTGGCAATGTACTTAACGCCAATACAGCGATAAGCATGGCGGCTTTTGCTGGTCGCCACAGTACTTGCAGAGACCGTACCAGCAGAATCGGGGACATCAGCGAAAATCTCTGAGGTTTCATGTTTTGCTCACCCATTTATTTCTTCACCAATTGGCTTGTTCACTAATTTGTTTAACACCAGCTTGCTCATGGCTTGGTAGCGATTGACTGGTTTGCTTATTGGCATGACCGTGATCACCATGAATTCTCCGCAGGCTTGGGCATGTCTTTTTCACGCGCTTGAAGCATCAGCTGGGCGCGAATGAGCGCGGCAGTATCATCGTTCACTTGCTCGAGCTTTTTCAGCACAGGGTGGTTGGCGGTTAGCGCATCGCTGCCGCTTCCTGATTCGCCAGATTCAGATGCTATCGCAGCGGGCTGATCGCCTTCTTCCTCGCTCTGCTCAGTTGTTCCTTCCCGCCCTTCCTGCTGCTCTTGCTCACCTTGTTGCCCTTCTTGGTCTTGTTCACCGTCTTGGCCTTGAGCTTGTTCTTGCGGGTCAGAATTGGCTTCGCCTAGCTGTGCGTCGTTGCCTTGTTGCGATTCGCCATCTTGCTGGTTGGCATCAGCGTTCTGCGACTGGCTTTGATCCGATGACGAGCTTTGTTGATCAGACTGCTGGTCTTGCCCTTGTGAATCTTGGGGCTGACCTGATTGGTCACCATTTTGTGGTTGATCATTTTGCTGACCGTTTTGCTGATCTTGAGATTGGTCGCCTTCACCGTCTTGCTGCTGGTCGCCGTTTTGATTCTGATCTTGTTGCTGTTGCTGTTGCTGCTCTAGCGCCTTCTTCACAACGTCCAAGTTGTGTTTTGCATCTGCATTGTTGGGATCTTGCTTCAGTAGCGATTCGTAGGTTTCCTGTGCGGCTTCTAAGTCGCCCGATTGTGCAAGGGCATTGCCGAGGTTGTATTGAGAAACCGGATCGGTCAGCGTGGATAAAGTCTCAATCGCGCCATTGAAATCGCCCGCTTTGTATTGAGCGATCCCTTTCCAAGAAGGAGAAGTAAATGTGCTTGCAGCTCCTTGATAATCCCCAGATTCGAACTGTTCGTAAGCCTGCTGGTCATCGGTTTTAAATGCCGCCGCAGAGACGGGTTTAATTGGCATTACAACAAACAGAGCCACCAATACCACACCTTTTCTAAAGCCAAATAGCGATAGCAACATGATAGGAATGATCAGCCAAAACCCATCGTTAATGCGCTCTTCGATGGTTTTGTTTTTGCCGTCCGCTTTTCCGTCGAGCGGTTTGGCAGTGAAGGCGACTAAGTTATCGACATCGCGATTTGAAGCTTGCCAAATCTGCAAGATTCCACCGGTTTTTTTGGTGATAGCTTGCAAGGTATTGAGATCGAGCTTGGCGATAACTGGCGTGCCATTTTGTTCCAGCATTTTTCCGTTGGGTAGCTTGATTGGTGCGCCTTGTTGGGTGCCAACTGCTAATACGGATACGCGATAGTCACTGCCATCTAGTACTTTAAGCGTGGCGTTGGATTCGCTTTGGCTCAATCCATCGGTGATCAATACAATGTCACCTTGCGCATATCCGGCTTGTTTCAATAAATCCATCGCTTGGGTAATACCTGCAGCAGCATTGCTACCGGGGATTGGCATGATTGCCGGAGACAGATTCGGGATCAGGTTTTTTAGCGTGGCAGCATCTTCGGTGAGTGGGCTCACGATATACCCGTCACCCGCATAGGTCACCAAACCTGTGCTGCCTTCTTTCCATCCCGGTAACATGTCGAGCGCTTTGAATCGTGCTTGCGAGAGACGATTAGGAGCAATATCGGTGGCATACATGGAACGTGACATATTCATGACTAACACACGAGCGCCGGCAAGGTTTACCGCGGGTAGCTCGGTCTTTTGCCAGCTAGGGCCAGCCAATGCAATGACAGAGAGCACCCATGCAGAAGCCAATACCACAGTGGGCCAGCGCTTGGGTTTATTGTTAGTGGTTTGGTTGCCTGACAGCAGCGCCGAGAGATGCGGCGCGATCAATCCCGATTTTTTGGCTTTCCCTTGAACCCAAGGAAGGAGTAAGGCGAGCGGCAGCAGTGCCAGCAGCCATGTGGGATGCATAAACGTAAAATCAGCCATGACGTCTCCTTAGTACAACGATGACGACAGACAACGCCAGTGCAAGCCCAAGCGGGAAGCGGAACAGCTCGTCTCGTGGTCGCCATGTTTGTTGGACGGTCGAGATAGGCTCTAACTGGTCGATGAGTTGGTAAATCGTTTCTAGCTCTTTTCGGTCGCGGGCGCGGAAGTATTCACCGCCGGTCATTTTGGCGATCTCGGTGAGCGTTTTTTCATCCAAGTCCTGCGAAGGATTCACGCGACGAGAACCAAAAAAGCTGCGCTGAATCATGCTGTCTGCACCGACCCCGATGGTATAAATGGTCACATCGTTGTCTTTCGCCAGTTGCGCTGCCTCCAATGGGTCAATCACACCCGCGGTGTTTGCGCCGTCACTGAGCAAAATAATCACTCGCTGCGGGGCTTGGCTATCAATGAAGGTTTTGGTTGCAACACCTAGCCCTTCACCAATGGCAGTGCTTTCGCCAATCAGTCCTAACACGGCGCGTTCGAGTTGTTGTGCCACGGTATTGCGATCAAGCGTTAGCGGCGTTTGCAAATAGCCATGATCGGCAAACAGCACCAAGCCGACACGGTCGCCTTCGCGTTTAGTGATGAAATCCGCAAGCACATCTTTGACCGCAGACAAGCGATCTGTGGTGCTGCCGTTGGACATCACCATGTCTTCCATCGCCATTGAGCCGGATAAATCGACTGCCAGCATCATGTCTCTATGCTCGGGTTGGATTTGTATTGGGTCGCCATACCAAATCGGTCGTGCAGCTGCGACCACCAAGCTGACCCAAAATAAGGTCATGATGATGGGCCTAAAACGGCTGCGCTGGTGTTGACCACCCAAACCTGTTGGCAAGCGCGGCAAATGAATGGCAGCAGGTGTAGGAACAGGCTTGGCCAGTTTATAAACGAGCAAGGGCAAGGGCAGCAGAATGAACGCCCACCACCAGACAAACTCAAACATGGTTTGCCTCCTTGCTGTTGATTACGTTCAACGAAGCTTTAGGCGGTAGCGCATGCTTGAGCCAATGTGCCGCCAAGGTTCTGCACTGAGCCAGTTCGCTATCTGTTAGCCCCTCTTTGGCAAAGATGCCTTTTTGCCACAGTTCGTCATGAGCCATAAAGCTGTGTTTTGTGGCGGGCAATTGACTGTCGAGAAATGCCAACCATGGAGTGCCTGTCAGCTTCGCGACATGATCGCGATCGAAATAGCTCAAAGCAGCGCGTTTTAGCAACGCGTTAATCTTGGAGAGAGAGTCTGATTGCGTGAGTTCAACGAGCGCTTCATTTCTAGCTTGAACGCGTTGCGCTCTTTTGCGCAGTAAAATGGCAGCCAGCAATACCGCTGCTAATAACGCGACAATCAGTAACCACCAGCCCCACGCGAGCGGCCAGAGCCCAGGGGCATTCTGGAGCTGTATGTCAGCCAGTGGTAATGCATTTGAGGGTGAGTTCGTCATGGTTATGACAATGCCTTCATCGTGTTTAACCTAGTGTTGTGTTCGTGGCGCGCACACTGGCGCGTCGCGTGCTGCCAATCTGCTGCAATAACGGCTGTGAGGCGCTGATCGTATGCAGAGGTATCGCCAAGGAACGTGCCATGTCAGCAATGAATTGCTGGTGGCGCTGGTATTGCTGCGCTAACCCTTCTCGGGTTTTACGGGCAGAAAAATCCAGCCATGCCGTGTTGCGATCGTCAGAGACCCATTCATGACCACGAAACGCGGTTTGCCCTTGTTCGAGAGGATCGGATATCTGCACAAACTGAATACGATTGTGCTGGCGAAGCTGACTCAACCTGCGTTTATCGTGCTGTGAAAGGGCGTAAAAATCACTAATAATGGCGATCTCGCTGCCTTTGGGGCACAAATGATGCAAATGGCGAAGCGCCGCTTGCCAACCTTCGTTGGATGCAGCGTGACTTTCCGCCGCCAGCATTTCTTTATGGGATTCCATTAGCGCATGGATGATCTGCAATGTGCCTTGTCGTCTTGCCGTAGGCTTGCATTCGCGCACTTTGATTCCGTTGTAAATTACCGCGCCAATGCGATCTTGCTGGCTGACCACCAACCAACTGAGCAAGCTGGCAAAATGGGTGGCTTGCACCGATTTGAGCATAAGTTGCGAGCCAAACTTCATGCTGGCACTGAGATCAACCATCAGCATCACGGGCTGTTCACGCTCTTCGGTAAACAGCTTGGTGTGGGTTTTTCCGGTTCGTGCTGTTACCCGCCAATCAATGGCGCGAATGTCATCGCCAGATTGATAAGGGCGCACCTCGGAAAAATTCATGCCTCGCCCTTTCTGGCGACTGCCGTGCTGACCGCTTAACTGCGACCAAATGCTTAACGCAGGCGGAAGCCAGCGCACTGCTTGTTTCTGGTAATGCAGTAGCTCAGCCAGACCCACGTTGACGCCGTCACAGTGTGGAGGCAAAACCGCGGTGGTGTCTGTCAGGCTCATACGCTGGCGACCTGCTCAATCAAGTGTTTCACCACGCTGTCGGCGGCAATGCCTTCGGCTTGTGCTTCATAGCTTAATAGCAAGCGGTGACGAAGCACTGGGTAGGCCATGGCTTGAACATCGTCGGGGGTGACGAAATCTCGACCTGCTAACCAAGCGTGTGCACGGGCACAGCGATCAAGCGCCAAGGTTGCTCGAGGGCTGACACCCATTTGCAGCCACGCGGTTAAATCATCGCTGTAGCGATGAGGTTCACGAGTCGCCATGATCAAACGAATAATGTATTTCTCAACATCCTCAGCCATGTGAATGCCAAGGACTGCCTGACGCGCCTCGAAAATACTGTCCTGTTTCAGCAGCACGGGTTCTTGTTTTTCCACGCCTTGGGCTTCGCCGCGATTAAGACGAAGGATCTCAAGTTCGCTATCGGCGTTGGGATATTCCACGTTCAGTTGCAGCAAAAAACGGTCAAGCTGAGCCTCTGGCAGGGGGTACGTGCCTTCTTGCTCAATGGGGTTTTGCGTTGCCATTACTAAAAACAGCTCTGGCAAAGCATAGGTCTTGCGACCTGCTGTGATTTGCTTCTCCGCCATGGCTTCAAGCATGGCTGCTTGCACTTTGGCGGGGGCACGGTTGATTTCATCAGCCAATAATAAAGAATTGAAAATCGGCCCTGGCTGGAAGGTGAATTCACCAGTTTCAGGGCGGAAAATGTCTGTGCCCGTCAAATCGGCAGGTAACAAATCTGGCGTAAATTGAATGCGGTGGAAATCACCCTCAATACAGTCCGCGAGCATTTTGACGGCGCGAGTTTTTGCTAGCCCCGGCGGCCCTTGCACCAAGATATGACCGTCAGCCAATAAAGCGATAAGAAGCTGTTTAACCAGTTCAGGCTGGCCGATAACCTGACTTTGCAGGTAAGCATTAAGGCGTTGAAATGTATCAGATAACATAGATATTCTTGTCCTTGGATATTCAAAAACAAAGGAAATTGACCTGTTTGAGACCGCGTGACGGTGCAGAGGTTCACTGTGAATGAAAATGGAGGTGATTGGGTCCGCTTTCAAGGGCTGAGGGAGGGGGAATCATTGATTTTTAGTGAAGTATCAGAAAGGCGGCCTCTACTTGTTGGTGTTCATTCAACGTTGTGTTGATGCTGAATCACCGTTGGAGGCAAACCTTAGAGTGCTCGGCGCCTTCGATCAAAACGCCTTTAGTGATTCTGAGCGATAGTTCGTAATATCTAACGTCACATTGTATTGCTGAGTCCATTCATCAAGCTTTGATTGTGCGTCATTGAGGCTGCTCATGGTGATGGTGTTGTCATCAAGTTGCCACAACTGGCGGGAGCCTGCGTAGCTAAATTGTAGCGCCAGCATGGCATCAGCATTGCCTTCTTTGGCTGCGGCAAGCAGTTTTCGGTTTTTACGATAGATTAGGTTTAACGCTTGTTTAAGATCCCAAACATAGGCCACTTCGCGCATTTTAGGGTGTGTTTTTAGTTTGAGTAGCGTTGCCACCAAGCCCACAGTACTGACAATGACACCGAGTAAGTTCCAGTGAAAATGGCTGCCAGATTCATCTGGGAAGAGGTAAATCAACGTCTGAGAGATCGCCAAGCTTGAGATTGCTAAGCTCGCGATACAAGCGACAATCACCATGTTTAAGCGTGAACGGTAAAGTGCTTTGTCGATCTTAATCAGTTGCATGTGTTATCCATGGTTCGTGGTCTGCCTCGAAGCATACACTCAAACAACCTGAAGATACTTGATTTCAGAGGCTATCAGCGCGTTCAATTCAAGGCAAATTCTTGTAGAAATAGTCATTCTATCTCACAGGAATTTTATTCACCTTTCAATACTTTGAATAAGGGATACTTTGTCTCAAACCGTATCCTCTCATTGTCAGCCAAAATAACAATGCGGGATTCAACACGCAGACTGTAGATACATTGGCGTGATTACCACGTAAACTGCGGGGATTCGTTCTCGTGTAAAAACCGCCATGCATACTGACTCACATTCATTAGACTCACACTCATTGATAGATATTCCATTCAACCTGCGT
This sequence comes from Enterovibrio makurazakiensis, assembly GCF_050336585.1. Taxonomy (NCBI): domain Bacteria; kingdom Pseudomonadati; phylum Pseudomonadota; class Gammaproteobacteria; order Vibrionales; family Vibrionaceae; genus Enterovibrio; species Enterovibrio makurazakiensis. The sequence continues at coordinate 24,440 of NZ_JAKJSE010000040.1, forward strand.
CATATTTGCTGGTTTTGTGGTGAGCCCGCCTCGAAAGTCCTGCCATTTCCTCGCCGAGCTAACAAAAGCGTGGAACATCCGATGCTGGCTCTACCTGCATGTAAAGAGTGTGATGCGTTTAGCCACCCTCGTGACATCAATTCGATTTGGCGGTTACGTGCGCATCTTAAACAAGCGCTTATCTCGAAATACACCAAGCATCTTGCCATCGGCGAAAACTGGACAAGAGAAGAGCTTGAAGATAGCGAGTTTTCAGGATCAATTCTGGGCGGTTTTGGTGAAAGTGCATGGCACATGTATGAAATCGCCAAACAGCGAATCGCGTTTGAAGGTTGGCCACTGATCGTCGACGGCCTTCCGTTAGACGACATGGATGACACAAGCGGTTTTGAATTCAACGGCATGCGCTATTCTTCACTCAGTACGTGTATTGAATTCTTTGTAAGCGGAACAAGCGTTGATAAAGAATTGCTCACACAATTGGTTGAGATAGTCACACCGACGCGATTTGATTACGCCTTGAAAATCGCCAAATTGAACAAACGAATTTCGCCTGCTCGTCGTACTCAAATCATCGACGATATTGCCGTTCAAGAAGCGGAAGACCGCGAAGCCGAACGTATTCGAACTGCCCAAAGCGTCCAAAACCAGTCCATTGTCGAAGTCACGGTGTCAGGCATTATCGCCCCAACATTCGCGATTCAATGGGCGATGGAAAAAGGCGCGCATACGCTCTCTGAACTTTGCCCACTTGAAGATGATTACTTTGATGATTTCCAACACCTAGGCGGCGCAGTCGCTTTCGCTACATACAACGGTTTGCAGTTGTATTTAGAAGCGAGAGAAGACGACGCGTGGGTCGAGGCCAATGATCCCAATAGGGATCTATGGTGAAATATATTGAGAAGGAGAGGGCGGCATTGTGGATTTCGAATCTGTTCTATAGCCATTATCCACCCTCCTTCCATTCTGACGGTTACCCTCCTTTCCGCGTCATAAACATCAAGGTCAACAACACAGCCACCAACAAACCACTGCCCATCAGTAAGGCGTAATCTTCGAGTCGCAGGATGGAATATAAGAGAGCATACAAACCTATAAGCATGGAAAGCATTATCACGCCTCTTCTCACGCTGCCCGTGGCACTGCCTACATACGCGGGAATGCTGACCAAAGGAATACTCGCCGCCGCCAAAAATGCCATAGTGAAACTCATGTGTTCAGAAAGTGCTAACAGCACCAGATAAAACAGTGTCATGGCAGCGCCGACCATGGCGTATTGCAGCGCTGACAAACTTTGTGTGTTGTCCTTCTTCACGCCGAGTTCAAACATCATCAAGACGATAAACGTCAGGGCAACAAATAGCAGGCCGTACTTGAGTGATCGCTCAATTTTTCCGTAGTGTGTGTTTGGCTGAAACAACTGAGTATAGGCATTGGCTTCTTCTAGATTCACGTTGGAAGAATCCACAAAAACTTGCGGATAGTTCCGGCTTAAATGGCTGATGTCCCATTCTGCCGAAAAGCCACCTTCGTTGATGTGTCGTACTGAGGGCAACGCGCCGCTAAAGCTTGGATGTGGCCAATCTGTATGAAGTTGGAATGTTGAACTCTCGCCCAAAGGCAAAAAGCCGATACCCTGCGAACCGCGAAGGCGAAGCTTAAAATGTAGCGTAAACGGCATTGGTGTTTCAGCCAAAGAGACAGGGCGATGAAAGCCCCTTTGTAATGCGTTCGTGTTTAACCCTGTTCCTGACATTAAACTTGCATCGGAAGTCGCCCCTTCACCCGTCACTTCAAACACATCGACGCCATCAATCGCCTTGTTAGCGGACAAACCAAATGCCAGTCGCGCTGCGTCAAAATAAAAGTGCTCGAGGTTTGTAATCGTCGGAAGGTCAAAAGCAAATTGTGCTTCTCCTTCAATCACGCTTTGATACACCAACGACTGGTAGATACCTCTTGTGCGAAAATCATGCGTCAAGCCCGACTGTAATGATAGGTTTTTCGGGAGAATGACTAACTCGTCGTGATGGCGAACACGACGTTCCCGCACTTCACCTTCAGTGGTTTCTACCTCTTGCACAACAATGTAGCTGTAAGGCAGCACCAGCACTGGCCCAGCTAAGGTTTGCTCACTTCCCCAAGACTGACCAATTTCATTTACCACATCTTTGTACAAATACTCTCGCTCATTCGCCATATCATGCACCATGGACAGCGGTACGATCGCCAGTAAGCAAAGGGTCAAAGCCAGCACGCCTTTTAATAGCAGAGAACTACGCGCATGTACTTCTGGTAAATCGAGATTGATGTTTAATCGGTTTACTCCCGTTTTTACTAATACAAATGCACCAAAACCAAAAATGGCGAGCAGCAAGAGGGCTAATAGCCCGAAGAGTAATTCCGTCATGAGTCTTCCTTGCGAATTGATGAGCCAGTGATAGTCGAGAAGACATTAAACCAAAGCAGCGAAGTCACAGGCTGGCAATGTGGTGATCAATTGTGGCGAGAATATGGCGAGCGGGATTGTTGAGATTGTGAGTGTTTGTGAACAAGCTCAAAAATAACCTCTATATCAGAGTGATATATTCTGCTTTCGATGACCTTTTTATAGGAAAAACCGTGAACAAAAACCAACAGTTCGGACGTGACATCGCTGAAAGGGTCTATGAACAGCTAATTCAAGGAAAAGCGCTTGATTACGTTCACTATGGTTATTGTGGTGTTGGTTTTGTTAGCGAGGGAGAGTTTATTCATTACACCCACTTCGATGAATGGCTGACTTGGCAGCTGGGTACCGAATATCAACCAGGCGGGGAGCATGTCGGCATTGTCAGAACATTCATTTCGAAATCTGAATTTGTCGAATGGCTTGCGATACAATCTGACCATTCCTTATCAGGGGCAGAGGCCAATGACGATTGGTATACGAATAATCAGAGAGTTACCAAAGCCCGATTGGAGTGGTTTTTGGCAAAGTTTGAAAGTTAGTGCCCAGTCTGACTCAGTTCCGAGTCGGCTTGTTCAATGCTTGAGGTTCGACTTCTAACTCGTTTTCCCACATCCCTACGCGTGTTCAATATCAAGGTCGCTTGTAGTTTTGATATATCTGAAATGTGTTAACAATCGATTTATTGAAAATACAGTGCAAACACCGTCACCGCACCGATCAAGCCGTTTATCGCCAAAGCGGAGACTGCCAAGAGGGGCAATGTGTTTTCTCGTTGTTTGGCTGTCCACTTTATTCTTATTTGAAAAGGTAGAAGAAAAGCGGCCAAAGCCATTTGAACCAGAAAAATGAGGGAAAGAGGCTCATACCACTGTAATGAGATCGTTTGGTGTTGAACAACCAGGAGTAATGCTCTGCCAATGGTTTGAGGAATGTTAAGAATGAATACGAAGATGAACCCACTTATCAAAGCACCCGCTGAGAAGATAGGGTTTTCTCTTACAACGGAATAGAGAGATTGTAATGTGACCATGACAACCAACCAAAGCAAAAGCAAAACAGCCAGATAAGTTAAGGCTGTAAATACCTGTATGGCGTTTTCTTCTAAACCAGCAAAAACAGCCAGTAATGCATGTAAACATATTACTGCCCCTGTTGCGCTGGCAATGACCTGAATAACGTGCTTCGACCATTGCAGTTTGGCCTTTTTAAGGTAATAACAGAGATAAACTGGGGTTCCTACACTGAGAACTGTTAATAGGATGCTTTCGCCTAGCCTGGACTGAAACTCGAACCAATAAAAAAAAGAGACCAGCAATAGTGATATGAAAAGTAGTATCCATCGACTTTCTTTCATTTTCACCACGACTGGTCTCCTGGGTATTTAGCGCCTATTGGTCATTTAAAGCTTGTTTACAGCAAGTTAAGCTCTGCAATTGCTTCATTTGCCTTTGCTGTCATTGCTTCAACATCTTCAGTTGGGATAAGGAAGCCGCTTAGTGCTGCGATCCACTGGTTGAACTCGGCGAGATAGCTCTGCGCGACAGGGAAGTCACTATTTGCGATATGAACATCTATGATATCAAGACGATAAAGCAGCATGCTTTCGATGGAATCAAAGATATCTGCCGCTTTCACGAGATCTCGCAATTCAGTCATCAAGCCATAGATGTCTATTGGGCTTTCTTCTACCGTCAGCACACAGTCTGACTGAACCATGTAGTCAGTACCTGAAACGTAGAGGTTGTAACATTTTGCCTCGACAGATCGAGCAACATTGAAGTTCACTGTTGCTAGCTGTCCGCTGAAATCGCTCAATGTACCTGCTACACGGAAACCCGTTTCGTCACCAAATTCTACTGATTCACTGCCAGTCCAACTGACGTTTAGCAGTTTCACATCGACCGCTTGGCCTTTATTGTTGGCGACTAGGATATTGGGTGATACGGATGAAATCACTGGAGTCAGAGCTGCTTTGAGTGCCTCTTCTAGTGCTTCGGCAAAGCGTGTGCTGTCACCGAATTTAATTTCAGGTACGTAATAGAAGTTGCCATTGACGTCATTAGTGAATGTTGAATACACCTCGTAGTCATTCAGCCCAACATACGGGTTATCAATGACTTCAATAACATATTCTGTGGGTGTCGAGCTTACTGAACTTGCGGTGACTTCGATATACAAGTTATCTGTTTCTAGCTGTTCAAAATCCCACATCCATTGACGGACATTATTGTAATTCGCCCTTACCCTATCTTGTGCTCTATTGGTTACTGCATCAGCTTCGACAACCCGCACGTTTAAGCTAACACCGAAATTGTTAAGCTGTTTAACGTTGAGGGTCTTTTTGCCTGCGCTCACAAGTACTCGGAAGTTATCAATACGGTCGGTATGATTGTCATCCTGAACAAATCCAATGTATCGCAACTGGTTCGCATCATTTTCAATCAAGACGCGTCCGTTTTCTAACCCAAAGTCAGACTCCCAGTCGAGACCATCAAAAGTTGATGAAGCACTAAATGCTTTAGGTTCAGCACGAAGTAAGCGAGGCTCTGCTTGCGTTAGCGCCATTCGAGCGCTTGCACTTGAACCGTCACAAGTCCGTGAGAGCAAAGTGGTCAGTTTCCCTCGTTTTTTCAGAATTTCACTTTTTGCACGAGCGAGGTCGGCGAGCGAGTTTGACGAAGCATCTGTAACAAAGATAACTGACGCTCCTTCAGCCATTGTTTCAGCTGCTTTGATAAGCGCTGCGCCTGAGCTTTCAGGACAATCACCGCCACCACTGGCGTAGATTGAACTGACCGCACTGATAATATCAGCGCGTTGACGCGTAATTTTGCGGTTGGCTACGTTATCTTTGAATGTGATCAATTGGTACATTGCTTCACCGTCTTCATAACCTTGCAGGAAGGCAGTCAGTTGGTTTTTAACCAGATTGATTTCACTGCTCATGCTGCCAGTATCGTCGACGACCAGCACCACGGAAGGCTTTTCACAGGTAGAAACAACGTCACTGCTTCCACCTGGGTGAAATGCTTCTACATCGACACAAAGCGGTTCTGACGAAGACGCTGACACATATTCGTCAAACGTGGCGTCAAATGAACAAATGCCATCGGCACACGCTTCCAGCCAAGGTAAAATGGTGGAAACAATGCGAGAGCCTTGTTCTGTATCATGGTAGAACGATAGGCGATAGCCAAATGGTTTATCTGAGGAAGTGATGTCTTCCCACTTCACAGAAATTTGGTCAACCGAAGACAACTCAAGCTCTCTTACTGGCTGTGGTAATGCGATAGGGTCACAATTGTCACTTTCACTGTAACCGGATGCCCAGCGGTGCGGGCCAAAATTGAGGAGCTCTTGAATTCGCTCTTTTGAGCGAGCTCGATCTTGGCTTTCAATAATAGGAACGCCATATTCTGGTAGGTTTATCGATGTACCATACATTTCTACGTTCGGATAAAGTTCGCAGTTTTTATATGGATTTTTCGCAAGATATGAGTCTTTTATGAACCAGCCATTTTGCGCCTTATCTACCCTCAATCTCGGGCCATGAGGCGCCTTGCTGTCGCCATTTGCTCCCCATGGTGCAGAGAAGTTCAAGACAGAGGTTCCCGGTGAGGAGTTCAAAGCAATAGCGTTGGGAGCGCTGACTGTTTCTTTCTCACCTCGGTGGTAATCGGTCGCTGAAATAGGAGAGCCAAACTTGGTTTCACCGCTATGTGCGTAGCTACCATGACCACCATTAGAAACGTAAATAAGTGGCGAACCGCTTTCTTTATTCACGTTGGACCAGTTGTATTTATTCGCTTCATAGTGGGTGGAATAGACCGCATCAACAGGCTTTGAGTCTTTATCAAAGAAATAGGCGACTGATTCCCAGTCAGAGATGTGGGTACCTAGCCAAATGTTATTGATGTAATAGAGCCAGTATTGTCTGGCGTGAGGGGTCTGATTCCAAAATGGATTGTAGAAGTCTTGAAAATAAACAGTCGGTTTCAGACCAGCCTTTACAAAGTAGGGAGGATAAAAGTCATGAATTCCAACCTCTGATGAGGTGAACCTATCTTTATCCAACGCCGCATTCGCTTTCGCAGCTGAGAGCTCATAGCCTGATGTGAAAATGTATTCATTCAGAATACTCCCACTCTCAAGGATTAACGAAGCGTCCATTGGGACGTAGTCGTGGTAGGGATAGCCATCAGAGTTTTCAGAGAAATCGACGTACTTTCCTGGAAGTAAAGATCGCGATTCCGATAGCTTTAGCGTTGGATGGGGCAAATCTATCGATGCCACTGTAACATTCGATAGCAACAACGATGCTGCTACGAAGTATTGGTTTAGCTTCATGGTTAGCCTTAACGTTAAAAAAATGCAGCCCAATAAACAATAAGTTGCATAATAAGACTAATTTGATTGGTGTAATTGCAGCCCTTCTCGATATAACTCTGACTAATTACATTTCAGCTTCATATCAATATGACTTAAAGCAAAATAACCTGATGGCCTTCCTCTAGGTGTGTGATCTGAACTGACGGTGTCCCCCTGCATGTAAATGGCGCTCTGACAAACACAAAAAGCACCGAATAGTCGATGCTTTTTGGTTCCGGTTGGGCGCTTTATTTTACTCCGTCACTGTTGGTTTTTTCTTGTGCTTTCTGCTTAACAGGAAAATACAAATACGGCGGGAAGTTAACGATAAATGTCATGAATCGTTTGATGAACGCTGTTTTTGGTTTGTTTTGAGTGGGTGTCGACATGCGCAAGCTCCAAGTGTCCGTTTATATGCCCGTGCAATAAATCATCATTACGTTATGTAAAGTCGAGATTTACCGCCTGTTTTCATTGAGGGCTGTTGTTGTTTTTCGGGCATGTTACGAGGGGAGTCAGCGCATGAATACCGAATTTACGTTCCATTACAGTAGATTGCAAAAACTCACAGTGCTTGGCAAAAGTTGCGGTAAATCGAATGACTTATGAGCAAAAAGGCACGAAGGCGAGCCTACATGAATGGCATTGTTGAGTGTTGGAAGAGAAAGCAGGTGACGAAAGGTGCTCTGCTTTTTTTGCGATGCGCACGCTCCCAGTTTTATTGCAACATTCGTTGATTTAACGTGAACGATTTGACAGGCATTTGTTGTTCCCTCCCCAAATTTTTGGAAATGTAATCGATATTATTTGGGGAGTTATAACACCACTCACAAATAGAAAAGACTCTTATCCTTCATGTTGTTAGCGCCGTGAATCCTCTGCTTCTTTTAATGAGGAGCGATAAAGCTCGCGAATATTGCAAGGGGCAACGATTGAAAAAAAACATAAAAATAGCGCTGACCATCACTATGATGGCGCCATGTCTTTTGGCTGCAGAGACAATAACACCCAACACTGCTGATGTATCACCACGTATTGTTGGTGGCACTGATGCTAATCCTGCGGATTGGAAGTTTTATACCCAGATAGTGAACCGAAACAGCAACCGGTCATTTTGTGGCGCAAGCTATATTGGCAACGGTTTCGTTTTGACGGCAGCGCACTGTGTAGACACGGACGCCCCAAATCATATTGCGGTTAAAATTGGTGGGACTCGTTACAACGGCACCGATGGTACCCGGCTCGATGTGTCACAGATATATATTCATCCAAACTTTAATACGACGAATTTGGCGAATGACATTGCTCTGCTTAAATTAACAAGTGCTCCTGCAGGTTTGACGGCGGTCGATATCGCGAGCGGGTCGCTGTATCAATATGCTTCAGATGGTGATTCCCTAACCGTTGCAGGGCTTGGGCGTACTGCAGAAGGGGGGAGTTCACCGACTGTTTTACAGGAAGTCGATGTACCGTTGGTCTCCGATGCTGAGTGCCGTCTGGCAGGCGGGAATTACACGTCTATCGGTGGTGTTTCATTTTGTGCGGGACTCCCTCAAGGTGGAATTGATTCCTGTCAGGGCGATAGCGGTGGCCCAATCGTGATCAATCGAGGCGGCAACGTAACACAGTTAGGCATTGTGAGCTGGGGAATAGGCTGTGCGCGTCCAGGAAAATACGGTGTGTACAGTGATATTGCGGCGCTTAAGACCTTTGTCGATGACATTGTTGTTGGTGGTAGCGACAAAGTTCACGTGGCATTTGACGAGAATACAGTCCTGTCAGATTTCATCGTTGGAGAACCCAAACAACACAGTTTCTCTGTCCAAAATGCGGGCTTTTCGCCCTTCACTGTTGATCGATTAAGCGTTTCAGGTACGGGTGTTGCGACACCTCCGGTTATTGCCAAAGACACGTGTTCAAACACGACGTTGCAAGGTAATGAGTCCTGTCTGGTCGCTATTGAGTTTGGTGCGTCCGAAGTGGGTACAGCAACGGCAACCATGACGTTTGAAGTTGATAAAACAACCACCGTTTACAAGGCCACAGTATCAGCAACGGCCAATCCTACCTCAGGTTACTGCTCAACAGATTGGAAGGAAGACACTGTATACCTTCCAAAAGACACGGCAACGTGGGGCGGAAAGCTGTGGAAAGCCAAATGGTGGACGCAGGGAGAACATCCTTCGACGAGCGGCCCGTGGGGGCCTTGGGAAGAAATAGGCGTGGCTGATTGCGGTGTCACCACTCCTGTTGAACCGCCTGTCCAGCCACCTGTAGAACCGCCAGTTGAACCCCCTGTAGAGCCTGAGCCACCAACTACTGGGGATAGCTATGTTGCGGGAACCCAGTATGTAGCAGGTGATACCGTGGTGAATAACAACGATATTTATGAGTGCAAGCCGTGGCCTTACAACCTTTGGTGTGGTGCAGCGCCAAGTGCTTATGAGCCGGGTGTGGGCACTAACTGGCAAGATGCTTGGATAAAACGATAAACGATATTTCAGCCCTCAGCACTTGAGGGCTTTTTACATCCTCATGACTTGAATGACATCTTCCCAAACAACATGAACCTTGCTGAATCCTGCATCTTCAGGCTTTTCGGGTATAAACATATTAAGCTGACCCACCGAGCTTTTCCGCCTCTTGCTCCGAGAACCCTACATACCCAATAGGAATATCGCTGTCTAACCTAGCGATGATCTTCTCGGCACTTTCTTGACCAAAACCACCGCAAAGCTCGACCACTTGAGCGCCATTGGTAATGAGCTGTCTGGCTGCGTTTATTGCTTCTTCATCTGAACTCACGCCGAGAATTTCTGAACGAAACAAAGGAGATTCAATCACAGACCGATGCTGATCGTTCTGGTAATCCGGTGATTTTATGATGAAGCCGTAGCGGGAAATCATGGGGTGTCCTGAGCTGTGTATGCTCGTACTACATTAGCTTGTTGCCGGCATTTGTATCAAGTTTCGCGCTGAGTGATGACTGGGGCGGATATATAACACTGTCAGTGATGTGTTCTTAGACATGATGTCACCTGAGCGTGTTTTAGGCAGTAATGCGCGGAGAATTCACCGTATTCTTACACGCTGCTGCTCGCACGCCTGTAGACTGAGCGTCCAATTTCATCTTGTCTTTAAAAAGCAAAGGGTCGCCCTATTTATGGTTTTTCAGAAAAAATACGGATTGATATGTACTGTATTGCTTTGCCTGCTTTTGTCTTTATCTGCGGTTGTTTCAACGCGCTTTTCGTTTGTCGGTGATGTCAATAACACGCTGGGTGCCATGTTTTCTTTTGTGTCATGGTCGGCGGGCTCAAAAGGGTTTTTGTTCACCACGGCAGTACTCTGTAGTATTCCATTTTTTCTTCGGTGGTCTCGCCCGCGTGTGTTGGTCTGTTTGTCATGTTTTGCCTTTGTGCTTGGCGCAAGCTTCGTGACTAAAACCGTACTGAAATCCGTTACCAAAGAGCCTCGCCCTTACACTTATGTCTTGCAGGACTTAGGCTCAGTTGACTCTGCCGCTGCATTCTATGCATTGTCTAGCAGTGAGCGAGTAGATGTTATTGATACGGTGAAAGAGCGCGTGAGTGACTGGCGATTGCCGCATTGGGAAGGGGAGACGAACTATTCGTTCCCATCTGGGCACACAATATTCGCTGCATGCGCGGCGATATTCTGGGGTGCGATTTTATTGTCTGAAGGTTATCGAGTATTCGCTGTGATGCTGGCAATGTGGGCCGGGCTAGTGGGCATGAGCCGACTTTGGTTAGGCATGCATTGGCCGATCGATCTATTTGGTTCGCTTGTATTCGCCGCAGGGCTGTGTTTCCTCGTTCCATTTTTTGACCGGGCATTAGCGCGGCTGGGTTTATAGAAAATCAAGCTAGGGTGATGTGAGGGGATTTAGCTAGACATCAGACAAACTAAGGTCCTCACGCAGAATATCGCAGACAATATCGATATCATCAATACAATCAAAAACAGTATCATTGCTAAAATGTCGAGCAGACTCTCTCGCTGCATCGGAGTTAATGTCGAGTAGGAATTTTGTATATTTACTTTCTTTTCCTGTCCAAAAACGAATCGTTCCGTAGGACGCACCATAATATCGTGTGACTTGGATTTTTGTTTCAGGGGTGAATTCAATAGATTGGATGGTGCCAGAGCGTTCAATGATTGCCCGCTTATTAGTCAGTGCATAGACGGTATTTTTTCGGATTAACCTGTCATGTGTCTTGTTGCCATATAAAAAGTAATAAAGGGTCAACGCCAGAACGAAAACTGCCGAAATACTCGATAAGCTGCTATTCATGTTTATGACTGCGGTGATAACTAATGGCAGTCCCAGCATGACCAAAACCAATATAGAACCTATATTGATGTTGTCACCTTCGCGACTGATCATTCCCTGACGAGGCTGCCCGCACCAAAGAACGAATTCGGATGCTTCTAGCGGCGTGTTGAGATGACTATCTGAATTCATCATTCCTCCTCAAGAAGACGTTTTAGATGCAATGGCAGTTCACTGAGTAACTCTGGCTGCTCGTCCAGTTGCTCTTTAAGCAATGTGATGGCTTTTTGTTTCTCTCCCTTTGCGAGCAGGCTTTCCACTTCTTTGAATGGGTTGAGTTTAACCTTCATCTTCGCGCTGGATTTGGCCTGAGGTGCGCGTTGGAACTCCATTGACCGAGATGCTTCGCTAGGCAGTGATTTCAGCATGAGTTGCTCTTCAACGGGAGCCTCATCGGCTTCAAGGGTGGCTTCAACCGCTGCTTCGATTTCTAAGCTGTCTGCTTGCTGGCGATTCTGCTTTTGTATTGGTGCTTCCATCAATTCAATATGAGCAGGAGATTGAAGGCTTTGGTCGACCCATGTCCACGGCGCGAGCAAGGCGATAAATCCCACGGTTGCGGCAATTCCTGCATACGTCCACCAAGGAATGCGCTTGCGAGTCTGTGCTTGTGCGTAGCCTAAAATACGATTATTCAAGGCTTCACTTGGGATTTCCGTCGCGCTTTCCTTGTACAGCGCGACGATGTCTTCATCTTTGAATGGCGCTGTCATTGTCGTTCTCCCAGTTTTTTCGTCAGGCAGTCTCTTAATTGTTCCATCGCGTAGCGAAGGCGGGTTTTCACGGCTTCTGCTTTCGCGCCGACGATCTCGCAAATCTGTGCGGGCTCAAACCCCGCTTCGTGGCGCAGTAAAAAAGCTTCGCGTTGCAAGGGCGCTAACAAGCTCATGCAGGATTTGATGGCTTGATGTTTATCGCCGTCCATGTCGGGTGTATCTCGCTGTTCATCGTTTTGGGATTTGGCGTAGTTGTCTGACGAAAGGTTTTTACGGTGCTCATCAATCACCAAATGATGGGCGATATGATAGAGCCAAGTGGTGAACTTGGCGGCCGGTGTGTAGCTGTCCCTTTTATCAATGACGCGATACCACACATCTTGATACAGCTCTTCTGCACGGGCGTGCTGGCTCGCGCCAAGCTGCCGTAGGAAGTAGCGGTAAAGCGGATTTTTGTGACGTTTGTAGAGTTCAGCAAAGGCGCGCTGGTCGCCTTCGCTGAAGTTCACCATCAAGTTTTCGTCGCTTAGACTGTTCATTAAAAACTTAGGCTGTCCATTAAAGGTTTTGAGCTATCTCCACCAGGGTGATAAATTCACCGCGGTAATTGTGAGGGTCGTCTCCTCGGTTTTCTCGGGCGATATCGGCAATTTGACTGTAGGCTAAACCATTCACGTAGTGATTGTCCTTGAGCTTTTGCGCAAAGGCAGCAACTGCGGTAGCAAACTGAAAGTCGGAGCTCGCTTCTGTGAAGGCTGGCTTGCCAGTATGGCTCTTCACTGGATACGTTGTGAGCTTGCTTTGATCTTCATTTGGCAGTTTATATCTGACTTTCACCTGTGCCAGTTCGTCACCAAAGCCTGTTTTTGTTGCTTGCTTTTGCTGATAGCGAAGGTCGTCAATACGGCCTTTGTTGCCCACAAGGGTGACCTCATAGAGCGCAGTGACAGTATGTCCCGCGCCAATTTCTCCTGCATCGACCATGTCGTTGTTGAAATCTTCGTCGCGTAGTTGGCGGTTTTGATAACCAATCAAGCGGTATTCTTTGACGGCATTCGGATTAAACTCCACTTGAATTTTGACGTCTGACGCGATGCTTTGTAGCGTGCCACTCATCTGACGCAACAGCACTTTTTGCGCTTCATGCAGGGTATCAATGTAGGCGTGGTTGCCATCACCGATATTTGCAAGTTGCTCCATCATGGCATCGTTGTAGTTACCACGGCCAAAACCAAGAGTCGTCAGCGAAATGCCATTTTCTCTTTCCTCTTCCACCAAGGTTTTTAGCGCGTCTAAGCTGGTGACTCCTACATTAAAATCACCATCTGTTGCCAATACTACGCGGTTGACCCCTTCGCGAATAAAACCTTCTTTGGCTTGTTGATAGGCGAGTTTAATGCCGCTTTCACCGTATGTACCGCCGCCAGCCTGCAGGCTCTTTAGTGCGTTGATGATGGTGGTTTGCTCGCTTCCCTTTGTGGGTTTAAGCACGACAGAAGCGTTACCTGCGTAAGTCACCACGCTCACGTTGTCATTGGCACTGAGGTTTTTCACCATCAGCGAGAGACTCTGCACCAGCAATGGCAGTTTGTTGGGTTGGTTCATTGAGCCGGAGACATCCACCAGAAATACCAGATTTGACGCTTTTCGCTCGCTAACTGGAATGTCATAGCCTTTGAGGGCAATGCGTATCAGTTGATGTTCTGTATTCCAAGGTGCGGGTGCGACCTCTGTATTGACAGAGAACGGCTGCACCTTGGTAGTTGGTGTGGCGTAGTGGTAGTCAAAGTAGTTGATGAAGGCTTCTTCGCGAATCGCATCTGCAGGAGGTTTATTTCCCATTTTGAGGTAACTGCGGACATTGGCGTAGCTGCCTGTATCAACATCCACTGAAAAGGTTGAAAGCGGTGACGTCGCCACCAGCTTTGTGCCATTGCTTGGCGTGTCTAGGTAATTATCTCGATTCTCTGGTTCAAAGTAGGAGTCTGCGATTGGCATTGGCATGACCGAAAGGTGATTTTGCCCAACACGGGCATAGGCCATTTTTGCCGCAGGACGAGATGGCATCACATGCATGACATCTGCTTCTTCCGCTACCTCCACCATGATCTCTTCTTGAATGATTGGAGTGGATGAATCTGCGATTGTTTGTGTGTTGTCGCTGGTGGATTCTGAACAACCGATGATCACTGTGAGAGCTGCAGCAACTGCAATAGAGACTTGATTTCGCTTCATATACCGTTCCTTTTTTCTGTAGGTTTTTCGGTATAAACGGGCGAGTCGCCGAAAGGGGTGAAATATTTTCTCACTTTTTTATGCGCCCCCCTAGAGGGTGTTCTGCGCATTAGACACTGTTGCCCGTGTATCCTTCTGGTATTATCAGTGCGAGCAGGGAACCTAGGTTGTTGTGAACTCATTGTTTTTGTGAAGCCTAGGTTGTTGTGTCCTGCCATTTTGCGATTGAGGAGAGTGAATACATGGATCAGAAAGGTCTGGAAAAATACCTAGCGTTAAACCGCATTGATTACAAAGAAGCGACAGATAACGATGGGTTGCTGATAAACCTTGGATTTCTGGTAGGGCGCGTGCATGTTAGAATCGATGAAGATGGTCAATCGTTTAACTTTAATGATAAGTCTCGTTGGGTCATTCAGGCTGTTTTGATGGCACTGATGCTGTTTTTCTTGTTTTCAAACTTCGACGTTTACTCCCAAACTCAACTTTATACTTGCATCGGCGTGACTGTCGCAATGTTTGGTATTTTTGGATACAAAGAGACGCGGATCAAACAGTTAAAGCAAGCGATTTCTGCAGATCATCAATCGTCGTAACAGCGTGCTCTGAGTCTGTAATAAATGATTCGCGAGATTGTCATATTTCTCTGCTAGCTTCGATATTAGGTTAGTGCCCAAATTTGCTGAATACTGAGCTTTCAGGTTGTTTGGGTACAAGGAAATGCCTGACGAGAGGTGCAGTATGAAGCTGGTAAATGTACTGAGCGGCGATGTCGTTAAAGAATCAGAAGACTTGGATGAGCTCAAAGCGCTTGGGATTTCCATGGCTATCGATGATGGAGTGGAGTCTCCCCACTGGGATCTGGATGATGCATCTAGTTATTCTCGTCCGCGCAAAAAATCCCTGCATTTGAGTGATGAAGAAGGCGCGTTATTTCGCATATTTTTGCCGAAATAGTTGTTTCTCATCGTTCAGAAAATGCCCTAATATATCTTCCCAATCAACCTCGCTGAATCCTGTATCTCCCGGTTGTTTGTGTATAAGTGAGAGCCATCATGTGGCTTTCATTTTTTATTTGCCTACCCAGAAAAACTGAAGTCAAACTCAAGGATGAATGATGGAATATCAAATCGTTGCCAATCCCACAGAGCAAGACATTCAGGATGTTCGAGCGGGGCTGCGTGCGTTTAACGACCCTTTTGTTGAACACCTCAAAGAGACTCAAATAGGCATTTTTGCGTTGGATGAAAATGGCGTTCGCATGGGCGGTATTATCTCGCGCCTATGGGGGAATTGGATGCACATCCTTTATCTCTGGGTCGATCCCTCCTTAAGCGGGCAAGGGGTGGGAACGGAGTTGATGCAGAGAATGGAAGCCCTTGCCATTGAGCAGGGTTGCAAGTCAGCCATGGTGGATACCTTCAGTTTTCAGGCTAAACCTTTTTACGAAAAGAAAGGCTATCAAAACAGAATGACACTGAACGATTTCCCCGCAGACGAACAGGCTCTGCATTTCCTCACCAAATCGCTGGTGGATGCTTAGCCATTAAATGGTATTTCAATCGCTTCATCATCAACATAGAATGACTGCGAGGTAGCACCAAACAAGGTGAGAATGACCGCAACGTTTCCCTCGTCATCGTGATGTCGACCAAGAGTTTTAGGCTAGGAAAAATCCTTCTCTCAACAACTCGCTAATTTTCTTTCCTCACTGAGTAACTAGCGATAGTATCGCGCTCATTATTGGTACCGTCGTTCGTGGGTGTCGAGCATTCCGCGCAACGATCTTGTATCGCAAAGCAAGTCTTGACTCTGTTGGCTTGTGTTTGCACCGATATATTGCTTATTGCTTATTGCTTATTGCTTATTGCTTATTGCTTATTGCTTATTGCTTATTGCTTATTGGCCTTTGACGGCCATTTCAACGCTTGGAATGTTAGGAGAGATAGCATTGCATTACTATCGTTGGTATGCGGTTTATACCCATGATCATTCAGAGAATATTCTGTTCGAACATTTGTCAGCAAAAGGGTATGACGTTTATTTGCCACGCCGAACTATCAGAACCATGGTGGGCATTAAAACCAAAACGACGTATGAACCTTTGTTTAAATCTCATGTTTTTGTGCGCACGTTGCCTGAAGGTTTACAGCAGGTAAAACTCGCACCTGGTTTCTCGCATTTGATCAGAAATGGCAACTACCTAGCTGCTATTCCTGAAACACACATCGTGAAAATTAAAACCATTCTGTATCACTATGATGATGTCACCTCATTGGCTAATAACCTTGTTAATGGTGCGACGGTGGCAGTGATTAATGGCCCTCTCAAAGGCATGACGGGTATCTTGGTTGATGGCGAAGGCGCACGACCTATCGCCATGGAAGTCGGGCAGCTTGGGCGCTCTATCATGGTGCCCGTGCCTATGGGTAGTGTGGTTCGCACTGAACTACCTACACCTGCTTAACTCTTTGTACGCTCGCACGTAATTTACGTGCGACGTAAGTCATTTGTTTTCAACACGGCTAAGAAATCAAATCTCTATCTCTTTAATCCGCATCCTTCTTCATCATCATCATGCTCTTATTCTGAAATATATATCCCCAAACAACCTGAAGATGCAGGATTCAGTAAACTCGCACTGATGGCCTCTGAAATCGAGCATCTTTAGGTTGATGGGGTATAACGTCTGCCAATGAATTGCAGAGAAGCTGTGCCTTCAACTCAGAAAGAGGTGACATATCCGCAAGGAGGAACCTGTATACTCGTCATTGAAAAAGAAGGAAGTGTGTAACTTCTTGTTCAATCATCATGGAATTCGCTTTCCGAAGTAAACCAACGTAATGACAAAAACAGGGATAGAGAAAAATGCTCAAATGCGTAGAAGTTGAACCGCAGATCACAGCCAGTGCAGCTGTTATTTGGTTGCATGGGTTGGGTTCAAATGGTCATGATTTTGAAGCCATCCTGCCTGAATTGCGTCTACCTGAAGATGCGCCAGTTCGTTTCATTTTCCCTCATTCGCCATCTATTCCTGTTACCGTCAATGGTGGCATGATGATGCCAGCGTGGTATGACATTCTCGAAATGGGTGCAGGACGTAAGCTGAATGTTGGGCAGTTGCTTGATTCAGCGTCAGAAGTGTCTGCTTTGATTGAGCGTGAAATCGCGCGTGGTATTCCCGCTGAACGCATTGTTCTTGCTGGCTTCTCGCAAGGTGGTGCCGTGGCCTATCAAGCGGCGTTGAGCTTTCCGAAAGCATTAGCTGGATTGCTGACATTGTCTACATACTTTCCAACCTCTGACACCATTGAATATGCGAACGCAAATCGCTCCATTCCCATTGAAATCATGCATGGCAGTTACGATCCTGTGGTTCTTCCTGCGATGGGTGAAGATGCACGAGATGATTTGATGGCCGCTGGGTTTGCACCAAATTGGTCAACGTACCCGATGGAGCACCAAGTGTGTATGCCTCAGATAAAGGATATTGCCGAATGGCTCTCAGCGCGTTTGGGCCTGTAGTTTTCGCGTCGGTTTCTATTCATTACTTATGAGTCGGCTTTTTGTCGCATTGCTGTCGTCTAAATTTGAAACCTTGTATGCGCAGTGCTAAATGTATGTTTTTAAAGTATTGTCGGGTAAGTGACACTACCGTGTCGTGGTGAATGTCCTCCTGTTTTTTGTAGATTTAAAGGGCACACAGCAGAAAGGATTAAATGATGATTGTCAGAAAACTTAGGTTACAGCGAGGTTGGTCTCAAGAACAACTATCTGAAATGAGTGGGTTAAGTGTTCGTACCATTCAACGGATTGAGCGCGGTGATAAACCGGGACTGGAATCATTGAAATCTTTGGCTGCTGTTTTTGAACTTCAAGTATCTGACCTTCAAAAAATACCGGAGCCCGACATGACTGCAGACGTTAAAATTACGGAAGAAGAAACACAAATTCTTAACCAAGTTCGAGAAATCAAAGGTTTTTACTCGCACTTGATCACCTATGCCGCTGTCATTACAGGGTTGTTCATTTTGAACTACATGACCAGCCCTGAGTACATTTGGGCGTGGTGGCCAGCGTTAGGTTGGGGTATTGGCATTGTTTCCCATGGTTTAAGCGCGTTTGAAGTGTTCAATTTCTTTGGCCCAGAATGGGAAAAGAAGCAGGTTGAAAAAAGGCTAGGGCGTAAGCTGTAGCATTCTAAATGCCTTTATCTTAAAACGAAAAGATCAGCATGTTGCTGGTCTTTTTTTTATTTAGCTACTCGTTTTGACTTCTTTAAACAGCAAACACGTCAACCGCTTCACCTAACAACTCGGGCAAGCTCGCCGGTGGATAAAATGACAAGGCATTATTGATGTGACTGAATACCTAGGTGCAGATATCTATGTAGTTGTTGATTGCGATGATTTGGGCAAAGTGATTGTTCGCACCGCTGTTGAAAGTGAAGTGGGAGCGGGCGATCATCTTGGTCTCCAGTTCCACGCCAACAAGCTTCATTTTTCTGATGCTAACGGACACTTTGTTTTGTTGTCGTGATCATCTGCGCGAGGGCCTTTCGAGTTGGCATTAGCGTGAATACACTCCTTTGATAACAGTATTTTTCATTCGGTTCTGTTATCCATACCCGGCATTTCCTCCTTGGGTGCCGGGCTCTTTTTTATCCTGACCTTTCTTGCCTATTTAGCTAACTGCTTCGTCAATTTGGATGTTCTCAGAGACTTTTACGCGTGCAATTCGGTTGTGGTTGATTAGCAAAACCTCGAACATCCATCGATCGTGATGAATGATCTCACCTTCAACAGGAAGATGCCCAGCTCGCCACGTTAACATGCCGTTGAGGGTTTGAAAGCCTTCCTTCTCCTCCCCGTTTACGCGTGGCACATTGAACTTGCTTTTGAATTCACTGATAGGGATCAGCGCATCCATCACCCAGCCACCTTCAGGCAGCGCTTTAGCCCATTGTTCTTGAGGGGACAAAGACAGTTCGCCAGCGATAGCTTCTAGTAAATCATAGTGAGTCACGAGACCTTGGATGTCGCCATATTCATCAACAATGAAGGCCATTTCTGCACTATGCATTTGTAAGTGATTGAGTAAGGTGAGTCCCTTCATAGACTCGGGAACATATAAAGGCTGTTTGAGAAGTTTGCCAATCGTGATGGTTGATAGCTCGTTGGCTGTACTCAATAGCATTTTGGCTGATACCGTACCGATTACGCTGTCTAGGTTACCTTGGCACACAGGAAATACACTGTGCTTGGTACTGCGTATTCGCTTAAGTATCTGAGTGATCGGTTGATCGATATCGAGGAAGTCGATGTCACGTCGTGGTGTCATCAAAGAGCCTACGAGTCGGTCATTAAGGTGAAGAATATTGTGAATCATCACTTGCTCTCGCGGCTCGATAGCACCGGACTCTGAGCCTTCATTGACGATGGCTTGAATATCATCTTCCGTGACGAGGTCATCGTTGTTTTGGTCGACTCTAAGCAGTTTAAGTAGCATCTGTGTTGAGGCGCTCAGTGCCACTACAAAAGGACGCGTGATAATAGATATCCAATGGATTGGGAACGCAACCACGATAGCGATGGTTTCGGCGTTAGACTGCGCGATGCGTTTTGGCACCAACTCACCCACTACAATCGCGAAATAGGTAATTCCCACCACCACACACGCCGTCGATAACACGTTGGCGGTTTCTGCATCCATGCCGTTTTGAACCATCAGTTCAGCAAACGGCACCGATAACGTGGCTTCACCGACGATACCGCTAAGTAAGCCGATCACGGTAATACCGATTTGAATGGTAGAGAGGAAGGTGTTTGGATTTTCTTTCAGTACGAGAGCAACCGCCGCTGCTTTACTGTTTACGGCAAGCTTTTTGAGGCGACTGGTTTTTGATGCGACCAGAGCAATTTCTGACATCGCAAAAAGTCCATTTAATACAATTAAACCAACAAGTAAGAGGGCATTCATATACGACCAATTCACGTAATTAACAGCGCTCAGGATAATCCGCAAATCACCTTTGGAATGTGATTCAACGAATAGATTTGACGCATCATGAGAAGGTTTTAATCAGCCTTGCTGATCAACAAGTTAAAAGAGCTCGTTGACCTGCTGCAATATCGTTCAATACCCAGACGCTGATTTGCCATACGCTGGTTCAATCGAAACAGGAGTACGATATGGAAAGTGTAATTTTGGCGATGGCGACCTTTGCTTTCGTCGGTGCGGTAACACCGGGCCCAGTGAATATTCTAGCGACCAGTACGGCAGCGAATTCGGGGATGTTGGAGGCAGCAAAGCATGTTTTGGGGGCGTCGTTGGCCTATGCATTTGTGGTGTATTGTTCAGGCAGCGTGATGAACGGTTTGTTGCAAGTTCTACCCAAACTGGAAGGGGTCATGCAAGTGGGGGGAAGTGCGTACCTTTTCTACTTGGCGTACAAAATCTTCACAGCGCCCACAACGTCTATGAAAACCTCACCATCAATACGATCGGGATTGATGACCGGGTCGCTAACACAGTTACTCAATCCGAAAGCGTGGTTGGTCGCCATGTCTGGTGTCGGTTTGTTCGTGGTTGGGCGCGGCGATGAGGCGCTATATCTGCTGATTTTCACGAGTGTGTCATTGGTTTTGTGCTTGGTGGGTGTCGGTGTTTGGGCAGCGTTGGGGACGGTGCTCGCTACGCGTCTCGAGAATCCAAAACAGCAACGTGACTTTAATCGCGTGATGGGTGGGTTGTTGGCAGTTTCTGTGGTAATGATATGGACATAAGGAAAATCGTTCTCGATAACATGTGTTTAATTGTTCACCAAACTGCTCACCAAAAAAAGGACAGCAATGAAAAAGGACATCAGTGCCAGTTTCAAGCAAAGCACCGTGCTGCCTTGGGTAGAACTGAGAGTCGCTAGCCAAAGCCATGCTTGTTATGAAGCGCATTCTCATGACGAGTTTTCGTTTGGCATCATTAACCAAGGGCAGGCCAATTATCGTAATCGTCAACATAGCCATCAAATTGGGCGAGGCGATGTGGTGACGATCAACCCGGTCGATGTGCACGCCTGTAATCCACATGAAGGCACTTGGTCTTACAGCATGTTGTTTGTTGATACGCTTAAAATGGGTGACGTGCAAAGAGACGTGCTTCAACGAGATACATCAGACTACACCCCTTTTTTGCACGATGTAGAGCGCCATCCCGATATTCAACGACGGTTTCAAGCCTTATTCGAGGCATTACAATCTGATTCGAGTGCATTACAAGCGCAAGTGTGCCTGTTTGATTTCATCGAGGCCATGCTGGGTAAATGGGGACAAGAACAGGTAGGTCGAATGACAAAACAGCCGCGATTGATGCAAATTCGTGAGAGGCTGTTAGATGACATTGACCACACCCATCAACTCGAAGATTTGGCGCAAGAAGCGGGTATGAGTCGTTATCAACTGCTCAGAGCATTCAAAAGTCAGTTTGGTTTGCCGCCGCATGCATACTTGATGGATGAGAAAATTAAGCGTGCCAAAGTCATGCTGAAATCGGGCAATGATATTGCTGATGTCGCGCTACAACTTGGCTTCGCGGACCAAGCACACTTTCAGCGTCAATTTAAAAAGAAACTCGCCGTTACGCCAAAATATTATCAATCTCATTTCTTGCCAAAATAACACGGTTAACCGCACATCACAGCGACTTTCAAGAGCAAGTACCTACTGAACTTGGCTTAACTTGTCGAGTATTCGCCTGAAACAAAAAAGCCCATTTCAGATACTGAGATGGGCTTTTTGATCATGTTTCAATGGGTGTGTTTAAAGCGTGTAACTAGTCTTCTGATGTTGCAGCAATTTTGTGAATTGCCAAATCTGCGCCGTTGTATTCGTCTTCTTCTGTCATACGAATACCTGCGGTTTTATCAACTGCGGTGTAAACAATCCAACCACCGACGAAAGCGATGACAACGCCTGCAATGGTACCAATGAGCTGAGACATAAAGCTAACGCCACCAAGGCCGCCCAGTGCTTCTAATCCGAAGATACCAGCAGCTAGGCCACCCCACATGCCACACACACCGTGTAATGGCCAAACACCCAGCACGTCATCAATCTTGAAGCGGTTTTGTGTCAAGGTGAACAACCAGACAAACAATGCGCCAGCAACACCACCCGTGAATAACGCACCAATTGGGTGCATAAGATCAGAACCCGCACATACAGCAACCAGACCGGCTAGAGGGCCATTATGTAGGAAGCCTGGGTCATTTTTACCGACGATGAGTGAAGCAACAATACCACCAACCATTGCCATCAAGGTGTTCACGGCGACCAAACCGCTGATGCCGTCCAGCGTTTGCGCTGACATGACGTTAAAGCCAAACCAGCCGATGGTCAGAATCCATGCACCGAGGGCAAGGAAAGGAATGTTAGAAGGTGCAAATGCAATCAAACGTTCGCCCCGGTAGCGACCTTTACGCACACCAAGGATGAGTACGGC